>CAVEVQ010000056.1:0-2006 GCA_963619325.1 Bacteroidaceae bacterium | reverse complement strand
CCTACGTCCGCGACGCGGTCGGCTGTGAGACCTCATACGACTTCTCACTCTCCGCACCACAAATCAGCGTGCCAGATCACTTCTCACCAAACGGTGACGGTGTCAACGACACCTGGGAAATCGGCAACATAGTCGAGGTTTACCCAGATGCGAAGATTCAAATCTACGACCGCTACGGTAAACTCTTAATAGAATACAAGGGTTCTGAGGACGGTTGGAACGGAGAATACAACGGAAAGAAAATGCAGTCAACCGACTACTGGTATGTGATTGATATTGAAGAAATTGATATGCAGTATACAGGTCATTTCACATTGATCAGACAATAGTAGGTTTGTCATGATCCACAAACTCAATACAGAGGGGAAGGTACATCCTATGGGACGGTTTACCTTCCCCTTTGCTTATATAGTACACCCATTGTGCATAGAGGCTGCTAATCAAGTAAAGACTTACCTGAGATCTCAGCTGCGTTGGTCGTATGAGGTGTCGGAGGGAAAAATGTTCGGAGTCTTGATTGTCAAAGATTCAAAAGGTGACATAGGCTTTCTTGCTGCTTTTTCGGGACAGTTGGGTGGTTCTTATATTCATGATTATTTCGTGCCTCCTATCTATGACTTAAATGCTCCGACCTCTTTCTTTCGTGAAGAAGAGAAAAATATTGTAGAAATCAATCATCAGATTAAGAATATAGAAACTTCTGAGAATTTTGAACAAGCACGATCTAATCTTGTTTTATCTGAAAATTTGCTTTGTCAGACGATTGCAACGTGGAGTGAAAAATTAAAATCAAGCAAGGAGGACAGAGATTTCCTGCGAGAAACATTACCTCCTGCTTTCTATCATTATGAAGAGTTGGAAAGAGAAAGCCAGTTTTTAAAGGCTGAGGCAAAGCGCAAAAAGAAGGAGATGGAGACTCTTGTGGCAGAAGCAAAAGAAAAAGTTGTTTGTATGGAACTTCAAATTTCTGAATTGAAGGAAAAACGTCGCAGAATGTCGAAAGAGCTTCAAATCCTTCTGTTCAATCAATTTGTAATTTGCAATGCACGAAAGGAAAAACGTTGTTTAAACGAACTTTTTGCCCCTAAACTGCCTCCTGCGGGGGCGGGTGAGTGTTGCGCCCCTAAATTGTTGCAATACGCCTATCTGAACAATCTACACCCTCTGTGTATGGGCGAGTTTTGGATGGGCAAGTCGCCTAAGGATATAGTCCGGGTAGAAGGTGAATTTTACCCTGCTTGTGTTTCTAAGTGTAAGCCTATCCTTGACTTTATGTTACAAGGGTTGGAGGTAGAACCGAATCCGATGGCAACGCAATCCATCAGTGAGAAAATCGACATTGTCTACGAAGATGATTATCTGTTTGTGGTAAACAAAACGTCAGGTATGCTCTCAGCACCTGGTTTGGTTGGAGGAATGTCTGTTGAAGAAATATTGCGGAAAAATTATTCTTCCAATGAAATAAAAGTGGCTCATCGTTTAGATATGGCAACATCGGGTCTGCTTTTGGTCGCAAAGAACAAAAAAGTCTACAAGAATCTGCAATGTCAATTTGCTAACGGAAAAGTGAAAAAACGATATTTTGCCATATTAGATGGTGAAATTGAACAAATGTCAGGGGAAATCAATTTGCCTATTTCTCCCGATTGGGACAATCGACCTTGTCAGAAAGTGGACTACGAAAACGGAAAGCCTGCTTTGACAAGATATGAAGTTATAGAGGAGTCAGACGGGAAAACGAAGATTTGGTTTTTCCCTCAAACAGGACGAACTCATCAACTTCGTTTGCATGCCGCTCATCCCAATGGCTTGAATGCTCCTATTATAGGAGACCGACTTTATGGGAAGCCAGGGGAAAGACTGTGCTTAGTAGCGCAAAAAATCACTTTTCAACATCCTGTTTCCGGAAAAGAGATGACCTTTGAGGTGGAAGTAAGGGTGGACTTTTAATTATTGCTGTCCGCTAAAACTCAAAAGAGCATAATTATCCTGCCCGAAGCCTTGTA
>CAVEVQ010000055.1:0-2154 GCA_963619325.1 Bacteroidaceae bacterium | reverse complement strand
TAATCCGCACACTTCATTGACTAGCAAAACGAAGTCAAACCCTGTCTAAAAATGTGGAGTAGTATAGACCTTCTCAGCGACACGGAGCAATAAACATTAAATCAATCAACAATGGAACGGACTAAAAAAGCATTGCTCGAAGAGCAAGCTAACAAAATAGAAGAAGTACTCAACGTTCTCTGCACGCAGTTCGGTGGAGAGTTTGAGGACGAAGTGAATTATTTGAAAATTGTAAAAGAGAATTTGACTAAACTCTAAGTGGATAGATATTGGGGCTTTTAGCCCTTCCGCAATGAATAAACGAATGAATAATAAAACGATAAGAATTTTTGAGGGATTCGCTGGATATGGCGGTGGCTCTTTTGGCTTGAAAAGATTAAAAGAGAATCTGCCTGGTATTGATTTTGAGGTAATCGGATATTCTGAATTTGATGCTTGGGCTTCTAAGTTGTTTGATGCAAATCACAAAGATAAAAATGGTAATCCATTAAAGAACTGGGGAGACATCACGAAGATTGACCCAAACGAATTGCCTGATTTTGATATGTTCATGGGTGGCTTTCCCTGTCAACCATTCTCATCCGCTGGAATGCAGATGGGAACGGAAGATCCTTATGGACGTGGCGCAATGTTGGGACACATCATTAGAATCTGCAAGGTAAAAAAGCCTAAGTACCTATTCCTTGAAAATGTAAAAGGATTTACGCATGGTAAATTTCAGCCTATCCATGACCAACTCGTAAAAGATTTGCGAGAAATGGGATATGGTGATGAGCCTTTAGCGCAAGCGGTTTTGAACTCCAAGGATTATGGTATACCTCAAAATAGAGAGCGATTATGGATGTTTGCTCAAATGGGCGGACTTCCCGAAACGTTCAATATCGTTCCTCCTAAAATTGAATCAGCTTCAAAGATTGGTGATTTCCTTGATTTCGAACCCGAAAAGAAACTATATCTATCAGACGCTCAAATTGAACATTTGAAGGAGAAACATCATATCGAATCGTTTGTGGTAGACACGCCACTTTGTTTCGATGTCTACAACAAAAAAATCAAGCGTGATGGGTATTGCATTACGATAACTCAACCCGAACATAATAGTTTGAGAGTTGTTGAAGTTCCTAAGGCAGATGGAAAAGAGATTGTGCGTAAACTATCTCCGCATGAGCAATTCCGTCTGATGGGATTTCGCATTTCGCGTGATTTGAAAGACTGCGAAATTGATTTTGCAGGACAATCTTACACTCAACTATCTAAGCGAGCAGGCAATGGCTGGGACGTAAACTTGGTTGGTATATTATTAACACACATATTCAAACAACTAATGCAATAGACCTATGAAACTCAACTTAGGATCGATAGAATTTAATGCCGAAGTCGCTACAGGTGGCAATACCCCTGCTTGGGGTACAGAGATGGGACAAGGTGCAGGGTATAAGTTCTCTTTTGAGGATATGAATGAGTTCTTTCCTGCGATGGTCTACAATGCAATAGAAAATTGCAAGGGGCGAGTTTATTGTCCATTAGGAAAAGGCGGCAACAAGCAGGATGATTACAAATATGTAATAGCCAGTTTATTCAACAAAGTGTTTGTTAATGGTCAATATATACAAGATGCGTCGTTCATCCTTCTCATTGTGGAGTTGTTGGTTGGCGACCATCATGTAGGAAGAAGAACTCTTAAATACAACAAGAAAATAACTCTTGATGACAAGGAAATCAACGAAGATTGTTTCCGTAAAATAAGCAAGGTTTTTGAACTCACTGAAAATGCGGCTTGGTTTATCAGTGAAATAAACTTTGTCAATCAAGATGAGTTACATTTTACGGCACACTTTATAGATAAAGAAAATAAAGTTGTTTACAAGACTGCGGCTGAAAGAACCACAGCATTTGCAAATATGCTTGATTGGACAAAGCAAGAAAAAGAAATCTACATTGCCAATACAAAACAACTATACGATAAGCAATTTCCTCACCAACAAATCTACTACGGTGCGCCCGGTACGGGTAAGTCGCATACGATAAACGACATAACCAAGGATTATGACACCATCCGCACGACGTTCCACCCCGATAGCGACTACTCTACGTTTGTCGGTGCTTATAAGCCGACGATGGAAGAGGTGGATGTGCAGATTGTGCCTGTGGCAG
>CAVEVQ010000054.1:0-2339 GCA_963619325.1 Bacteroidaceae bacterium | reverse complement strand
CGCATGCCCTGCACTTATGCCTAACATTATATGCGTCATTTCGTGTATAAGCGTAAATAGTTGCGCGCTCTTACTATCTGCACTATTGATAAATATGTATGGAGCTTTTTCATTCACCAATGCAAAACCTCGGCACTCACTCACGCTGAGGCGTCTATGTGTGTTATTTCCCACAACACCATTATACGAAAGAAATATGCCAGCTTCCTCTATTTTCTGGCCAAGGAAGCTCACCGCTGCATCCGATGTGGCGAGACTAAAGGCCCACCTACTATCAAGATTTAGTATTGCGCGTAGTTTTTCTACTGTTTCAAAAATAGATGTCGTTATATCTATTGAACCTATAAAATCGCAAGTTTTAATCTCGTTTTCCTCAAGGTATTCTTCAAGCCATTCTTGTCTTGCCTGAACGCTCATCACAGTATCATACACGTTCAAATCAAAATGATTGCTTTGACCTGCATCACCTCTAAACATAGGGAAAGGGATGCTTTCTGTTGGAGTTTGTTCTAAAAACAAATACCCAAGGGGAACATAAAATTTGATAGCAAATTTTTTTAACTGATTTAATGTTGGCTGATGTTGCGAAGATAACCACCCACTTAGCAAAGGGAATGCTCCTATTGCATCCTCTTCGCTAAATCCCGCTCGTTGTATAGCCCAACGTAGCATTTTAGGTTTTATGTTTATTCTTTCAACTGACATGTATCATTGCATCCTTACACAGTTTCTTGTATTTTCTACCTTTCGTATTCCCCTCTAAATACAACTCTTCTAAGGACTTGTCCAAAAATATTACATTCATCGTGTTCTATATAATTTTCTCCGTTTTTTTTCAGAAAAAAATCATCCCCGACTTTCTGGAATCAGTGTCGGGGATGTCTTCCATTTATCCTACCATAAAATCATTGCCGCTATTGCCGAATCTGTTCTTTTCGGTGGTGGCGACCATGTCATCCACCCTTACAACGACGTCAGCATCGTGTGAAAACTCCTGACCTCCTTTGTATTGCCCATCTTTCGTGCATTGGAAAATAGAGACGGACGCAATGCCATCCGTGTACTCGTTCAACTTTGTCGGCTCTATCTGTAGGTCGTTCACGCTATCAAAGAAAACGCAATCATAATCTTGCAAAGCTCCTTCTGGAACACTTTCGGCTATATGCAAATTTTCATTGCAGGCGTTCAACCTCTTCAATTTCTCTTTCAGCGTATAGCCAAACCTCTCTTCACTCGCAATGTAGAGAACCCTCCATCCTAATTTCTCTGCCAGATATTTCGCTAACAAAATGCAAAAGGTGGATTTTCCGCCTCCTGCCGCTCCATAAACCATAATCTTGAAGTCTGAAGACGGATTGCCAAAGAAAGATTCCCATCTGCCTGTAAACCCGGCACTGTCAAAAGTGGCGTTCACAATATCCTCACTTGAAACGATTCCATTTTCGTCTGCAATGCTTCCCAATCCGTTACATTGTCGCCCCAATCCTCGCAACTGTCTTGACACGGCATCTATAGTTGTGGTTTTGCCCTTTATATAGTCGTTTAGGATGTTAATCATCGCTTCTCTCTCGTCTTCATAAGCCTCGTTTATTGGGAGTTCTTTCAACTTCTTGAGAATCTTCTCTGCCTCGTCTTTTCTGCCCTCCTTGTATTGCGCACGATTAACGAAACGTTTAGACAACTTGCCAAAGTCGCCCACCTTGAAACGCTCTAACTTTGCCTTTATCTTATCCGCATTATCAATGGTCACTATGTCTTTGCCAGAAATCTTCTTTTTGTCGATGTCGGTGTTCAACTGAATCAGCATCTTTTGCATTTGCATAATCTCCTCGGCAAACTCGCTACTTTTGCGAATCTTCTTTGCAATGATTGCGTTTTGCAAAGAGTTCAGCAAATTTTTCGGATTGCTTGTTTTGCTATCAGCAATGGCACTCAACGTCTTGCCGTTAAGATTCACGAAACGTTTCAGCAAAGAGACTTCAGCGGTAGGGAAAGGGTTTGTTTTGTCGCCCTCCAATTCTGACGCAACCGCTTTCGCTTTATTCTCATTCTTTTGTTTTTTAGAATCAACCTCCTTTTTATTGGTTTCTTTCCCAACAACGGAGAAGTTAAGCTCCAGCTGTTTTGCTCCCTTGTCGTCCGTCTTCTCTTTTTCCTCTTTGTTGGCTTTGGGTTGCCCAAACTCCTTCATGAGCTCAAAATCCTTCATGATGATTTCGTAGGGTTTGATGATAAATTCTTTAATTTGTTGTTGCGTCTCATCATCATTTATCAACAATTCATTATACAATCTTTTGTATGACGAAAGAGCTTCAAAATAGGCTTTCGCCTTTTGCCGA
>CAVEVQ010000053.1:0-3709 GCA_963619325.1 Bacteroidaceae bacterium | reverse complement strand
GCATGAGATCATGTTAGGCTACACTTGGTGTGTTACAAAACATTTCTGTAGATAGTTTGTTTCTCATAGAACAAAAGACGGAAAACTTTCAGACTACAGCCTGAAGGTTTTTCGTGTGGTTATAAAGGAGATAAAAGGAATTTAAGATATAAACAAAGAAAAATCAGAAAAGTAAAGTATAGTGTTTTTATAATAGGGTAAAAGATTATGAGGATGCAAAATTACAAAACAAGAAGTAGAGTGGTGCAGGCGTTGCGTCGTGCAACACTCGTTTGCGTTTCCTTACTTGCGGGAGCTTGTTTGTGGGCGCAAGACCTGATCCTTGTGTCGGGGACGGAATTTAAATCAACGCAGAAAGGTGCGGATGAGGCGTATTACCTTTCTAAGGACGCGGTGACCGAATTTTTGGGTGTCTTTTCCGGTTCCATTACGATGGGACCTGATTTCACGCCTCCTGAGAATACCGACTATGCCCCGAATGGAGAGAATGAAGAAGATTCTTATTCGTCATTTTTGTTAGATGGTACTAATTGCCACTATGCGGTTGTGAAGAACCCTGTTCGTTTGGATTCCGCCCGTATGTATGACAATGAGGATGCCGAATGGGGAATTGTCTTTTCTGCGGGTGAGAATCAATGGAACACTAACAAATTAGCTATGACTTATACCGTTCGTGGTTTGAAAAACTCAGGAAAGTACAAAGTTGTGGTTGAATATTGTAATCCATGTTCTGCAACCTACTTAAAAGCAGATCAAAGTGATAAAAAAAAGCTACATCTTAGTACGGGGTACAGTGCGGGACTAAAAGTCGGAATGAATAATTCCCAAGAAGATGGCGAATATGTAGGTTCTCCAAATCAAAATACTGCAGGTGCATGTTCCTCAAAAGAACTCCAGAGTCCAACATCTAATAGCAGTACGAAAGGAATGATTGCAGGGGGTGAGTTGAAAGTCAACATCTATATCAACCAGATGAATCCAGGTGAGGCGATCTCAATTAAGAGCATTAAAATCTATGCCGAGGTTGAGCCTACTATTAGTGCTGTTTCTCAGGTTTGTGCAGGTGGCGAAAATGCGGTCCTCTCTTTGGAGGGTGCGTTTGTAAATTGTACATACCAATGGTATAGAGACGGTGCTGCTATCTCTGGTGCAACAGGAATTTCTTATTCTCACACGTCTGGTGATGTAGAGGCAGATCATGTTTACTACTGTATGATTACCACTTCAGAGGGAGAAACAGTGAAATCTCAAGAATTTACTATTAGCGATGTGATGTGTTGTCAAGATGATAGCGGGAAGCCAATGTCTCGTAAGTTGATCTGGCAAGATGATTTTGGAACTTTCACGGAAAAAGGTAAATACTGGGTTTGGGATTATACTGATATCAACGAGCCTGTAAAGGTAGAAAAGGAAACTCCTACAACTTCAGCTTACTCTAATGGGTGGTCTTACAAGTTGGATTATGAGATTCCTGGTGCGAACTTTGTTGGTGGTACTGGAGCAGACTATGCCAGTGGTAAAGGAGCAAAGGGGACGGAAGGATGGTATAATGTCACAGGTAACGTCACATGTATGTGGGATGACTTGTCTGGTGGAGATGGAACTCAGTGGGGTTGGGAAGCTCAATGTTTCAATGGTACAAACCCTGGTAAAAACGGATTCGTTTTTGTTCCTGATCATACCTACGAGGGTAGCGCGTATGGTGCGATGCTTTTCTTGAATTGTGGTAATGAGGCAAATGAGACTATCTATGAACGTACTATCACTGGTTTGTGTGACAAATATTTGACGGTGAAATGCTTCATTAACAATTTTTCAAGCTCTGCTAATCCTTGTAAAATTAAGATTCGTGCCACGGACGTCAATAATTCGGGTAATGTTGTAATTTCCGAAACAGTAACAAGATACGCTAGTGAGTCTTCAGGCCTTTCATGGAAGGAGGTTTCTGTGCCGATTCAGTTGACCTCGGCTGCTGGTGGTGGCGCCGCGTTAAAATTTGAGATTATATCAGAGGGAGGTGGGCAAGCTTATAATGAGCAAGGTAACGACTTGATTCTGGATGATATTCAGATTTATGCGTGTGCTTCGCCTTCTATCAATGCATATTTTGACCTTACGACTTACGCAACGGAGGCTACCTCTTGCGATGGCGCTGATGTTGATGTCTATGCGGAGGTGACAAGTATGATTGAAACCTACTATGGGGATAAAGCCAACTACATCGTTCAATATAATCCAGATAAGGAAGATAAGAATGGATGGGTTACTATTGGCTCAATGTCCACTACTTCTTATAAAAAGGATATGTCGGAAGCTTTTGCTGCTGTTCTCAATGCAAATCCAAATGCGGAAAAGATTTATTTCCGTGTCGTTTTGGGTGATGCTTCAACATTGTCCTCTTACACTTATTTTAATCCAGACGAGGCTTGTGCCGCCTATACGGTTTCTGAACCTATAGAGGCTACCATCGACTGCCCTAAATGTACTGAGCCGAAGGACCCTGTTATCTCGGCTAAGGGGGGAACTGTTGATGAGACGACTTCAACGGTAACCCTCTGTAAAGGCGAGTTTACAGTACTTTCTACTAACGACATCACGGGAACGGACTCTGAGGGCAACGACTATACCGATTACACCATCACTTGGTACAAAGGTTCTGTGTCGGCTGCCAATGTGGTAGGTGCAACCGTAACATCAGGATCTAAGGCTGAAGACCTTGCTGTTGTTTGGTCGGGCGCTACTGAAAAGGGTACGAAATACATCGTTCTTATTCATGATAATTTTGAGAACGAAACTAATACAACGGAATGTGATAAGACAGCGGAGTTTATCGTAAAGGAAAATCCTATACCTACGGTGCCAACGTTCACTATTCCTTCTTTCTGCAAAGGACAGGCTTCTACCGACGCTACTTTGGCTACGGCTGCAGAAACAGCTGACGCTCTCGTCGGTCTTTCTTACTCTTTCGTCATCACGGCTCCAGATGGTATAACGACTTACACGTCGTTCTCCTCTCTCTTGGCGGATTTTGACGACTTAGAGGAAGACGCTACTTACTCTATCGTAGTTACTGATAAAACTACAGGTTGTGAAAGCGAATCTGCAACTTTTGATATTACGGTTAATCCGCTTCCTGACGCAGTCGTTTCAACAGACCTTAGTTTTATGGTTGAGGCAGGAAAGACTCAAACGGTCGAAGATGCCGCTACGGCTGAAACAGGTAACACGTTGGAGTGGGTTGCAGGGACTAAGACTGACACCGAGGCTCCTACAACTGGTTGGTCTGAGTCTGTGCCAAGTGTTAGTTTAGATGCTGACGGTGAATACTATTTCTGGGTTCGCCAAAAAACGGCTTCTGGTTGTATTGGAGAGGCAGATCAATTCAAGGTGGTAGTCGTGTCAACTCCGATTCCTATCTATCAAGATACTACGGTATGTGTCAACTCTGCGGTTGATATGGATGATTTAGTTAAGATTACTGAGCCAACCTACGAATTGCAATGGTACACCTCAGAAGAGGGTGGTACGGCTTCATCGGCTGTTCCTACTGTAGATGTAACTACTCCAGGTGTTCAAACATTCTACGTTTCTCAAAAAGATACGGAAGCTCCTTTCGCTGAAAGTAAGCGTATGCCGGTTAATGTTACTGTTGTGGGTGTCGACAAACCAGAGGTCACCACTCCAATCAACTATTGTAAGGGCGACGAAG
>CAVEVQ010000052.1:0-3738 GCA_963619325.1 Bacteroidaceae bacterium | reverse complement strand
GAACTGTTGTTTAAGCAACTGAAGCAAAATTTTCCGCTTAGATATTTTTACGGAGAGAGTGCCAACGCCATCAAGATACAAATTTGGGTTACCCTAATAGCCAACCTTCTTCTGATGGTCATACAAAAACGCATCAAACGCCCCTGGAGCTTCTCCGGATTGGCTACAATGGTAAGGTTAATGCTCATGTATTACGTGAACTGCTATACTTTTCTTGAAGAACCCGAAAAAGACTGGGCAAAAATGGTTCAAGAGGCAAAGGAATCGCCTCCAGAACCAAGTCTGTTTGATTAGAGGGGGCTTACTTTTTGAAAAGGCAAGCCCGAAGTCCCATTTTACAAGGCTTCGGGCAGGATAATTATGCTCTTTTGAGTTTTAGCGGACAGCAATATTTTATTTTATGAAGACGTTGACGAATTATATGCGAATACTAATTGTCTACATTTATTTAACAGCACTTCGCAATTCTCCGTTGCTCAAAATCGTTCTAAGTTCATCGCCTGAAGTTGCATCTTCAGCATTTTTAAGAACTTTGCCGTTGACAACAGTGATAGAGTAGCCACGCTTCAAAATATTTTCAGGAGAGATATGTTTGAGCGTGTTTTCATACATTTCTATTTTATGACGTTGTTCTTGAATCGTGTTGTGGAACATTAATGCAAGTCGTTGTTGATACATTGAAAGTTTTTGATTTTCCAGCACAAAGCGGTTGGAACAGGCTCGTACGATGCGTTGTGAACAGTCGTCCAATCTTTTATGCTCGTTTGCAAGTTTTTCGATCAATAATGTGTAGAAGCGTTCTTCAACAGAGATCAATCGTTCTTCTTGTGCCATCATTTTTTCGTAGATGAAGGCGGCCACTGCCGTTGGTGTTTTGCAACGAGTGTGAGCGACCATATCCGTAACAGACTCGTCTCGTTCATGTCCGATACCTGTGATGATGGGCAGTGGGAAATTCGCCACGCAAAAGGAGAGTTCATATTCATCGAATGCCAACAAGTCGGTTGTGGCTCCGCCTCCGCGGATGATCGCTACCACATCAAAATCGTTTTTCACCTCGTTGATTTGGTCGAGGGCGGCGATGACACTGTTCGCCGATTGGTCGCCTTGCATGATGGCAGGGAAAAGTTGGATTTTGAAGTTGAATACATGTCCGTTGTTTTGAAGTTGGTTGCAGAAATCGCCAAAACCGGCGGCTGAAGCCGACGAGATGACGGCGATACGTTTAATCAATGGTGGCATTTCAACCTCTCGGTTCATATCCCATACGCCGTCTGCCTTCAATCTTGCTATCGTCTCCATCCGTTTTCGTGCCATATCGCCTAACGTGAATGTCGGATCTATATCGTGAATGACACACGACATACCATAAAGTTCATGGTAAGAGACGGAAACTTCAACTAAAATCTTCATGCCTGTTCGAAGTTGTTGCCCTGTCTGCAGCATAAAGAAATTTTTCAATCGTTGATAATTATTTACGTAGATAATGGCTCGCACTTTCGCCTCAATCAATTTTGAGGAGTCGTTTTTCTGAACCAATTCCATATAGCAATGTCCGTTTGCGTTTTCGTGGAAATCACTAATATCAGCAGTTACCCAATATGAGGATGGAAAGCATTGGGTGATAGCGTTTCTCACTTCCAACAACAATTCTTTCAAAGACAAAGATGTTTGCATAGTTACAAGACTTTCAAGTTTTTCTAACAACCATAAATGTAGTGAGATATTTTGAGACCAAACGAATATGTCGAAGGGCAATATGCAAAATAGTTAAATAAAAGATAGAAAATTCCAATGCTTTCCTATTTTGTCTTACTTTTGTGAAAAGGAAATAATAAAAACTACAAACAATGAAGAAACTATTATTCGTGGTTCTTTGCTTTTTGAGCATGGCAACCGTCAATGCGCAGGAGACGGCAGACTATAAATTTACACTTGACCAAGATGGGGAATGTGAAATTAGTGACACAATCACCATTCAGGTAAGCAAAGCAACTTGTTATCATCTCATCAAATCGTGGATTTACGCCAGTAAAAACAATATAGACCTTGACATACAGAAGGATGTCAAGAATGAAGAGCTTGTTTTTCGTAATACCTTTGTAATTGAGAAGAGATTCAACTCTTTTGCGGGTGAGTATTCTAATAATCTTGAGACGAGATGGCGTTTCAAAATTCTCGATGATGGTCGTTTGGTCTATAGAGTCCACCACATTTCTTTGGTGAAGTCATACAATGTCGCCGTAGTCAATAAATTGCCTGTTGCAGAGCGCATCAATAAAATCAATATCGCCAAACAAGAGATTGAACGTATCAACAACGATAGTAAAATGTCAAAGTCTGAGCGACGTGCAGCTCTTGAAGAGCAGAACGCCACCATTGAAGATGCCGAGCTTTTAGGAAAGGGATATGATGTGTTGCAGGAGAGACTTAACGCTATCATTACTCAAGTTCACTGGTAATTGACTATTCGTCGGGAATAAGTTTCAGATTTTTAATCATACAATGAAAAAGAAAATAGCAATTGTGGCTGGCGGCGACCAGTCTGAGGTGGAAGTCTCACTTCGTAGTGCTGCTGGTCTATACTCTTTTATAGACAAAGAGAAATATGACCTCTACATTGTTAGCATCGTAGGTACAGACTGGCATGTAGAATCTGATGGCAAGAAATTCGTCATTGACAAAAATGATTTCTCTTTTGTTAATGTAAATGGAGATAAGGTGAATTTTGATTTTGCCTATATCACTATTCATGGCGTTCCAGGCGAGGACGGCAAACTGCAGGGCTATTTAGACTTGCTTCGTATTCCATATTCTTGTTGTGGAGTTTTGGCCGCTGCGTTGACTTTCAACAAGTTTTTCTGCAACCGTTATCTACATGCTTTCGGTGTGCCTATCGCTAAATCTATCATTTGGAATAGGGGCGATGAAATCAACGAGGAGGCTATTATCAATGAGTTAGGCTTGCCAATTTTCGTGAAACCTAACGGAGGCGGTAGTAGTTATGGAACTTCAAAGGTGAAAGAGGTATGTGAACTCAAGAAAGCCATCAGCGCTGCGTTAGGTGAGGGAGACCAGGTAATTATTGAATCGTTTATGAAAGGAACGGAAATTACTTGTGGAGTCTACAAGACTGCCTCAAAGAGTGTGGTCTTTCCTATCACTGAGGTGGTCAGCAAAAATGAGTTTTTCGACACAGATGCGAAATACAATGGCGCAGTTGAGGAAATAACCCCAGCTCGCCTCTCAGACAAGGTAACCAAAGAGGTGCAAGCGCTAACATCTAAGATTTATGATATCTTAGGTGCGAAAGGTATCATTAGAGTAGATTATATCATCACTGAAGGTGAACAAATTAACCTTTTGGAGGTGAATACTACTCCAGGTATGACTGCTACAAGTTTCATTCCTCAGCAAGTGCGTGCTGCAGGATTAGACATCAAAGAAGTTATGACAGAAGTTATAGAAGAGGGTTTTAGAAGAATTTAATTGCCGCATGAAAAAGATTTTTACATTAGTTACGTTGGTCGTGGCGTTCGTCACGGCGGTTTTTGTGGCGGAGTACGACTCCATTCCGAAATGGAAGAAAGGCGGAGCTTTGATCAGGGCATCCTACAAAGTCTCTGACGAAAAGAGCGTCTATTTCTCGCAGGGCAACCTGCAGTTCAACGCGGCGCAGGGCTCGCACGCCGTGCTTGACGGCGCAGAGACGGTGGCAGGCACATGGCGCTTCGCGGA
>CAVEVQ010000051.1:0-3975 GCA_963619325.1 Bacteroidaceae bacterium | reverse complement strand
ATTATGGTTTAGTTATTATGATCGAGGACAATAGTATTGTTCGAGCGCAATTAAACATGTTTGACAGACATGTAAGTATCGTCTATTTAAAGTAATTGCGGGCATAAGCTACATATAATTTAATTATTGAGAATACGACAAAAATATTAAAATACCATATATAATTATAGTGGATTAATTTGATAGTTACACAAGCTTAGGCAGCATAGTTTTTTGTTTCTTAGTAAAGGTTCCCGTGGCTTGTCAGCTCCGCTTGTTTTGTGGTGTTGGGATTTTTGGATAAGGACGCGTTATGCTCGGATGGTTCGGGCATACTGACATGGGAGGTGTCGCTTTCGGGCGATGCCTCTTTTTCGTTTATGGCGGTCAACTTGCAGCGTGGACGGTTGCCACGGACGGTGTTGAACTGGGCGTTGGATGCCGATGGATCCCTCGGGACAGACACAGGGGACAATCTGGGGATAAAGGAGCAGCAAAAAAGTGATAAAGAAGAAACTTTCTCAAAGAAAATCTGGAACTAAAAAATTGCGGATTTCTTTGAGTATCAATAGTTTTCAGTGTTCTATTTGCAGATGATAGAGCTTTGCTTGTTGATACCTACTTCCGATGCAAAAATTGTAGAGTTCATTGATATAGTATATCTTTGCAGAACAAAAAACTAATCGTAAAAATAGTATGGAAAAGAGACGTTTTTCATGGATTTCAATGCTGTTGGCATTGGCTATCCCTGCTGTGTTTATGTTGTCATGTGGTAAGGATGACGATGACGATGAGTCTTCTAATGGCAGTAACTCTAACACTGAGTCAGAGGCCGATGACGTAAAGTCGGTAACCCTTAGTTGGTCATTGACGATGGACGAGTCTTTGTATGATATGTTCTATGTTGTATTGATACACAATGATGTAAACGGAGAGGTTCTTGAAGATACTGTTGACACAGATATGAGCATAGATTACGTTTTCGCTTATTCAGATGCTCCTCAGAAGGCTGTTGGTGAGGTGGTGCTTAGACATCGTAATGATGTTGAGGTGGTCGCTGATTCGACCTACAAGGGTGCGGGTGACTTGGTGTTCTCTGTCATAGGTCATAAGGAAGATGGCAGTGTCAACAAGTATCTGAACCACGTCGTTAAGTTGGAAAACTCTATTAAGGTCATAGGTTCTAAGTTAGAAAAAATGGACGATAATTATTCTTTTGTAAGCGCATCTTACGCAATTAAATAGTTTCGGCAATATCTAATAATAAGACAAAAAGGTCCACGGCGAAAGTTCGTGGACTTTTTTGTTGTTTTAAACATTCTTTGGAAACCCTTTTCTAATGGAATTTTCTATACATTTGTTTTTTGCGAATATTATATTAACACTTATATCGTAAAGGTATGAATAAATTATTTACAAGTTTGATTTTGTCGGCAGCGGGTTGTTTGGTTCTGAACGCTGCGGACGAAGCCTCAACTTATATGTATGTTGGGGTTGGAGGTACGTCGACGAAGTATTTAGTGTCGGAGGTTGACAGTGTGTGGTTTTCTACGGATGCAACAGATGATGGCGGTGAGGAGGTTGATCCTTACCCTGGAACGTGGCGTAGTACGGCGCTTCCATCTCTCTATGAGACCTACAAGAAGCATTTTGACTATTTGGGTATTGCCGCAACGTATGGAAACTTTGGTTTAAAGCAAAACGGAGACAATAAATACACCGCCTCGTATAGTCAGCAGTATTGGGGTACACCTGGTGAACTCTATTACGATGAGATTCAGCAAGGCATTGCTAAACATGCTAATTCGATTACGTTAGGAAATGAGATGAAACCACAGTTTATGTTGGCTTGGTGGAGTGTTGGAAGTGGCGGAAGTGTTACGACGACCGACTTCACGGCTTCTAATGGTAAGACGATCAAGGTGCCGGCTGCGTTGCCCAATGAGAAGTTGATTTATGCGACGTTGAATGTGGCAAAGAAGATGGGTGTGCAGATTCGCGGACATGTGTTGACATGGCATTCGCAGACACCAGATGATTTCTTTGCGGAGGGCTATAGCGCAACGGTAGGTTCTGACGGACTGCTCACCAATGCAGTGGATGCGGAGACGATGACGGCGCGTCATGAGTGGTATGTCAAGACGGTGCTTGAGTGCGTGGCTAATTGGGAGGCTGCCAATGGATACGGCGAAGGAAACCATATTATTTGGGTGTGGGATGTCGTGAACGAGGCATGCGCTGATGATGCAACAACCTCATTGCCATATAGAGGACAGACGACAGGAACAGCAAGTAAGAGTCCGTCTTCTGGAGGCTCACGTTGGTATCAGATATATAATAGTAACGAGTTCATTGTCAATGCATTCCGTTTTGCGAATGCTTATGCTCCATCGGATGTGAAACTTGCCTACAACGACTATAACGAATATATGGACTATTCTGGAGGTTGGAAGACGACGGCGATAGAGACCCTTGTGAAGTCGGTTCAGAATGGAGCAGCGAAATCAATAGGAGGAAAGAGTGTGAAGCCTAGAATAGACGTAATCGGAATGCAGTCGCATTTGGGAACTTCATGGCCAGGCACAACGTCGTATGAGAGTGCGATAAAGCGTTTCTTGGCGTTAGGATGCGATATTCATGTAACTGAGTTGGATTTCAGTGCGAAGAGTCAAGATGAGGCGGTAACAGCCTATACGAACTACTTCACGTTGTTTAAGAAATATGGTAAGAGTTACAGCGGAGATCACAGAATCACGAGTGTAACGATTTGGGGAATCAACAATGAGAGCTCATGGATCAATCCGTCTTCAAGTGGAGGTTCAAAGACTTATCCTTTGTTGTTTAACATTGTAGATAACGTGACGACTAGCAAGAACACCGTAACGTATGATACAGGAACAGAAGATTTGCCCGTGTATGACGAGGGCGACACATATAAGCCTAATGTCGCTTTCGATGCGGTGATTAAGGTTGCGGAGTAGGAGAAGATTTTGAAGACGCTGCCCTTGCGCAAGCAAGGGCAGTAATATGGGGATCCTTTATAGTGTCGGAGGCTGGTTGTCTATCGTGAAGATTGTGTGCTGTTATTTCAAATAGTCCTTCGCCCAGTCTCCGATTCCCTTTTCCGACATACCATTGAGGAGTTTTCCCGTTTCCCATTTTACGTCAGGGTATGCGTTCTTGAATACCTTCTCGGAGTTCGCTATGCCGCTGCCGCCAGAGGTCATGAACATCACGACGCGCTTACCCTTCAGTTGGTAGGTATCCATGAACGTGTTGATGATGCGGGGCGCTCCATTCCACCAATTTGGGAATCCGAGGAAGATGAGGTCGTAGCCGTCGAGCGACTCCTTGTATTTCTTGAAAGAAGGGCGAGACTTTGGGTTGTCGTTCTCACGACAGCAACGTGAGGTCTTGTCCGTCCAGTCAAGATCGGCCGCGGAATAAGCCTCGGTCGGCTTGATTTCAAAGAGTTCTGCGCCTGTGGCGTTGGCGACTTTCTCCGCTACTGCTTTCGTAGTACCCGTGGCAGAGAAGTAAGCCACAAGCACTTTGGACGTAGTGTTTTGGTTGGAAACTGAGGCTTCAGTAGAAGCCTTCTTGCCGCAGGCCATCAAGGATGTGGCTGCGATGACTGATACTGCAATGATTGACATAATTCTTTTCATGATGATAGATGTTATATTTATGTGACGGTTTTGTTATTTTTTTATATCATTACGTTTATTCGCTTTCTTTCTTTTTTTCTATATATCACAAAGTTATTGTCATTTCACCAAAGTCATAGTAGATGAATTACGGACAGAATTAAACAAATTACGGCAATGTTGCAGGATAAACGTATTTCTATTTTCTGAATTTTCCAAGAAAAACATAAAATCGGATTCGGTGATTTTTTGCTTTGTTTTGCCTCACTCTTGAATTTTTTTCTTGATTTTTTTTTCGTATTCTGATATTCCGTTTTTTTTTTATTGCTGTCCGCTAAAACTCAAAAGA
>CAVEVQ010000050.1:0-4178 GCA_963619325.1 Bacteroidaceae bacterium | reverse complement strand
CAAGTAGTAGTTCTGCATAGAGAACATACCCTTCTTCATCTCACCACCATACCAAGTGTTGATGATCACCTGCTCGCGAGACGTAGTGTTGAATGCCACACAAGTCTCTGAGTTAAGACCCAACTCCTTGTAGTTCTCTACCTTCGCCTTTGAAGCATTGTAGATAACGAAATTTGGCTCGAAATTAGCCAACTCTTCCTTAGTTGGACGGATGAACATATTTGTTACGAAGTGAGCCTGCCAAGCAACCTCAACGATGAAACGAACAGCCAAACGAGTAGCCTTGTTTGCTCCACAGAATGCATCTACAACATAAAGGTTCTTATTTGAAAGTTCCTTCTTTGCGATGTCCTTTACCTTTGCCCAAACCTCTTCAGTCATTGGGTGGTTATCATTCTTGTACTCGTCAGAAGTCCACCATACAGTGTCCTTTGAGTTCTCGTCCTTAACGATGTATTTATCCTTAGGTGAACGGCCAGTGTAAACACCAGTCATTACGTTTACTGCTCCGAGTTCAGTCAACTGTCCTTTCTCGTATCCCTCGAGGTTTGGATTTGTCTCTGCTTTGTAAAGCTCTTCGTAAGAAGGGTTGTAGGCAATAACCGTAGAACCGGTGATTCCATACTTTGTTAAATCTAAGTTTGCCATACTTACTTAAATATTGTTAATTAGTTTAATATCTCCATATTAGTCAACCTTACTCTTTCTATAAGGCTTGTAATATTACAAAAACTGACATCATCTTGTAACACCCACTCGCAAATATAAGAAAAAAATACTTGAGATGAAATATCCTTTTTTAAATTGTTTTTGCTATCCGCGATATTCTTGACTTTAGATTTTTTCGGCTTTCTCGTTCCTTAAATCCCTTTCCTTTTTTTATCTTTACAAATGAATCTACCACAGATCGGTCACGGTCGGTGTTGATTGTAATTTTTCGTTGATGATTAAATTGTAAGACTATGGCTAAAAAAAACAAAAAAATAAAAGCACCTGCTAAAGCTAAGGGGGGAGCCTCTATCAAGTCAAGAAAAGGCAAGGTAACCAGCGTGCACAAACAGGTGGGCATCACCAAACAAGAGATGGTGAACCGCACAGTAAGTTTCTTCGAGAAAAACCCTAATAGCGTATTTAACAACCGCCAAATAGCCAACGAGATCGCTCTATCTTCAATGGCTCAACGAAAATTGCTCACCGTCATTCTCGACACGCTCGTCGCTCAAGAGTATCTCGACGAACCTTCAACAGGCAAGTACCGTCTGAGCAACCAGCACGGCACTGTCGTTGGCAAGTTGGAGCGACACGCAGGCGGCAAGATCTATCTTGTTCCAGAAGATGGAGGCGATGAGGTTTTCATCCTCGACAAGTACTTGAATAAGTCTATCGTCGGCGACACGGTGCGCGTCCGCCTCTTTGCCACGAAAAAAGGACAAGCCCCTGAAGGTCAAGTGGTCGATCTGCTTCAACGTGGTCGCGACACCTACATTGGGAAATTGGATGTCAAAAGCAATTATGCTTTCTTGATAGCCGACTCTAAACTGCTCACCAACGATATTTTCATTCCTATTGACAAGCTGAACGGGGGAAAATCGGGAGATAAGGCTGCCGTCCGTATCATAGCTTGGGAAAACCGCGACCGCAACCCCGTGGGCGAAGTGGTCGAGATACTCGGTGCATCTGGCGAAAACGAAACTGAGATGCACGCCATCTTGATGGAATATGGACTTCCTTATTCCTACCCTCAAGCTATTGAGGAATTGGCGGACCAGATTCCTGAGGAAATTCCAGCGGAAGAGATTGAAAAGCGCTTAGACATGCGCCAAGTGCCAACCTTCACGATAGACCCAGCAGATGCAAAAGATTTTGACGACGCACTTTCTATCCGTAGGTTGGAGAATGGGAACTGGGAGATTGGAGTCCACATCGCCGATGTTACCCACTATGTGAAAGAGGGCGACATCATCAACCAAGAGGGGTACAAACGTGCCACCTCCGTCTACCTCGTGGACAGAACAGTGCCTATGCTCCCAGAACGGCTGTCTAACAAACTTTGCTCGCTCCGTCCTAATGAGGAGAAGCTCTGCTTTTCTGTTATCTTTGAAATGGACGAGAAGGCAAACGTGTTGAAATACAACATCGTACACACCGTCATCAATTCAGACAGACGCTTCACCTACGAGGAGGCCCAACAAGTAATAGAAACGAGGCAGGGCGATATGAAAGAAGAAATCCTCAACTTAGATAAACTGGCTAAGAAATTGCGGGAACGCCGATTCAAAGAAGGAGCGATCGCATTCGACAGAGAAGAGGTTCGCTTCGAAATTGACGAGAAAGGCAAACCGCTCAGCGTCTATTTCAAGATTTCCCAAGATGCGAACAAGTTGATCGAAGAGTTTATGCTGCTCGCCAACAGAACCGTTGCCGAACATATCGGGAAAATCAAGTCTGGCTTGCACGCCCACAAAGGCAACGACAAGGAGAGCAAGGCGAAGACTTTCGTCTACCGTATCCACGATCAACCAGATTCCGAGAAATTGACTAACCTCTCTCTTTTCATCTCTAAGTTCGGTTACAAACTGAAGACAACAGGTAAAAACAAAGAAATATCGACCTCTATCAACCATCTGCTCACAGAAGTGCAAGGCAAACGCGAGCAGAATCTCATTGAGACAATAGCCGTTCGTTCTATGGCGAAAGCCGAATACTCGACAGAGAACATCGGTCACTATGGTTTAGCTTTCGAATACTACACCCACTTCACTTCCCCTATCCGTCGTTACCCTGACATGATGGTTCATCGTCTGCTCGACAGATACGCCGAGGGAGGAAAGAGTGCAGACAAGAACGAGTATGAGGAATACTGCAAACACTGCTCCGAAATGGAACAATTGGCTGCGACCGCAGAACGAGCTTCCATCAAATACAAACAAGTGGAGTATATGCAAGACAAAGTCGGCAAGACTTTCGCAGGCGTGGTTTCCGGCATCCAGGAATGGGGCATCTACGTCGAACTCAACGAAAACAAGTGTGAAGGTATGATTCCTATCCGCGATTTGGACGATGACTATTACTCTTTCGACGAGAAAAACTACTGTTTAATCGGTCGTAAAACCCACAAAACCTACCAGTTGGGCGACGAGGTGGTTGTCAGAGTCAAGAAGACGAACCTCGACAAAAAACAAATGGATTTCGAAATGCTTGAGAAACTATAAGATATTCAAACATGATAGACTTTTTTAGAAAGAAATTTAGCCTCCTTTTCTGTGCTTCGGTTGTTGCCTCGCTGGTTAGTTGCAACAAGTCGACCATCAAAACAGACTGGGAAGAGATGAACCTCAAGGGGGATGTGAAGAGTTATTGGGAACGCGAATATACAGCCTACGCAGGCGAGAGTGGGAAGGCGGAGAAAGGCAGATTAGTCAAGTCCATCAAATTCACATTCAACAAAGATGGTTATCTGTCTGAGGTGGATTGGTTTGACTCAGACGCCGACACCATCCAAAAGGTTATATCGGAGTTTGATCAAACGGGCAGACCTATCAAAAAGCGCAGATACGACGAGTTCGGCAGACTCTCAAGTTGCTCCTATTTCACCTACGATGAGAAAGGTCGTCTTCTCAACACCGAGTTCCGAGACGCAGACGAGGCAACCATCATGATTGAAGCAACCGAATACAACGACGAGAACCTCATTGAGACAACCACACAGACGGTTCCAAAGAATGGCGAAAATATCGTCACCCAACGAATTATTCGTCAGATGGCAAAAAATGGGTTGCCTAAGGAAACCAAAGTATACAACGAGAAGAAAGAGTTGATTAACTATCGCAAAGAGAGCTACAACGAACAAGAGCAATTGGTTGCCTTCGATGTGTATGCCTCCGACGAACAAACAAAGATTCTCTCAGCCCAATTCGAGTACGACACCTGGGGCAACGTCGTCAAGCAGCAAGCCAATGGCGAAGAAGAATACAAAACACAGACCTACAAGTACATCTTTGACAGCAAAAAGAACTGGACTTCCGTCGCCACCTATGGTGATGGAGAAGTACAGGGATTGACGGAGAGAGAGATTAAGTACTATTAGAAACTATTGCTGTCCGCTAAAACTCAAAAGAGCATAATTATCCTGCCCGAAGCCTTGTATAATGGGACTTCGGGCTTGCCTTTTCAAAAAG
>CAVEVQ010000049.1:0-6282 GCA_963619325.1 Bacteroidaceae bacterium | reverse complement strand
AAAGCTATATTCTCAATAAATCCCAAAAATAAAGTAAAAGAGGATGTTGAAGCTGGCTTTGTACCCATGACTAATATTTCCGATGGCTTTTCCAATACGTTCTCATATGAAACAAAAAATTGGGGAACTATCAAATCAGGATTTACGCATTTCGCAAACGGAGATATTGCTGTTGCCAAGATTTCTCCATGCCTGGAGAATCGCAAATCAATGGTCTTGGATAATCTGCCTAATGGCATAGGTGCAGGAACAACGGAACTTCTAATATTTCGTCCTTTGTGTTTAACCCAATTATATGGATTGTACTTCTTTAAATCAGATTATTTCATTAAGCAATGTGTAGGAACATTCAATGGTGTAGTTGGCCAGCAAAGAGTTGCAAAAGCTATTGTTGAGAATATAGATTTTCCCCTTCCCCCTCTCGCCGAGCAACACCGCATAGTGTCAAAGATAGAAGAACTCTTTGCCCAGCTTGACCGCATAGAAGCAGAGTTGTGAGTAATATATTAAGAGGATGTGTCAAAGCGGACACATCCTCTAAATGCCATTATTTTAATTCGGCTTTAAGTTCGTCATACAAATCCACTGGACCCAAGTGCCAATACTTGGTGCTCTCGGTAGACAACTTTTTATAAAGACTTGAATGATAAATGCGGTCCAGGCATTCTTGTAGCGAGAATCCGTATTCGTCGTGCATATATTCTACCAGCCAACTTATCTTGCCAGGCAGAAGCAGATGCAGGTTGCTTTGCTCTATCTGAAACATATTATTTTCCTATTTTTATAGCTTCAATGAAGTGGAGGGTTTCCAATGCTTTGTCCGTGTGGAAAAGATACTGGTCAACCAATTTGTAAGTTTTGAGTTCACGAATAAGAGTTTCTATTCCAATTGCTCCACTTTCATACAGTCCAAATTGCAGATACACCTTATCATTTGCCACTGGACCATACACAATGTCATAATCATGGGTAAAACCTTTTCTGGTTCTGTTGGCCATAACGAAATCTGCCCATTCTTTAGTCGGCTCAGAAAATATAAGGCATTTGAGTTCTTGCATTTTGTTGTCGTCAAACTCATAGATGTTAACGAAGCCACCATCGGCTTCATTTTCTCGCATACGCCTTTCTACCCATTCCTTGGATTGTTGTTCCGAAGTCGTGGTGTAGAATCCCTTGCCATAATCCAGTTTGCGGTTGGGCTGGAGTATCTTGGGACACTCCACTATTTCTAAACTACCATGAAATATCTTCATTGTTCTTTCTTTTTTCTGATGTCGATAAACTCGTCTATTTCTTCTATCAGCCATTGGCGGCCTTGCGTGTGAAGCACGCCGAAGCATTCACTGAGATAGGCTACCACACCATACTTGGAGAACAGGTCGAGCACTTCTACCCCTGTCATCCCTTTTGCCGCTCCATATTCTTCTATGCAGAATGCTACGAAGAGGGCTATGTCTTTTTCTTGTTTGCTCATCGTTTATCTCCTTTTTGTGGCTCTGCCGCGCATACATCTTGATACGAAAATAAAGAATTTTAAGCACAATAGTGTATAATCTGCAATAATTATACTACATACACCTTTTTTATGTTCAGCCAACCCAATGGATATTCACGCTTATGTACGCACAAAAAAAATCCCGAAGGAGAACCTTCGGGACTTTTCTTGCCTTATACGCAAAAGATTAGATGTTCTCTGCGAAGTATTTGATAGTTCTTACCATCTGAGAAGTGTAAGAGTTCTCATTGTCATACCATGAAACAACTTGTACTTGGTAAGTATCGTCGTCGATCTTAGAAACCATTGTTTGAGTAGCGTCGAACAAAGAACCGAACTTCATTCCGATAACATCAGAAGAAACGATTTCGTCTTCGTTGTAACCGAAAGACTCAGTAGCAGCAGCCTTCATAGCAGCGTTGATACCTTCCTTAGTCACGTCCTTACCCTTAACAACAGCAACCAAGATAGTAGTTGAACCTGTTGGAGTTGGAACACGTTGAGCAGAACCGATCAACTTACCGTTCAATTCAGGGATAACCAAACCGATAGCCTTAGCAGCACCAGTTGAGTTAGGAACGATGTTCTGAGCACCCGCACGAGAACGACGGAGGTCACCCTTACGTTGAGGACCATCGAGAATCATTTGGTCTCCAGTGTAAGCGTGGATAGTAGACATGATACCTGATTGGATAGCAGCGTACTTGTTCAAAGCGTCAGCCATTGGAGCCAAACAGTTAGTAGTACAAGAAGCAGCAGAGATTACGTTGTCGCCCTTCTTCAAAGTCTTGTGGTTTACGTTGTAAACGATAGTAGGAAGGTCGTTTCCTGCAGGAGCAGAGATAACAACTTTCTTAGCACCAGCTTGGATGTGAGCCTCAGCCTTAGCCTTAGAAGTGTAGAATCCAGTACACTCGAGAACTACATCAACACCAAGTTGACCCCAAGGGAGTTCAGCAGCGTTTGGTTTTGCGTAGATAGTGATTTCTTTTCCGTCAACTGTGATTGAACCAGGAACAGTAACAGTTTTACCATCCTCAGCCAAAACAGCGTCTTTGTAAGATACAGAGTGCTTTCCTTCACCGAACTTGCCAGCGAAACCACCTTGAGCAGTATCGTATTTCAAGAGGTGAGCCAACATCTTAGGGCTAGTCAAGTCGTTGATAGCAACTACTTCGTAACCATCTGCCTCAAACATCTGACGGAATGCAAGACGTCCAATACGTCCGAAACCATTAATAGCAACTTTAACCATTTTTTTATATATTTATGTTAAACAAATCTTCTCTTCTTCTAAATGACAAAACCTCATTAGAAACAGCCACAGCCTGATTTGCAAGAAACCACTATGACCGCCATCGTAACGAGGGCTATCACTACTTTAATATACTTCACTACATTAAGCATTCTGTTGCAATTCTAACACTTCAGTATGTAAATTTCCATACCCAGGACACAACTGTTGCTTGCACGCACTCATAGCAAGTAACATTAACGCAGCCGCAATAATAATCTTAATAGCCTTCATCACTTATATATTTTAGTTGTTAACTAACCTTTTCCTTACATGAAGCAAAGTTAATTTTTTTTCTTTTTGTCTTCTAATTTTCAAACATTTTTTTTTGATGTCTTGACTCCTAAGATTTCAACACCGCCACGCTGCCAAAACCAGTAGAGACTTCGCATAGCCATCAACGCCGACAGCGGAAGTGTCGCAACATTCATCGTCTGTGGGAAAACCCAATAACCGAGAACAGCCACTATACACGCCGCGGCATTCACCGCGAGCATTACACAGAACATTTTCGTGAGTCTTTTCCAACAAATCAATATAGGGAACAACAACTGCAGTGGATTGCTCCACAACAGATTCAAGTTGGGATGCGTGCATGGGTGGATAGACACAAACGCCAGAAAAGCCAACACCACTCCCAGCAGACCATACACTATGAAAAGCACATCATCTAAAACATATTCCGCCACAGAATTACTCTTCCCTTGCAGCTTCTGCCTCTTCACACGCACTATCGTCCATACGGAGAACGCAAGAAACAAGACAGTGAAGCAGAGCAACGGAGTGAAATAATGACGTTCCAACGTTCCCTTTTTATGTACAGGTTGCACAATGGTTATCTCTTTCCGTACCAACGGTTTCCATTGCCCGTCCACCTTTCGTTCTGCTCCGCCATAGGCTCGGTGTAGTTCCATCGGAAGGAACATAAGGTCATAGTCAGGAATACGTTCATCGGTAGGCACACCCAAGCAAAGGTCGATACCGAAAGTAATCCAAGGCGACGATTTCGTCAGTTTATAGATTTCATCGCGGTAGGTCAACTTATTGTTGATTTTCGGGTAGCGTATTTCTCCTATGACTTTCTCAACGATGTTTCGAGCGCGAGTGGCACAGTTGTCGTAAAAGAAATTATAGCGATATACCCTATTTTCAGGTTTAAGGTTCTCCTCTAACGCAAGATAGAGGGCTTGAGCCTCCTCTTCCGACAAGTCTAACGTCTGCTGGTAGAGGTAGACATTCTTATACATTGCCTCGTAGTTGGTCTCCATAATCGTCCCCGTGTCCAGCCAATAATCAGTCTCCCCTTTTACAAATTTGTAAAGGAAGTCGTCGCCGAACAAAAAAACCCCATAATTATACACCTTATCCACGGAATCGCTATGCACACGTAGAGCGGTATGCCCCCACATCGTGTAAACTTGCTGTTGTGATGGAGACATCGTCAGCAAATATACCTTCGTGGCTAAAGCCTCAACAGAAACCAACTGAGCAAGCAAGCAAACAACAAGCAGCAGAATTTTTTTCAACAGATATTTTTTTCTCACTTTTCTCATCTAACTACAATTCTTTGCAAATGGCCATCAACTGCGACAATGTAGACACCTCGTTTTAAGGAGGCAACGATATGACCGTCCTTTGATTTCATCGTGGCCACAAGCAGCTTCGCTCCTAACACGTTTTTGACCTCTATCCTCGCCCCCTCATAGGCATTGGATATATATAGTATTCCATTAATGTAGTAAACATCCAACGTATCTTTCGCATTTCTCTTCGTCTTTTCTGGCGCAACAACCGAAGGCAAGTCGTCGTCACAACTCGCAGACTGCGACCTCAGACTCGTGTCGAAGAGATGCAAAATAAACAATATCAATAGGATACGCCTCATTATATCTTTGTAGGGAGACAAAGTTAAAACCTCCCTTTCAGTCGTCAAATTTTATTATCACAAAAAAAGTTAACTCTTCGGAAGTAAACACAGTAGTGGCCTACTTGTTTTCAGACTGTTTCTGAATGACATCTCCCTCGAAGCCTGTGATTAAGCGTCTCCATTCCTCAGAAATCAACGTGGACGTGTTGGTACGCACATCGAAGCCACACATTACAGCATCGCACATTGATTTTATCTGCTTTGTTTTCTCATCATACAACACTTGGATTAGTTTCACACTCTTACGGCCAATCTCATAGATTTTAGTGCGCACACGTATGTCATCCCCCATGAATATAGGGACGAAGAAATTAATGTTGAGGTTGACGATTACCAACTCGGCCTCGTGCCAATTGATAAGACCATGCTTCATCGTCTCAAAATATTTCATTTTTCCATAATCATAGTAATTCAGCTGCACTGCATTGTTAACATGGCCCAAGACATCTATGTCGTTGAAGCGGATCTGGATTTTTTCCTCGTGCTTAAAATTCACTTTTCCTACACTTTCAATTGCAACACTCATACTTTTACATTGTTTTAAAAATTATCTTTTGTATCCTAACGCCCCTTTTGGTGATTACTGGTGTTTGCTAAATTATTGCCCTTGCATCAACTCTCTACGCATTGTAAATCAGAGACTTACAATTTCTTGTCTCGTGGCGCAAAACCGACAAGGGACAAAACCATAGAAAAATAAAGGCAAGAACTCTTTTGCTCGAAATGTCCTGTTTGGCATTTCTTTGTTTCGGTTGCAAAGGTAGGGTTTTGTCCCCGAAATGACGAGGGGATTTCCCTATTTCTCTCATTTGCAGCCTGCTTTTCTGCCTTTCCCTTGTACAAGCGCATCGTGCAAGCGTTTTGCCCGAAATGGTCGGCAAGGCGGCAAAATACCTGTTAAAATTTGCCCAACGACTTTAACATCTTGGTGATGCAGCGTTTCTTCTGTTCCATATTCGGATGCACATAGAGGTTGAGGGTGGTGGTGATATTGGCATGACCGAGGAGCACGCTCACCGTCTTGTAGTCGCAGTTGCTTTCTATGCAACGTGTGGCGAAACTATGGCGCAATCCGTGGTACTTCAAGCGTGGAATGTCGAGCTTCGCCATCAATTTGTGATAGTAGTTGCGGTAAGTGCGTGGCTCGGTTGGCTTATCCTCGTTCGTCAGTACATAGTAATCGGCATTGACCACCTTTTTCAAGGGCTTCACCATTGCCAACAGTTCCTTACTCATCGGTATCTCCCGGCAGGAGTTCTTTGTCTTAGGCGTGTTGACAACCAACTCCGTGTGCTTGGTTTCGCCGTCAACGATATAGATGCGCTCAATGGTACGGTTGACTGTTATCGTCCCCTTGTCTGCATCCACGTCAGTCCATTTCAAACCACATATTTCCCCGATGCGTAAACCTGTGGTCAGACTTATGTAAATGCCAAGGTTGCGGAACGTGAAGTTCTGCTTGATGTAGTCAAGGATTTTCTTGTGGTGTGCCACTGTCAGCACATCAATCTCCTTGTTGGCTTCCATTGTAGGGTACTTGATGTCCCACTCGCAATATGGCATCCA
>CAVEVQ010000048.1:0-7729 GCA_963619325.1 Bacteroidaceae bacterium | reverse complement strand
GTATCGGGTGTTCACACCATTGGAAATGACAAACAACTGGATGTAGTCGAACAAGTCATGAAAGGATGTCTTATGATAACGCTGTATCTGATTGTACGCCTGTTTCAGTTCAACGCCCCTGCGCTTTAGTTCTATCTGAACCAATGGTAGACCATTGATAAGAATCGTCACATCACAACGGCATTTCTTCCTGCCTTCAACGGTAATCTGGTTGGAGACTTGAAATTCGTTTTGGCACCAATGCGTCCTGTCGAGGAACTCGACCCACAGACGTTCCCCAGAATCCAGGTCGAGAGGAAATAGGTCACGAAGTTTCTTCGCTTTTTCAAAACGAGTGCCTCCCTCAAGAAATAAAAGAATCTTGTTGAACTCACCATCGGTGAACTGGGTGCGTCCAAACTCGCCAAGCCGCTTGTGGTTATGTTTCTCCAGCTGCAACTTGAAATTGGTATACAGCTTCTTCTCCTCTTCGATATGAACATACTCGTAGTTCATCTTTTGAAGAGTGGCGATAAGTCCTTTCTCTAAGGCTTCTTCACTTTGTGTTGACATATTGGCACGTAGTTTGGTGATTACTGGTGTTTGCTAAATTATTGCCCTTGCATCAAATCTCTACGCATTGTAAATCAGAGACTTACAATTTCTTGTCTCGTGGCGCAAAACCGACAAGGGACAAAACCATAGAAAAATAAAGGCAAGAACTCTTTTGCTCGAAATGTCCTGTTTGGCATTTCTTTGTTTCGGTTGCAAAGGTAGGGTTTTGTCCCCGAAATGACGAGGGGATTTCCCTATTTCTCTCATTTGCAGCCTGCTTTTCTGCCTTCCCCTTGTACAAGCGCATCGTGCAAGCGTTTTGCCCGAAATGGACGGCAAGGCGGCAAAGTACCTGTTAAAATGTCCACCTTCGATTGGAGAACTTATGTGTGCTTTCTCGAAGCCAAAGGCTATGAGGTTTTGCTGAAAAGGGACAGCCGGAACGAGTTGACACGATAGCCAACGGAAATGATGGCATCGAGGTTGTAGAATTTCGTGAGATAGTTCTTCCCGTCAGCGGCAGTTGCCGAGTTTTTCTCGGTAACTGAATCTTCAACAAGTTCTCCGCTCTTGAATATGTTCTTTAGATGCAGTCCGATGTTATCTGTTGAGCAGTCAAAAAGTTGTGCCATAGCCTTTTGGGTAGCCCATACAGTCTCGTCTTTATATAACACTTGAACGCCTTGTTCCCTACCTTCAGCCACAAAAGTCAGGAACTCAGCTGTACTGTTTCTTATTTCAAATTTCTTTGCCATAAATCTTTTGATCAATCAATTATTTACTTTATTTGTGTTGTATGTTGATAAACAATAACTTCAAATGAAAACAATATCATCGATAACAGGAGCACCAACAGACTCGTTAATTTTTTCCGTCAGAATTTTTCGTTGCATAGAGAGGTTTGATTTCAGCATCGGAGACGATATTTTCACATAAAGTTTTCTGTTTTTCATAAAGACTTTCTCCGTGAAACGTTTTGTCATCTCGTCGGCCACCTTATTCCACTCTTCAACCGCCCGCGCCTCTTCGATTCCTGCACGCAGATGTCCCGACTGCAACA
This sequence comes from Bacteroidaceae bacterium, assembly GCA_963619325.1. Classification (GTDB taxonomy): domain Bacteria; phylum Bacteroidota; class Bacteroidia; order Bacteroidales; family Paludibacteraceae; genus UBA1181. Next base: position 6,135 of record CAVEVQ010000048.1, on the reverse strand, counting down.
ACTCTCGCAGCACCTCACCCAAAGTTTGCGTATTCTGACGTTTCATGCGCTTCCTTACTCTTTACATTCTCTCAAGTCTACGTTGCCACCCTCGACGTTATACAAGTGGTAAGGGCAATCCATTTTTTTTAAGATGAGCGACAGATGTTCCCGATCCGTGTCAGAGATAAAGACCTGTCCAAAACGATTATCTTTTATCAACTCAATAATCTGGTTCACCCGTTGACCGTCCAATTTATCAAAAATATCATCAAAAAGCAAGATAGGCTTTTCATTGCGCAAGCGACGCAAGAAATCGAACTGCGCCAGTTTCAATGCAATCAAGAACGTTTTATTCTGACCTTGCGACCCGATCTTTCGGATTGGCAGACCATCCATCGTCATATCTAAATCGTCGCGGTGTACACCCACAGTTGTATAACCTACGACAAAATCCTTTTCCCTGTTTTTCGCAAAGAGCTGCGTCTGAGATAAGTCGCCCTCCAACTGCGATTTGTAGTTCAGCTCCACCTTCTCCTTCTGTAAGGAAACCGTTTGATGGAACTCTTGGAAGCACGGCAAAAAGTCATTGATAAAAGCACGGCGAGAGTCGTGGATTTTCACTCCATGCGAGGCCAATTGTTCTTCTATCGCCTCATAGAGCAATATGTCTCGTATCTCGTTACGAATCATAGCATTACGCTGTGTCAGCAGTGCTTTATAGTTGAGCAGATGAATAAGATAGCTTCTATCATACTGAGCAATGAATCCGTCAATAAACTTGCGACGTTCCTCACTGCCACCAAGGATTAGCTCCTCATCAGATGGAGAGATTAGAACAAGCGGAAGAAGTCCGATATGCTCCGATAATTTTTCATACTCTTTTTTATCCTTCTTGAATTGCTTTTTTTGTCTGCGTTTCACACCACAATAGATACTTGTCTCTGAACCATTCATATTATACAATCCGTCGAGCATAAAGAACTCACGCTCGTGCATAATATTCTGACTGTCAACCGAATTAGCATGGCTTTTGCAGAATGAAAGATAGTAGACCACATCTAAAAGGTTTGTTTTACCTTCCCCATTATTTCCGATGAAACAATTCACTTTCGGAGAGAAGGTCAAATCAGCCTCTTCTATGTTTTTGTAGTTTAATATCTTAACCCTTTGCAGGTACATATCTTTCTAATCTTCAACAATTCATCTTAATCAGACCAATAAAAAAAGAGATGGAGAAGACGAACCACTCCCCTTCCCCATCTATATCAAAAGAAATTATTTTTTCAAATATTCAGTAACATTTTTCTCGATACGAGAAGCAATAGCAGACACATTCTGTTCACGAACGAATTTCTCGCCCACGATGTTCTCGTATAATTCGATGTAGCGGTCGGAGATTGATTTAACGATTTCGTCTGTCATCTCAGGCACTTGCTGACCCTTTTGACCTTGGAAGCCGTTGTCCATCAACCACTCACGAACGAATTCTTTTGAAAGTTGCTTTTGAGCCTCGCCCTTTTCAAAACGCTCTTGATAGCCATCAGCATAGAAATAACGAGAAGAGTCTGGCGTGTGGATTTCATCCATCAATATGACCTTGCCGTCCGCCTTACCAAACTCATACTTTGTGTCTACCAGAATCAAGCCACGTTTAGCGGCGATTTCAGTACCTCTTTGGAAGAGGGCTAACGTATATTTCTCGACGATAGCATAATCTTCAGGAGAGACGAGACCTTGCTTCAAGATTTCTTCTTTAGAGATATCCTCATCGTGCGTGCCGATTTCAGCCTTAGTAGTCGGGGTAATGATCGGAGTTGGGAATTTTTGATTCTCACGCATGCCATCAGGGAGTTTCACGCCGCAAATTTCACGAACGCCACTCTTGTAGGCACGCCATGCACTTCCACAGAGGTAACCACGAACAATCATTTCCACTGGGAAACCCTGGCAACGAATGCCGACAGTAACGACAGGATCGGGCGTAGCCAATTTCCAGTTCGGACAAATATCTTGAGTCGCATCCAAGAATTTAGCAGCGATTTGATTCAAGACCTGACCTTTGAAAGGGATGCCTTTCGGCAAGATAACATCAAAAGCCGATATACGGTCTGTTGCGACCATCACCAACTTGTCTTCGCCCACGCTGTAAACATCGCGAACTTTACCATGATAAACTCCCTTCTGTCCAGGAAAGTTGAAATCAGTTTTTGTTAATGCGTTCTCCATTATTTTGTATATTTAACCTTTATTTTCTAATTGAGTTGACAATTGATAGTCAGTCAGAACTTCCATCTTCTCAAAATCCTGTTGATTAGGAAGCCCTAATGTTTTTTCAGCCTCACGACGAATTTTTCTCTCCTCATCCGATTGCTCATAGGCATCGACGATACGTTGCACCAAAGGGTGACGGACAATATCTTCTTTCTTGAACTCGACTTTCCCGACACCTTTCACACCTCGCAGAACACGCAGGGCATCAATTAGACCCGAGCGTTGATTACCGGGGAGGTCAATCTGCGTCACATCACCTGTAACAATCACCTTACTGTTCACTCCCATACGAGTAAGGAACATTCTGATCTGCTGAGTATTAGTATTTTGAGCCTCGTCTAAGATGATGACAGCATCATTCAGCGTCCGCCCACGCATAAAAGCGAGCGGAGCAATCTGAATGGTTCCATTTTCCATATAATCCTTCAACTTTGCGCCAGGAATCATACTCTGCAAAGCGTCGTACAAGGGCTGAAGGTAGGGGTCGATTTTCTCTTTCATATCACCGGGAAGGAAACCCAGCTTTTCGCCGGCCTCGACAGCGGGGCGACTCAGGATAATCCTTTTCACCTCTCGGTTTTTCAAAGCACGAACAGCCAACGAAATGGCGATGAACGTCTTACCCGAACCTGCAGGACCGACCGCGAAAATCAAGTCACGCTCATCATAAAGGCGCACCATCTCCCGCTGATTGGGAGTGCGAGCCACGATCGGTTTTCCACTCACTCCATATATAATGAGATCTTTCTTTTCAGAGCAAACATCCACTTCATTGCCTTTGACAAAGTCAACCACTGTTTGTTCTTCTAATCGGTTGTATTTTGCGCAATAAGCATCCAACTGTTGAAAAATCCTCTCAAAAGCCTCCACTTCGCTTTCCTCGCCCATACATTTTATGACATCGCCACGAGCCACAATTTTAAGTTTAGGCAACAAATCCTTTAGCGTCACAATATTGGTATTATTGACGCCGTAAAAAATCACAGGGTCGGAGTTCTCGATTAAAAACAGTTTTTCAATCATTCGCCTCTAAAAAAAATGCTGTCGCAAAGATAAAACATTCGCACCATTTATAGCCCCCTAATACGGATAAAAGAACTAAATTTGTAAAAAATAACATTAGACACAGCAATGGCAAATAAACCATCCATTCCCAAGGGTACAAGGGATTTCTCCCCTATTGAAATGGTGAGAAGAAACTATATATTCAATACAATCAAAGATGTCTTCAAACTTTATGGTTTCCAACAGATAGAGACCCCTGCCATGGAGAACCTATCAACCCTCATGGGTAAATATGGAGACGAGGGAGACAAGCTTTTGTTCAAGATCCTCAATTCGGGCGACTATCTCGCAGATGTCGATAGTGAGACATTGGCAGCGCGAAATTCCGTCAAACTGATCAATAAGATTTCAGAAAAGGGGTTGCGATATGACCTGACGGTGCCGTTCGCCCGTTTCGTGGTGATGAATAGAGACAAACTTTCCTTCCCTTTCAAACGTTTTCAAATCCAACCTGTTTGGCGTGCCGACAAACCTCAGAAAGGCCGATACCGAGAGTTCTACCAATGCGACGTGGATGTCGTGGGTAGCGACTCTTTGCTCAACGAAGTGGAGTTGATACAGATTGTCGACGAGGTGTTCCGCCGTTTGAAAGTGAATGTCGCCATCAAACTCAACAACCGCAAAATTCTTTCTGGCATTGCGGAAGTGATTGGTGAAGCAGACAAGATCGTGGACATTACCGTAGCAATCGACAAATTAGATAAAATAGGTTTGGAGAATGTCAACGCAGAGTTAGCAAGCAAGGGGTTGCCTCAGGAGGCAATAGACAAGCTGCAACCTATCATTCAACTGCAAGGCACGAACCACGAAAAATTAGAGACTATAAAGAGTGTGTTGGAGACTTCTGAAACCGGACTAAAGGGAGTTGAAGAAATTGCCTCAATACTTGATTTCATAGAGAGCCTCAACATTCAGACGAAAGTGGAGTTAGACCTCACCTTAGCGCGCGGACTCAACTACTACACGGGAGCCATTTTCGAGGTGAAAGCCTTGGACGTGCAGATCGGAAGTATCACGGGTGGAGGACGATACGACAATCTGACAGGTGTTTTTGGGCTTTCTGGTGTTTCGGGCGTGGGCATCTCATTCGGTGCAGACCGTATCTACGACGTGCTGAACCAATTAGATCTATATCCATCAGAAGTGTCGCAAACCACAAAGATTCTCTTCACCACCTTTGGTGATGCGGAGTTGAGGTTTGCCGTTGAATGTGCGAAAGCCGTTCGTAGCGCAGGAATTTCCGCGGAAGTCTACCCAGAACCATCAAAGATGAAGAAACAGATGAGTTATGCCAATGCAAAAAACATTCCATTCGTTGCCATCATCGGAGAGACAGAGTTGAACGAGAAAAAAGTGATGTTGAAGGACATGGAGAGTGGAGAACAGAAGTTGCTCAGCATAGAGGAGGTAATTCCGTTATTAGGATAGACGAACATTTCTTATTCATATAACAATTAAACAAAACAAAGGATTATGTCAAAAGTTCTCATTATCGGTGTTGGCGGTGTTGGTACCGTGGTATGCCACAAGGTAGCACAGCACACGGAAATCTTCAGCGAGATTGTCATTGCCAGTCGCACGAAATCGAAGTGTGATGCCATTGCAAAAATCTTGAAGGAGAAGTACAACGTGGATGTAAAGACAGACCAAGTGGATGCCGACGAAACAGCGCAAGTGGTTGCTCTCTTCAAGAGACACCAGCCAGAGTTGGTAATCAACGTGGCGTTGCCTTATCAAGACCTCAACATTATGGACGCATGTTTGGAATGTGGCGTAAACTACTTAGACACAGCCAACTATGAGCCAAAAGACGAGGCGCACTTTGAGTATAGTTGGCAATGGGCATACAAAGACAAATTCAAGGAAGCCGGATTAACGGCTATTCTCGGATGCGGGTTTGACCCAGGCGTATCAGGAGTCTACACAGCCTACGCAGCCAAGCATCACTTCAAGGAGATGCAAGTGTTGGATATCGTAGACTGCAATGCAGGAAACCACCACAAGGCATTTGCGACCAACTTCAATCCGGAAATCAACATTCGTGAGATTACCCAAAAAGGACTATACTACCAAGATGGCAAGTGGATTGAGACAGAGCCATTGGAAATTCATCAGCCCCTCACCTACCCTAATATCGGTCCGCGAGAGTCATACTTGATGCACCATGAGGAGTTGGAGTCGTTGGTGAAGAACTATCCAAGCATCAAGAAAGCACGTTTCTGGATGACTTTCGGGCAAGAATACCTGACCCACCTTCGCGTAATTCAGAATATCGGAATGGCGAGAATCGACGAAGTCGAATACAACGGCGTGAAGATTGTTCCACTTCAGTTCTTGAAGGCGGTGTTGCCTAATCCTCAAGACTTAGGAGAGAACTATGAAGGAGAGACCAGCATCGGATGTCGTATCAGAGGAATCGGCAAAGACGGCAAGGAACTCACCTACTACGTCTACAATAACTGCAGCCACCAAGAAGCATATAAGGAAACAGGCATGCAGGGAGTAAGCTACACAACGGGAGTGCCCGCATGTATCGGAGCGCAGATGTTTTTCCGCGGTTTGTGGAAGAAACCTGGTGTATGGAACGTAGAGGAGTTTGATCCGGATCCGTTTATGGAAGAGTTGAACAAGCAAGGATTACCATGGCATGAGGTGTTCAACGGCGACTTGGAGTTGAAATAAGGACGACCTTATAAAAGAGTCTAAAGAGATTTACAAAAAACAAAAAAAGGTTGGAATCTAAGATTCCAACCTTTTTTAATTATTGCTGTCCGCTAAAACTCAAAAGAGCATAATTATCCTGCCCGAAGCCTTGTA
>CAVEVQ010000047.1:0-7937 GCA_963619325.1 Bacteroidaceae bacterium | reverse complement strand
TCTTGCCCAATTTCTTTGCCAATTCGGTCTGGGAGATGTCTTTTTCTACCAAGACTAACTTTATTCTGTTCAGTTTCATTATTCAAACCTTTATTTTCTCACACAAAAATAACGATATTATTCCACTAAACCGCTTATTATACTCACTATTTATAGATTTTTATCTTTTAACGTAGCTATATATCCGCTCCGATTTCTTGACGAGGTGGAACACAAGGCTGTCAGGATTGTTGTCTTTCCGTTCGGGCAACAACGACTGCGCCTTCTCGTTGAGAGGGATGACTACCTGCCGTTTGGTCTTCCGCTGGATGATGCTGATGGTCGGAATGCCGTCCATGTCCTTGATGTCGCCCCAAGTGAGGTGCTGCATATCGCCAAGGCGAAGCCCGGTCATGGAAGACAGCCCGAACGCCAGTTGTACGGCTCGCTCGTTCTCGCTTTCAATCTCCACCGCCAAGAAACGTGTGAGTTCATCGGGCGTAAATGAATCTTCCATTTATATATTCTTTGCAATTTTGATTTTTGTATGTACTTTTACGGCGATAACACAAATTTTATATTATATGAATATTATCGGGAAATGGAAGCCAGTGAAGCTCAACGTGATGGTGAGCAGAGGCGATGAAGAGTATCGCACAAAAGAGTTGACAAAGGACGAGTTCTTGGCTCACTACGAGACGCTGTCTGAGGAAGAACAAGAAAACTTGTCGGACTATAAGAAAATGTACGAGACGATTTTTAAGTTCGACGAGAATGGAGATATAAACATGATGATGTATGTTGCGCCAGAAATTGTGGAGCAGGCAAAAGCGGAAGGCCTTGAAATTGACGAGGATGGCTATACGGTTATTGAGCAATCGAAGTGGAAAGAACAGAATGGAGAGTTCTTCTATGATTCTGGAGTGAAAGGTGGAATGTGTGGAGATGATGGGGAGGTCGCTCAATGCGATCCATTCGTGAAAATGGCAGAAAGGGAGGACGGAACTTTGGTTTACTCCTCAATGTTCATTTTGGGACGATTGTAGGAGACTTGTTTCCAAACGCGTGAAGGCATTTTAATCGCAACGCATTTTATTGTGTTGCGATTTTTTTTTTGAATGAAAAAATTGCCTTTAAACTTTTATTTTACAAATTTTTACATTCCTTTGTGTTCTGATGGTTCTATGTGTCTATATCCATAGATTTTTAGTGTAAATGTTTCTCTTTTTTGTTCTCTAAATTATAAGGTATGATGAAAAACACGAGATGTGCGCTGACTATGTCTGCGTTTTTATTGGCTACGGGAACTTCCATGGGTTCTGTTGTCATAAATGAAATTATGCCCAAGAATGTTTCGTACCAGATTAACGATCAATTTCAGTTTTCTGGTTGGGCGGAGATTGTTAACAACGGTGAGACGGACGAGGATGTCTCGCTCTATTTCTTCTCTGACGAGGCGGAGAACCCCACGAAATGGCAAATCACGACAGGTGATGATGACCTTGTTCTGAAACCTGGCGACTTTGCCGTCGTCTATTTTGATGAAATCGAGACGGACGATGACGGTGAGGTCGTTCCTCTGCATGCAAGTTTCAAGCTGCCTGCCAAGAATGGTTGCCTCTATTTGTCAAATCAGAGTGGCATCAACATCGATCGCCTGCCTTATGATACGGCTTACCGTAATGTTTCGTATGGAAGGAGGGCTGACGGCACTTTGGCTCACTTCACCCAACCTACTTTGGGTAAAGCCAATGCGGATGGTAGTGTCGCTTCCGTTCAAACGTCGGCTCCACAGTTTAGTTTGGCCCCGGGTTTTTTCACAAAAGGTCAGACTGTTGAAATATCGGCAGATCCTTCCGCAACCATCTACTACACAACGGATGGAAGCGAACCCTCTGAATCAAGCCAGAGATATTCAAGTCCGCTCTTTATCCAATCAAATACGCCTTTGAGAGCAATCGCCATCAAAGAGGGTGAAATAAACAGCAGTATCACGACAGCGTCCTATTTCTTTAATGAAGAAGTAGAAAAATTACCGATTGTCTCGCTTGTAACATCTCCTAATTTTCTTTACAGCGACTCTATCGGAATGTTGGTGGCTGGTGTGAATGGTAAGGAAGTGCCAGGTTATTGTGGGGGAAGGGACGATTATGCCAACTACAATACGGATTGGGATCGTCCTTGTAATTTTGAATTGTTTGATAGGACGAAAAAAGAACGGCTCAATCAAGAGGTGAAAATTGGAAATTACGGAGGCTGCTCCCGTACGAAATACATAAAATCTATCAAGGTGAACGCGGGAAAGGTCTATGGCGACAATAAATTAGACTATTCTATCTTCGAGGAGAAACCAAACTTGAAGTGGAAGAGCGTCGTGTTGAGAAATGCAGGCAACGATTTCGGACGTTCTTATCTTCGTGATGGCTTCATACAAACGCTTTTGATTGGACAGGCAGACATCGACCATCAGGCCTATCAACCAGCGATGGTCTTCATCAATGGAGAGTTTTATGGTATGCTCAACATTCGCGAACGTAGCAACAAGGATTTTATATACTCCAACTATGGCTTGGACGAGGAAGAGTTCTACCTCAACGAAGGTAACTGGGCCAACGACGAGGAGAGTGGCTATGGTGATTTGATGGACTATTGCGTTATTAGTAACGCAGAAAAATCAGATTTCTATGATAACTTAAATAATTGGATTGATGTCGACGAGTTCCTTAATTACTTCATGCTTGAGATGTATTGCGGAAACTCAGATTGGCCTAACGGAAATATCAAATGTTGGAGAAACAAAAGAGATGGAGGAAAATGGCGCTGGATCGTTTATGATACAGAGTATTCTATGTCTATCTACGGAAACACGTTGAAGACAGACTGTTTCACGAATGCCGTGAAGCACAATCTTTTCAAGGGAGCTATTAAAAATGAGAAGATTAAAGAACGCCTGTTGGCTAAATTCTGCGTACACTTGGCGACCACTTTTAATCCAGAACGTACGACTCACATCTTGGATAGCCTGATCTCTAACATACAGCCTGATGTTGAGCGTCATATAAAGAAGATTTCAGATGCCTATAGCTTGGAGGCTGTCTTTGAATATGATATTGAGACTATACGGAGTTTTATCAATGGACGTCCTGCTGTGATGTTCAAAAATGCCAACAGCCGTTTTAGTGTCGACACATTGCCAATTCACATCTATTCGGATGTGAAAGCTGCAACTTTCTCCATTAATGAAGAACCCATCCGCACATCCGATTTCAATAGTTATTTCTTTACGAAAACGTATTGCCAAATCACTGCCAACGAACCCGCCGGTTATAATTTCTCTCATTGGGAGATAACTTTGCCAAACGAGAATAACACTTTGAAACTCTACGAACCAACCTATTGCGATATCTTTGTGGGTGGTTCGTTCAAGGCTGTCTATACGGTAGATGCTGATTACAATGCGGAAGCCCCTCATGTCTACTTCAACGAAGTCTGCGCTTCAAACTCCATCTACTTGGATGAATATCGTGAGACGGAAGACTGGGTTGAACTCTATAATACAGGACAGACGGATTACGCATTAGGTGGTTTGTTCTTCTCTAACAATGCGTCGGATTTAGGTATGTTCCAAATCCCAAGCTCCGACTCTACCATCATCAAGGCAAATGACTATCTTGTCTTTTGGGCAGACAAAGAAACGGAGCAGGGTGTAAGGCACCTCAATTTTAAAATCTCGGCTTCGCAGAAAAACACGTTGTTCTTGTCTGAGTTGAAAAACGATCAATTCCAGATACTTGATTCCGTGACCTGTCTTCCTCATATGGAGAATGAGTCCTACGCTCGTTTCGGAAAGTATGGTGTGGCTGATCCTACTTGGAAAATCACGGGTCGCCCGACATTCGAGTGCCTCAATATCTATGGAAAATCTTTAGACGTAGAGGATGTGGTAACGATTGGAGAAGCGTTCGCTTATATCTATCCAAACCCTGCCGAGGATTGGCTGAATTTCTCTTTCTCTTGGGATAGTGAGTGCCTGGCTCGCATAGCCACGCTTAGCGGTATGACGGTGAGAAACTTTACGGTGCGCGATGGCGAGCGAGTGTCTGTCGATGATTTGACCCCAGGATTCTACATTGTGATGGTGCAGACTCCTAATGGCATGATGACCTTCAAACTTATCAAGAAATAGAATTAAATTCCAAAAATCAGAGATTTCTGCCAATTTGGCAGAACCTCTGACATAAAATCATTCCCAAACAGAAAAACTTCTGACAATGTTTATGTGGAAACTTCAAAAAAAAGTTTGGCACAGCATTTGAGAGAAAAAGGGTGAGTGTTGGTTGTGCAACGCTCGGAACTAAATATTGAATAATAATAAGGAATATAAGATATGGGAAAGATTATTGGAATCGACTTAGGAACGACGAACTCATGCGTCGCAGTCATGGAAGGTAACAATCCGGTTGTTATCGCCAACAGTGAAGGAAAACGTACCACTCCATCTGTGATTGGTTTCATCGAAGGTGGCGAGCGTAAGGTGGGAGATCCTGCTAAGAGACAGGCTATCACTAATCCTCAAAAGACCGTTTTCTCAATCAAACGTTTCATGGGTGAGACTTACGACCAGGTGACCAAAGAGATTGAACGTGTGCCTTACAAGGTGGTTCGCGGTGAGAACAACTCTCCTCGTGTAGACATTGATGGACGTTTGTATTCTCCACAAGAGATCTCTGCGATGATTCTTCAAAAGATGAAATCAACAGCAGAGGAGTATTTAGGAGAAAAGGTCACTGAGGCTGTCATCACAGTCCCTGCATATTTCAACGATGCTCAAAGACAAGCCACTAAAGAGGCGGGCGAAATTGCCGGTTTGACGGTTAGACGTATCGTCAATGAGCCTACGGCGGCCGCTTTGGCATACGGCTTGGATAAGAAAGGCAACGATATGAAGATTGTCGTGTTCGACTGCGGTGGTGGTACTCACGATGTATCTGTACTTGAGTTGGGCGATGGCGTGTTCGAGGTTAAGGCTACCGATGGTGATACTCACTTAGGAGGTGATGATTTTGATCACCGTATCATTGAATGGTTGGTAGAAGAGTTCAAAAACGAGAACAATGGTGCCGACTTGACCAAAGACCCAATGGCTCTGCAACGTTTGAAGGAGGCTGCAGAGAAAGCTAAGATCGAGTTGTCTAACACAACTTCTTCTGAGATCAATCTTCCTTACATCTCAGTTGTAGACGGTGCGCCTAAACACTTGGTAAAGACTTTGACACGTGCAAAGTTTGAGCAGTTGATCGATGATTTGATTCAACGTACAATCGCTCCTTGTCGTACCGCTCTTCAGAATGCCGGTTTGACAACTAATGATATTTCAGAGGTTATCCTCGTGGGAGGTTCTACCCGTATCCCTGCTATTCAGGCGGCTGTTGAGAAGTTCTTCGGGAAGGCTCCTTCTAAGGGCGTGAACCCAGATGAAGTTGTCGCTGTGGGTGCTGCCATCCAAGGTGGTGTGTTGACAGGTGAGGTAAAGGACGTGCTTTTGTTGGATGTTACTCCTCTTTCATTGGGTATCGAGACAATGGGTGGCGTGATGACAAAGTTGATCGAAGCCAACACTACGATTCCGACTAAGAAATCTGAAACGTTTACCACTGCGGTGGATAACCAGCCATCTGTCGAGATCCATGTATTGCAAGGGGAGCGTTCAATGGCAAAAGACAATAAGACGCTCGGCCGTTTCCACTTGGACGGAATCATGCCTGCCCGTCGTGGAGAGCCACAGATTGAGGTTACGTTCGACATCGATGCCAATGGTATTGTGAACGTCTCTGCTAAGGATAAGGCTACTGGTAAGGAGCAAAGAATTCGTATCGAGTCTTCTACAGGATTGAGCAAGGACGAAATCGAGAAGATGAAGGCGGATGCCGCTGCAAATGCCGAGGCTGATAAGAAAGAGAAGGAGCGTATCGACAAAATCAACCAAGCAGATAGTGTGATTTTCCAGACAGAGAAGAACTTGAGTGAATATGGTGATAAGTTGCCAGCCGACAAGAAGTCTGCCATTGAGAATGCGTTGAATAAGTTGAAAGAGGCTCACAAGGCTCAAGACATCGCAGGTATCGACGCTGGGATCTCCGAGGTGAATGCGGCGTTCCAAGCGGCAAGCCAGGAGATGTACAATGCACAAGCGCAAGCAGGACAGGCTCAAGGTCAACCTAATGCGGGTGCTAACCCAGGTGCAGGCGCACAAGGAGGAAACACTGACAAGGATGACAACATCACTGATGTTGACTTTGAGGAGGTGAAGTAAATTATATACATTATTTATATAGAGAGAGTGTGGATGGGGATTTCACACTCTCTTCTTTCATAAATTCGGCCTTACACTTATGTTAGGAACAAGATCAAAAGGGTTGGGGATGGCTCGTCCAGAGTGCATTCATCAAATTGTTTGCAAAAGGCTGCTTATTGGATTGAATCAGCATATAGGGAAGAAGGATAAGAGTTTTTGCGCAAATCTGCTTTATGAGGTTGGTATTAGGTCAAAAGGGACTGATGAAAAAGATAGGGAAATTGTTCCCGATATTTCATTTTATAACAAATACTATGAAGAGGAAAATAAAACCAAGGTAGACGATTTATTGTTTTTGATAGAGGTTTCAAGAGGGAAAAAATGTGTGCGGACAGAGAGAAATATAAAAGATATGTTCTCTCGGGAACCAACGCTACAAGAAGCGTTTCTCTACTATTATGAGATAGATAGGTGGTTTAGATACACACGAGTGAAGGGAAGCAAAGTTCCCTATAAGGTGGAAAGAACAGACTACTCTGAAGTGTTTGGAGTGAATCTGAAAAAATATCTTCTTTTAGAAGAACAGCCGATTCAAAAAGAAAAATATTGGACAGAATTAAAAAAGTGAAAGGTGTTGTGCGGAAGAAAATACTCAATCAACGGAATTGGAGGTTGAGGACATCACAATCAAGGGTTACCCAGTTGGAAAGACGATGTATGTGGGTGCAACTATGCAACTTTATGTGGAGATTGAGCCTGCCAGCATCAGCGACGAGGATGTTGTGTGGAAAAGTACTGACCCTAGTGTTGCGAAGGTTGATCCGTAACCACGGGCATCGGATAGTCATCTGCCTCAAAGCTCTCGCGCACCTTGGTGTAGCCACGCCCCCACGTCTCTCGAAGCCGTCATCAACTACATAGATATGTTGTATTCGGACGAGGAGACCCTGACCGGCTTGTTTTTGAAGGTTTGCAAGACCCTTCATGGATCAGCAAGCCATTGGAGCGATGGATAGCCAAGTCCGGAATACAGAAACACATCACCTTTCATTGCTTCCGACATACTTATGCCACATTGCAACTTACCAACGGGACAGACATCTATACCATGAGCAAGATGCTTGGGCATAAAAAAGTATCCACCACGCAAATCTATGCCAAGATTGTGGATGAGAAGAAAGAACAGGCAGCCGATGCAATAAGGCTCGATGCCGACTTCATGAACTAATATTGTCCGTGAGCGTCACTTTCATCAAGAAGGTGGTGCTCATCTCTGTTTGTGTCATTTGCTTGCATTTGTTTTCTTTGAAAACCATACTTAGAAGTATGATGCGTAAAGTGTCTTAAACCTTTATGCTTGTTTGTGGTTTCGTTATTGATTTACAATATCTTTGCGGTCGTAAACATAACGACAAGCAACTATGCAAAGAAATATCGACAATATCCTTACCCTGATAGCCGAAGGCTCGATGGTGTGGCTTCCTGTCATGGCGTACAACTGCATCTGTGAGGTTGTTTCCGTTCCGAAGGATTGTGCAGAGGTTGCCATCATGGGCATTTACTGTCTATGTAAAACCTCGTCCATGAAGTTCTTGTTCGCGCAAAAGTGGAAGGATAAAAGGACTATTCTTGGCGGAGATAATTGTGGCACGTCTGTTCTTGG
>CAVEVQ010000046.1:0-8914 GCA_963619325.1 Bacteroidaceae bacterium | reverse complement strand
CAACGACCCCGAGATTACAAATCACGTGCTCTGGCCAGCTGAGCTAAAGAGGCAGGTGGGCAAGCTTACTACATCGCACCGCTACAACCAACGTACCCTTGCTGCGGTCAAGCCCTGGGGGATTAGAAGGGAGCTGGTCGTATAGGACTTACCCGAGCGCAAAGATACCACTTTTTTCTTAATCACAAATATTTTTCATGATTTTTTGCCATTATTTTTAATTTAATAACAACTACTTAAAAATCAAGTATTTATGTTTTCCAAATAGTATAAACTAAAATTCACCTTTTGAACGACAAAGAAGTTTTGCGTGTGTTTTTACAAACAGAGCTTAGAACTTTACACAAAAACTATGCTCAGAAATAAGATTTTCTTCATTTTTTATATTCACACACCACATAGAATTTTTGTAAAATAAGTAACTTTGCAGCCAAATGCAGAAGGTGTGCTTACACAAGCCACAAAAACAAAAAGAGTCATAAGGTTACAACGATTTTCCACGGAGGTTGCAATCGAATGGGAGAAAAAAAAGAAAATATGGTATCATACGCAATGCGCACAGGATTTATTCTTGGGGTCGCAACGTCCGTATTCAACATTGCAAGTTGGATTGTCCCGTTTTTGTTCATGCAGACCCTCTTCTCGTTACTAACTTTCTTCTCTTTCTTCTTTTGCATTATCCATTACACAAAGTTATATGACCAACATATCCTAAATGGCAAAATCACCTATTTCAAAGCCTTATTTCTCGGTTGGTACACGGTATTTTTCGGTGCAATGATTTTTGCAGTTGCCATATACTTTTTTTTCAAATTCTGTCCAGATATTTTCCAAAGACTTATGGAAGAGGTGGTCGCCTTTTTCAAAGTAGCGGGAGAAAGATCAAAAGAGAACGAAGAACAAGCCCGAATAATAATCCGTCAAATAGGTGCCATTCAGCCCAAAGATCTTACCTTTTCCGTTCTTTGGGGATATTCATGCATGGGATTTGTCGCAGTAATATTCACGTCCGTTTTCTTCCGAAAAAAAGAAGTCCGCCAATAGTTAATAGATTAGGAAAAACCATTAAATAAATTATGGATATAACAGTAATCGTTCCATTATACAATGAAGAAGAGTCTCTTCCAGAACTCTACGCATGGATTAAAAGAGTCATGACGGATCACAAATTCTCATACGAAGTGATCTTCGTCAACGACGGAAGCACGGACAAATCTTGGAATGTCATTGAAGATTTAGGTGCGAACAACGCCGAAGTCAAGGGTATAAAATTCCGAAGAAATTATGGAAAGTCCGCAGCACTCTATTGCGGATTTGACAGAGCGCAAGGCGACGTCGTCATAACAATGGACGCAGACCTCCAAGACTCTCCAGACGAGATTCCAGAATTGTACAAAATGATCAAAGAGGATGGGTTCGACTTAGTTTCTGGTTGGAAGAAAAAGAGATACGACTCAAAGTTGATGAAGAACCTACCGTCTAAATTATTCAACGCCACCACCCGTCTGATTTCCGGCATCAAACTACACGATTTCAATTGTGGATTAAAAGCCTATAGAAAAGAGGTGATTAAAAGCATTGAGGTATACGGTGAGATGCACAGGTATATACCTTATCTATCAAAGAACGCAGGATTCGACAAAATCGGGGAAAAGGTTGTTATCCACCAGGCTCGTAAATACGGTGAATCGAAATTCGGATTAAACCGCTTCGTAAACGGCTACTTAGATTTGATGACTCTTTGGTTTCTTTCCACTTTCGGCAAAAAACCTATGCATTTCTTCGGTGTCGTAGGTTCAATAATGTTCTTGATTGGATTCATTGCGATCTGCATCGTGGGATGGCACAAGTTGTCGTTCATTCTCAATGGGACTCCGGCTCCTTTGGTCACCGACAGTCCTTACTTCTACATTTCCCTCACCATGATGTTGTTAGGCACGCAGTTGTTCCTTTCTGGATTTCTCGGCGAAATGATCGCCAGAAGTTCATCAGACAGAAACAATTATATTTTAGAGAAGACCCTTCATTTAGATTGAAAATTCATCTAACAACAAGACTTCCGTACTATTGAATACCAACAAATTGTTCATAAATTCATAAAAAAGCTAAGAATATGGGGACATTCCTTTTAGAACTTGCAAAACTGACGATTCCTGGGCTTTTAGTTTTGATTGCCACTTACTATATTCTCAACAATATTCTCAAGAATGAGGAACGCAACCGCCGTTATGCTTTAAGAAGAGAGACTGCTAAGACGTTAAATCCCATTCGTCTCACAGCCTACGAGCGATTGGCTCTTTTTTTGGAGCGTATAGAACCCTCTTCGTTGATACTTCGCGTAAATCAAGGGGGAATGACAGTCAAAGATCTTCATTTATCATTGCTCACCAGCATCAGGGAGGAGTTCGACCATAATGTAACGCAACAAATCTATGTCAGCAACGATGTTTGGTCGGTTACTAAGAATGCGAAAGAGAGTATCGTCCAGTTGGTAAACACCTGCGCGGACAATGTGCCAGATGAGCTACCATCTATCGAGTTGGCAAAAATCATCATAGAACGTTACGGAGCGATAGAACAAACTCCCGTTGACGTGGCTCTCACCATTCTCAAAAATGAGGTAAAAGCATTCTATTAATATTCATCAAAAAAAGGACGGAAGCATTATGAATTTATTAGAATTAGTTGAGAAACGTTTTTCTGCTCGTTCTTTCACAGACAAAGAGGTAGAGCAGAAGAAGTTAGACTATATATTGGAGGTAGCGAGATTAGCTCCCTCTGCCTGCAACCTCCAGCCATGGGCTTTTTTAGTAATTAAGAGCAAGCAAGCCTGTGAAGACCTTCGAAGTTGCTACGACCGGGAATGGTTTAAAACAGCACCTATGTATATCGTGGTGTGTGGCAATCATCAAACCTCATGGAAGAGAAAGTATGATGAAAAAGACCACTGCGACATTGATATTGCCATAGCAGCAGAGCATATCGCTTTAGCCGTTGAGGAAGAAGGATTAGGGACATGTTGGGTGTGCAATTTTGACCCTGAGCGTTGCAAGAAAGTACTGAAGTTACCCCAAGGCATTGAGCCTATCGTCATTCTTCCGATGGGTTATGTCGCACCCGATTTCACGGAGACAGCGAAAAAGAGAAAATCAAAGGAAGACGTGGTTTTATACCTATAAACGAGAATATCGCATAGCATAGTGGGCAAAAGGAATTTAACATATAAGGCAAAAAGGATTGACATCTTCAAGTCTATAGGAATAGTGGTTGCTTACATCACTGCCACAATGACGTTTTCGTCATGTGTGAATAACCATTGCAATGAGGATATGTATACCCCACTCAACCTTGCCTTCTTCTCTGAAATAGACACTGCACAACAAATAGCGCCTCTATTTCTGACTTTCCAAGGCATCGGCGTCGATTCTGTCCTCTATGCCAGCGGGACGACCTACATCAATCTTCCGCTCAACAGCGAACTCAACGAAGTGAACTACGAAGTGTTGATGACTTTTTCCGCCTCAACACAAACTGTTCTCTTAGCGGACAGCACCCAACCATTCTTTTCTGTCAAAAGGCAGAATTCATACGGTATGACGCTAACCGATAGCATTCCAACCTGCTATTACTCATTAGATGGGACAAAGTATTACAGAATGATAACAGGCAGCGACTATCTTTTCTACTTTGAGGAGGGAAAACCATTAGTGCTTTTAACAAAAGATGCCCCTTACGTTTACTTCCAAAATCCTACGAAAGACACTTTGAACATCAAATACGACAAATCGTTGGAGTTTGTTTCCGCAGAATGTGGGTGCAAGAACACATACAAAATCACGCAAGCCACATTTAAGCGGGGAGGAGTTGCGAGCATACAGATAAACAATCCAAACGTCAATAGCGAAAGCAATGCGAAACACATCAACTTATATTTGGAGAACTATTAGCATACTGCTATTTCTCTCTTGTGTTTCGTTTTCAGAGGCGAAACAGAAGCAGAAGGGCAAACCTGAAGCCACACTTTATGGCATGACAGTCGGTGTAGACCTTCTGAATCCATTTCTGCACGTCTTCAACAACGACCGGTTTGGAGTAAGTGCCGACCTTCAGTTCGACCTATGGCACTACCTCTACCCTACCATAGTAGCGGGCTATGACAAATATGATGCATCTGATGAGTATGCCTATCCGATAGAGGCTAATGGCAATACATATACCGTAAACGGAATGTATTTCAAAGTGGGCGCATTATACAATATTTGGAAAAAAGATTTCAAAAAGCCATTGAATCCCATCGGATATTTAGGATTCAATTTTGGATGTTCTCCAAAGTTTCGTTATGAAATTGCCAATTATCCGTTGTCAAACTACTATTGGAATTCAAAAGCCGAAAATGTTTTCAGCAATAGTGGTAACACCTCCTCCGTTTGGGGAGAGTTTATATTTGGAGTCAAAGCCCCCATTGTCAGAGGTTTGTGCTTGGAGTTTCAAGCCATGTACAAATTTGCCTTGCACATCAAAGACCAAAAAGACGGAGACTATATAGTGCACCAATCCTATTCGCCTGGATTTGGAGACAAAAACTCGGGCAAGTGGGGATTCCGCTATACGATTAGCTATTTCATTCCTACGGTAAAAGGGAAACTCAATCCTTATGCCACAGACGATAGATAGCTATAAACGCAGAAAGAAGTAAATACATATTATATAAACAAAAAAAGTGATGGTTGATTGTAATACCCTTAATCAGGCTGCGAATAACATCAGAATTTTAACCGCAGCTATGGTTGAAAAAGCAAAATCCGGACATCCAGGAGGAGCGATGGGAGGAGCTGATTTTATCAATGTACTCTACTCACAGTTCCTCATGTACGACCCATCTGACCCAAAATGGATCAACAGAGACCGATTTTTCCTAGACCCTGGACACATGTCGCCTATGCTTTACTCAGTATTGTTGTTGAGTGGAAAGTTGAATATGGACGACATCAAGTCATTCCGTCAATGGGGAAGTCGCACGCCAGGACACCCAGAAGTGAATTTCGAATTAGGTATTGAAAACACCTCTGGTCCGTTAGGTCAAGGACATGCAATGGCAGTAGGAGCCGCTATAGCAGAGCGATTCCTATCGGCACGCTTTGGTGAATGGATGAGCCACAAAATCTATTCCTTCGTATCGGACGGTAGCATCCAAGAGGAGATTTCACAAGGTGTAGGTCGTATTGCAGGTCACTTAGGATTACACAACCTCATTATGTTCTACGATGCCAACAACATCCAACTCTCTACGAAAGTGGACGAGGTTGACTCTGAGGACATTGCTTTAAAATACAAGGCTTGGAACTGGAACGTCATCTCTATCAATGGCAACGACCCACAAGAAATCATCAACGCTTTGAAGGCAGCCAACGAAGAGAAAGAACGCCCTACGATGATTATCGGGAAAACGACGATGGGTATTGGAAGTTTGGCAGAGGACGGTTCTTCAATGGAGTCGAAAGTGTCAACACACGGACAACCATTATCAAAGGCCGGAGTTTGCATTCCGAAAACCATCCAAAACTTAGGAGGAAATCCAGACGACCCATTCGTTGTGTTCCCAGAAGTCCAAAAACTATACGACGATAGAAAGAAAGAGCTTGTTGAAATCGTCGCAAAGAAGAAGAGAGAGCAAGCAGAATGGGCCGCAAAGAACCCAGAATTGGCTAAGAAATTAGAGAAATTCTTCAGTGGCAACGCCCCCGAGATAGACTATGCGGCCATCGAGCAGAAAGCAAATCAAGCCACCCGTGTTGGTTCAGCCACAGTGCTTAGCGTGCTTGCAGAACAAGTTGAGAACATGATTGTTGCCTCGGCTGACCTTTCTAATTCAGACAAGACAGACGGGTTCTTGAAGAAAACCCATCCAATAGCAAAAGGAGACTTCACAGGAGCATTTCTGAACGCAGGAGTGTCCGAGTTGACGATGGCTTGTATCATGAATGGTATCGTTCTTCATGGAGGAGTCTTCGCTGCATGTGGTACATTCTTCGCTTTCTCTGACTATATGAAGCCAGCCTATAGAATGTCGGCACTTATGCGTGTACCTGTAATCTATGTATGGTCGCACGACGCATTTCGCGTAGGAGAAGACGGTCCGACACACCAACCCATCGAACAAGAGGCACAAGTGCGTTTACTTGAGCATGTGAAGAATCACAAAGGAAAGAACAGCATGCTTGTTCTTCGTCCTGCCGATGTTCACGAAACGACCGTGGCTTGGAAGATGGCAATGGAGAACAGAGATACGCCGACAGGATTGATTCTTTCTCGCCAAAATGTCAACAATTTGCCAGTACAAGAGGGAAAGACAGCCTACCAACAGGCATTAGGCGCAGAAAAGGGAGCCTATGTAGTGAAAGATTGCAAAGGAAAACCCGACATCATCTTGTTAGCAAATGGGTCCGAAGTTTCAACTCTGTTTGAGGGGGCAAAACTTTTGGAAGAGAAAGAAAATTTAAACATTCGTATCGTTTCCGCTCCATCAGAAGGATTATTCAGAGCACAAAGCAAAGAGTACCAAGACTCTGTGTTGATTCCAAACACACCTATCTACGGAATGACCGCAGGTATGAGTATGACCATCCGCGACTTGGTTGGATTGGCAGGCTATGTACATGGACTTGACCATTTCGGTTACTCGGCACCATACACCGTGTTGGATGAGAAGTTCGGCTACAATGGAGAAACTGTGTACAACGAGGTTTGCGAATATTTGAAGCTAAAGTAAAATCCAAATTATACAACAAAAGAAGCGTGAGGATAGTTCTTCACGCTTCTTTTATGTTGTTTAAAGAGAAACCACTAAGAAAGTCCTAATTCCTCCTTTAAAATAAACAAAATTGACTATTTAAACCATGATAAGTCAATCCTTTTACTAATTGATTAATATCAATCAAGCGACTTTCATAAAGATTTAATTGGAGAACAACTACACCGATACCTAAATTACTACATCATTCCACTTCTTTTTCAGTAAAGATTACTACATTGTCTTTATCCGTCATATCAATGACGCAATGGTTGTTCTCTTCTCGAATCACAGCGAGATTAACAACCTTTCCATTACAAGGAGAAACACCTATCAAGGCTGACGCTTGTTCTTCATTGTCAGAGACAGTCAACGCATCGGCAACTCGTACTCCATTGATTTCCGCTCTGTCTTTATAGAATGTCAGAACTAAAGTGTCATTTACAAAACTATGAGTGTAGAGATATGCCCACAAATCAGCATTAAGAGAATCCGTTACCGCTATCGCCTCCTTATTCTCTTTACCCTCACTATTATTACACATCATCCATATTAGAAGACCTAACAAAATGAGGAAAAATATCAAAAATGGTACTGAACGTTTCATTGCAATTCGTTTTTATTAATCATCTTAATACAAAGATAAAAGTATGTTAGCAAAGCAGCGAAAAACTATGCCTATATATTAGTTTTCTATTCTATTTCAGCATATGCCATTGTTGTCGCTCCATTGTGGAAAACTCCCATGGCAACAAAGCCCTTGTAGACTCTTCCTTTTCTGATTTTCAAAGGATTTTTCACAACAGATAATGCAACCTTTTCAAATAATTCATTTTCATTATGGAATGTTTTCACATAAAACATTCCTTTTTTCCCTATTTCAACATACCTGTCATAAAAACAGCGAGTAAGCACACCCATAGTCGTCCGCAAATTGAGTTCAACGCATGGATGAACCACAACAGCGTCCGATCCATCTACTTTTTCATTCACCAACATCATATCCACTCCGAAATAACCTTCGTAGAACGGAGAAATAGCAGTTGAAAAGAACTCCGAGAGAGTTTCTCTTAGTTTTAGCATAACATCTTCCGCATTTTTCAAGCCCTTCTTTTCTAAATTCTTTTCAAAATCAGACTCTGAATACAGCAAATTACCCTTGTACTTTCCATTTTCCGTCTCAAAAATAGAACTTCCAAAATATTCAACAATTCCATTATGGCTTTTAAATTCTAATGCGAAGTCCAATATTTTATCATACCACTTCTCAATCATCACGAATCCTTGTTGCTCTATAACGTTTTTCGCCCATTGCAAATCATTGTGTTTGAGATCCTCCTTCTCAATTTTCAGAAGACCTTTACCACTACTCGACCATGGCATTTTAAGAATGATTGGCTCGTTCAATTCATCTCGAACCCGTAAAATGTCATCAACACTCTTCGCAATAACTGGATTTTTAAAATTATCGGGGAAAAAGAATCCAGTCTGTTGTAATTTTTCCAGAATTTTAATAGTAAAATCACGACCCGACAATTCTCGAATCTTATCACAATTGACTGTCCATTGACCCTGACCCAACGACTGCCACCATTTTTGCAAAGTGTGATTGTACCCCCAAGGAACTAAGACATCATCCGGTTTTGAAGTCTTCTTATAGTCAGACAAACGCATCACCCGAATAGAAACCATACCGCTAAAATTCTTAGTTAGAACGCTTTCTATCAAATCAATGTTGAAATCATCCGGCACTAACACACAGTCCCCCTCCTCTGCATACCATACAGGAAGAATAGCCAAGTCGGATTTAAATTGTGAAATGGACTTCGGTTCATTATATTGATTGTTTCCAATGGCCAAAGCCATATCCGTTTCAGGGTTGAAATATAGACAACGCATATATGTATTGTTTTTTTACACTTTTTTTTGTGGATTCTTACAAAACGACAAAATACCACACTGCTCACACATTGGATTCCTTGCAGTGCAGACATACCTTCCATGAAGAAGCAACCAATGATGCGCTTTCGACAATATTTCCATCGGAATGTATTTTCGAAGTTTCTTTTTATTGCTGTCCGCTAAAACTCAAAAGAGCATAATTATCCTGCCCGAAGCCTTGTA
>CAVEVQ010000045.1:0-10153 GCA_963619325.1 Bacteroidaceae bacterium | reverse complement strand
TCGAAGAGAAAGGCTACGCGAGGGAGTACGCCTCGGACGGCCGCAGGCTCTTCAGAATCGGCTGCGTCTTCTCCTCGGAGACGGGGACGATCGGGGAGTGGTTGGTGAATTAGGAATTAGGAATTGGAGCGGGTGTTGATAAAAACAGGGCGGAAAGGGGGTATCTGTTTTTTTACAGATTTGGCACCAAATAATTATTGCAAAAATCCGTTTGCTTTTTAACAAGAAACTTATAATTTTGCAAGTCAGCAGTATGAACGGAGAAAAGGCATATAATTATTTCTTTCTCAAGGAAGCGACAGTGGTGACGCTGTTGTCGTTCTTTTTTTTGTGTTTATCGTCGTGTGGTGAGTTTACGAAATTGACGAAGAGCGAGGATGCAGAGTTAAAATATGAGAAGGCGTTTGAATATTATGAGAAAGAAGATTATTTCAAGAGTGCCACTTTGCTTGAGTCCGTCGTTCCTAGTATGAGAGGAACATCGAAAGGAGAGAAAGGACTTTACACTTTGGCGATGTCTCGTTATAACAATAAGGAGTACTCGATGGCAAGGAGCTATTTCTCGGCATATTGCAAAGGGTATCCGTCTGGAGAGTATGCAGAGGATTCTCGCTTTCACATTGGAATGTGTTATTATAAGAATTCTCCTGATGTGAAGTTAGACCAGAATAGTACGCAGAAGGCTATAGACGAGTTTTTGTTATTTTCTCAAAACTATCCGAAGAGTGATAAAATGCCGGTGGTCGTGAAAATGCTGACGGAAATGCAAGAGAAATTGGCGGAGAAGGAGTACATTAATGCCAAGTTGTATTTTGATTTGGGTGATTATATGGGAAACAACTATTTGTCTGCCGTAGTAACAGCGAGCAATGCGTTGAAGAAATTTCCAGATACGAGATATAAGGAGGATTTAAGTTTCATAATACTTGAGTCTAAGTACATGCAGGCGGTAAAGAGTGTAGAGTCTAAGCAAGAGAATAGGTACAGAGACGCAGTTGATGAGTATTATACGTTTGTCAAGGAGTTTCCCACGAGTGAACATCGGAAAGATGCAGAAAAATTCTTCAAACGTTCGCAGAAATTTTTAGAAAAATACGAATAAGGTCTTTTATAAAAGAGAAAATATAATTAATTATGGATTACAAGAAGATTAATGCTCCGCTCAGTACGATTACGAGAGACATGAATGCCATGTGTGCAGATACAGGAAATGTATATGAGACAGTATGTATCATTGCACGTCGAGCAAATCAGATTTCGGTTGAGATGAAGCAGGAGTTGGAGAAGAAACTTCAGGAGTTCGCCTCATACAATGATAATTTGGAGGAGGTGTTCGAGAATCGTGAGCAGATTGAGATTTCTCGTTACTATGAGAAGTTGCCAAAGCCAACATTGATCGCAACGCAGGAGTATCTTGAGCATAAGATTTACTATCGTAATCCTTTGAAGGACAAAGGTAAGTTCTAATCTGCACGATTGATTAGGTGTAATTACGACGGTAATATTTCGACAACGGTAAAAAGCCCTCATACGCAAAAGGTGTATGAGGGCTATCTTTTTAGAAGTCTGCTTCCTTTGTGTAGAAGAAATGGTTGATGAGGATGAATGCGAGCATCATCAGTACATATTAGTTAATAAATTAGTGTGTAGTATCGGGAAAATAGTCCAACGAGAGATTTATCTGCGTTGGACTATGTTGTTTCTAATGTGTCAGGTTGATTTTGAGGGCGATACCGAAGTCGTGAGAGACGGTAGGGTAGCCATCCGATACCTTAGGTGTGCTTGACTTGCAGTCGTAGTAGAGTTTGATGTTGAGTCGCTCGCTCAGCACATAATCTGCGGAGAATTTGAGGGTGAGCGATTTCAGTCCACTACTCAATTGAGAGTATTCGTCGTCGATGATACGGATGTAAGCGTCTGTGTTTTTGAAGCCGACGTCTGCGCGAAGATTCAAGTCGTTCTTGACCTTCTTCTGGCTCTTTCCAACCTTGATGATCATTCCGATGTCGTCGAATCGATAGCCCGAACCGAAGACGTATTCCATACTGCTGGATTCAAGGATTTGATTTCCAGGGATATCTAATTGTACGGTTCTTGATTTCTTGACCTCAAACTTCATAGAGAGACTGTTTTTCAGACTTGCGTCTACTCCGAAGAGAGGGGAGAAGTTCTCGGTGATGCTGACCGAACTAACATCATAGCGAGACGATATGTTGTTGTAATCTTCGTTTGTCCCTGAGATTCCGTAATTGTCTACTCCATACATGCTGGTCCAATCGGTGATAGACTCATAATTGCCGATGTTGTAGGTACTCTTGTAGGCGTGGTTCAAGTTGAACGATTTGAATGTCTTTCTGAAGGCGGTGATTTTCATCAAGGCGTCGCAGGTTACCTTCCAGTTTGGGATGAGGGAGGTGACGATGCTCTTGAAGTCGCCTTTCGGGATGTAGTTGAGGTCGGTAGATTCAATATCTTTACCCATATAGGCGGCATAGAAAGCAGGAATCAGTACGTCTCCCGAACTTTTGCTGACATGGTTTGGTAATCCGTTGGCATTGTTATAGCCCACTTCGTTATAGATACGGCGTTGGATGACGGCTCTGTTTTCCAAGAATTTTTGGAAAGTCTTAGAGTCTGCGCTGTTTTTGCGGAAAGCGGTGCGAATAGGCAGGCAAGTACGCGAGAAGCTACCTGCCAACTGCTCAGAGTTCCATCCATCTTGGAATCCATACATATAATAGATTTCGTCGGACTTGTTCTTATACCACGAAGCGTTGAGGTCAATCTTGAGACCTGGAATCGGCTCGACAAGCGACTTTACAGTGAGGGTTTGCGTTGTAGTGTGGACGATAGGATTGGTGATGTTTTCGTTCATCACTAAGAGGGAGTCCTCACTATAGATACGTGTTAGGAATTTGTCTACGTTATAGAAGCCGAATGTGAAGTCATATCCAGGATTATCGTGGTCTTGTCCGAGGAAGCCACTGGTTGGATTGTAACCATTGACTTCGAGGGCGTCGGTATGTCGGTAGCTGATGTTAATGTTGCGAATCATCATTAAGAAACGAACGCTGTAATCGCGAATCTTATCGAAAGCGTTATCCTCACGTTGTGTGTTTTTCACGGTGAGTGTGAGGTTGTTCATATCGTTCTTTGTGGAGATGTTGATTGAATTTTGATCAATAGTTTTCCACTTGAATGGTACGCTTGCCCCCGAGGTGTCAACCAATGAAACCTCTAATTTCATAGAGTTGAGTCGGTGGTTGATACGAGTTTTGTTATTGGCTTTCAAGCGCAATCGTTTACGTTCGTACGTCTTGTTTTTCTGGTCTTCTTTAGCGTTATCTTTCTTTTTCTGGGCGTTGGCAAGACTTTTTGTTCTATTCAATTTTTGGTTGATGCTTTTAAGCGCAGGAAATTTGTTGTAGAACGTCTCAAAATTGAAACGGACATCTCCGTTCCAGTTTCGTTGGTTGTCTAAGAGGTTTCCTGTGGTTGGGTCTGCACCCATGGTTAAAACGGTACCTTTGTCCCATTGATAGTTTGCCGAATACTGGGCGTTGGAGGTGATCCAGTCAAGTTGAGGTAACTTGTTGATCGGGATAGCGTAAGAAGCGGAGAATTTCTGTTGGTAGGAGACTGGCTCTCCAAAGTTTTTGATACTGCTCCAGACGGTGTCTTTCCAACGGTCGTACCAATCGTAGTACCCAATCTCCTTCAAGTATTCCTTGTTAAGTGGTGTGTTGACTAAGCGTGTGTTTCCGTTGTCGTCGGTGGTGCTGATGATTTCGGTGATTTCGGAGTTCATGGCAGAAGAGAAGGAGAGTTTGAGCGAGCGAGTCAAATCCCACTTTATGTTTGAAGTCCTATCCCATTGCCAGTTTTTGTCCCATGTCATATATTGGAATGTTGTGTCTTTTATGATAGGACAATTGTAGTTTCTGTTTTGTGTCTCTTCGTAGTATCTTGTCATTGAAGTACTGAAAGCGATGTTCTTAGGAACATAGTAGAAGTTGAAATCTTTAATCAGTTTAAGGTTTTTAGACTTCAGCCATTTCGCTTTTTTGAAAGGTTCTACGGGTTTAGGGTTGATGGAATAGACATAGTTGAATGTACCCTTATAGTTTTTGATTTTTTCGTATTCAATTTCAGGGTTGGTCTCTTTTGTCTCGTTATAGCCTAAACTGAACGAGAAGTTGGCGGGGTCGTATGGCATGGCTGTCTTAGGACTGGTTATGCCGACACGCACGTTGCTGAGGGCGAAGCTTTGGTACACCTTATCGGTGCGTGACATTGCTTTTATAGAATCTTTGATATGGTCGTCGTCATAGTTGTCTAAAGTGCGGCTCAATTCTACATCGGTGTTCATTGGGTCATACTTAGGCGATGACATTTGGTGAGTGCGTGTGTAGGTGAAAGGCAGGTTGACCTTTGCCTTGTCGGGAAAGAGTTTGCCGAGTTGGACGGCTACGGAAAGATTGTACTCGTAGTTGTCTTCTTGGTTGCGGTCTGTTACGTTGTCTTCAATGCTGCCGAAGCCTGTTGTCTCAATGGTTCCTCCGAGGTTGAACGAACCTAAGTCTGAGAAGACAATACCCAGGTTGGCGGTCGCAGCCCAACCTCCGTCTTCCTCAAATCCAGACATACGCATTTCGTTAACCCATATTTCTGCGCTATGGCTTTCGTCGTCTTCGTTGGCGATACCGATCATCATAGAGGTGATGTCACCGAAAGAAGGGGAACCGACGACTGCCATCGTGTTGTTGCCATCCATCTTGGTGTAGCGTTCGTTGTATTTCACTTGGCCGTTGAGTTTCTTTTTGTCTCTTTCCAATTTGAGGTTAGTCAACTGCTCAAAGGCGAAATCGAAATTGTTGGCGGTAGGCCAAACGGTGTATTGGTTTGTAGCTCCTTCTGGGGTTATTTTTAATGGAATACGATACTCATAATAGTTTTCGGTGAAGTCTGATCCGAAACGAACGAATGCATAGAGTCTGTTGTCTGGAATGTCTTCGCCATCGATAAGCTGTTCTGCGTGGACAAACATCTTGAAGCGTTTGTATTGGCGAGTGTCTAATGACGTAGTTTTATAGACTGCACGCACGTCGTTTGGTTCAAGACTGTCAATCTTGAGAACCATAGACTGCTCATTCTCTTGTGTTACTTGAGTCTGACTAGGGTCAATTGTACGATCAATACCTGGAGGAAGTTGATAGTTGACAGGGGTTTTACGAGAGTCGTTTTCAATACATACGGATGAAATGCTTATACTACCGGTTCCTTGAAGTTTGCTTGATATAGAGCTCTCCACCAAACGTTCGTTTTTTTCGTAGACACGCCAATCGGTGCGCACTAACTGTAATTCTCCGAAACGAAGATGTTCTTCTTCCTCGAATCCTGTCATGTACATACGGATGAAGCGGATGGAGCGAAAATCGTTGATATTGCCTTCGGCACGTTTCTTGGAGGTATGGACAGGTATACGGAGCTGATACCATTTGATGTCTTCTTTGTTGCCATTTTTCAACTCAACATTGGCGGTGACCATATTGGTGATGTAGTTGTCTTCCCAATTGGCTTTGTTTTCGAACATGTCTTTGTCAATGTTGATGATATACTCGTAATACTGTTCTGTCTCATTGAGTGTATTATCTCCGTTTAGGTCTTCTCCGTCTGGCGAAGTGGTGGCGGTTGACGTGTATGAGTCGTCCGATGAGGTTGAGTTTCCTTCAACACCATTGTAGTATTTATAACGGTTGAAGACGTTGGCCTCGCGGTCGTCGTAGTCGCTGCCTCGGAAATAGTGGAAATTATCGCCGGCCGGGTCGGTGAGAGGGGAGAATGTCTCTTGTCCCCAACGCATCTTGGCTGTGGAGTTCACTTTTTGGTTGATGGCGTTATAGTAGCGTCCATAAGAGGAGATGAACGAGAACTCGTCATCGTTGGAAAGTCCGTCCAAACCAAGATCTTGCTGTGCGAGATAGGCATTGTCGAAGGAGCTTGTAACGGCAGTCAAGCGTGGCACGCGTCCCCAGATAGTCGTGTCTACCTGAGCCATATTCTGCGAGGTCGGAAGTCCGTTTTCGAAGGATTTACGTCCGTCTTTTAATATGTCCTCGGAGATGCTACCTAAGTTGAATACGAGTTGTCCGGAGGTGGTGTTCATATTATCGTAAACGAAAGGGTCCATCAGCCACATCTCAATGTATTCTATGTTGGCACTTTCGAAATTCGTGTTGTCTAATTTTCTTGTGATACCTGCCCAGCGGTCGCCTGGATTCTCCAAGTATCCGTCTTCGCCCATTCCCGAGACATCTAGGTTGTATGGACCGCGTTCTTTTGGATAATAGTGGAGATGAAGGGTCTGAAGGGTGGTAGATTCACCATAGACTTGGTCTTTGTCTTGGTAAATCTCTTGCTCGTTCACCAAACGGATGTAATGGTTGGACTGTTGGTCTTTATCGCTCTTGATATGCTTTGGAGTGCTGGAAGTCGACGAGGTGAATATGTTGTCGATGTAGTACCAAGCGAGGTGTGCGCGGTTAAGTCCATATCCGATGTTGGATAGATCAGCTCCGCTAAGATAGTTGCTCCAGTAGCTATCGTTGTCGCGGATAAAATGTTTGTTGTAGAGAGGACCGCTTGTAACTTTCGGTGTGCTTGATAATGCCCACGATGTTGGGTTCTTGATGTTGATGTTGGATTTTGTTCCTTCGAAGTCGTCGATGTATGAAACGCCTTGTTTGTTGTCATCTTGGTTGATGGCTTTGTTGTGTCCGGGAATTAGCTGGGCGAACTCACCTGAGAAGGCGATAGAAGAAGGGGCGGTGGCGTTAATGAGTGGCAGTTTGTCGATGGCGTTGGTGAGCCATTGCCAATCCGACTTGAAAGTACCGTTCATTCCCCATATAGTGTTCGACATGGGTTCATTCCCGTTTGTAACCTTTGTGGTGAGAGGTTTCTCATTAAGGTGGAGTATAGTCGCGCCTAACGAGAATTTCTCCGAGAAATCATATTCTGCGTTCACTCCGAGAAGCGATTTGCGTTGTGTGTTGAAGAACGATTCGCTTTCAACGGAGACGCTCACAGGCGAATTGGAGGCGAGGGCGGTCTCGTCCAAAATCTTCACGATACCCATGTTGTAGTCTACCGTGTAGCCCGTGCCCTCGACGAGTGTACGACCACCTGCCGTAACACGCACGGATCCCCGGGCGATGTTCGTAACCCCCAAACGGATTTCCGAGCCTGAGGAGGAGCTGTATTTACCTGTGATGAGGTATTTGTTCTTCTCTGTGTATTGTTCAGCAACGGTCAAGGTCGAGTCGTACAACTCAGGGAAAATGTAATTGTCGACACCTGCGATCTTGCCGTATCCGTTCTTGATACCTGTATCGAATGGACGGGTTGAAAGGAAGATGATTCTTCCCGTTGAAGGAACCACCGTGTAACCTGGAATGTAGTCAAAATAGCCATCTGGCATTGCGTTCGATCGTTTGTTCAAGCGATCAAGGTTCAACACGCGAAGCAAGTTCTTGTTACTCAACGCTGGAATGTAGGTTAAATAAGAGGTGAGAGAATCGCTCTGATAGTGGTATTTGATTTGCACCTCGAAATTGTCAGATTGGATATTGTAGGCTCCGAGTGAGTAAACGTTACGCATGGTGAGGTTCCACAATTTTTTGTTTTGCGGAGATGGCAGCGAACTCTTCAACAGTTTCACGATGAGGTTTTGCGAAGAGATTTTGGAGGTGTCTGTTGAGGTGGTCGTCAACTCACCGACTGTGTATGTCTTACCTCCCTTGGTGTATTGGAACGCAACGGCGACGATACGGTCGGACTGTGATGTGCTTTTGAGCGATATGTAACCCAATTCAGAGTTCAAGGTGTATTCTGAAGAGGTTAACAGCCTGGCACTGTTCAATACTTCATAGTCTTTTGTAGCCTCCAATGTCTTTCCATCTATGGTGAGGTTTTCTAATGCGTAGGAGGCTGTTTGAATATCCCTCAAGTCGGCAATGCCATTGAGCGTCTTATAGCAAGATCCATTGTTGTTGGATGGTATGTTTTCAGACTTACCATCTAAATCATAGGTCTCTCCCAATTCTGTTACGGCGATGAGGTTTCTCGTTGTGTAGTTGGCAGATGAGGTCGATGTGTTTGTCACCCAGATTTCCACTTTGTTGATGACGATGCCCGATTGAGGATTGGGTGCATTTTTTGCCCATTCGTCATAGTGGTCGTAGAAGTAGGTGGAGAGGAAGAAGTGCTTGTTCTCCTCATAGTCGGTAGGTAGGAGTTCAAACTCGGTAGTCTGCGCCCCATTGCTGGTGATTGTTTTACGTTCAGACTGTTGTTGTGAAATGATTCCTTGAATCTTCAGCTTTCCAAACTGTAGATCCGTACGGAACCCGAAGAGGTCTGTGCTTCCTGTGATGAGCGATGAAGAGAGTGGCAGACTCACGTTTCCTGCTTCGATACGTTGAATTATGTCGTCCTCATCTCCTTTATATCCCAAGTTGACCAAGCTTTGGTCTGCGTCGAAAGTGGCTTCCGTGTTGTAATTTAGATTGAAATTGATTTTTGTTCCAACGGATCCATTCGCGGCAAGTTGGATTTTCGTGTCGAAATCAAAGATGGTGTTCGTTCTGTTTCTCTCTGAGATAGTCGGATTTTCACGTTTCGTGATATTAAATCCGAAGTCAAGGTCGACGGATCCTTGTGTTTTCAGTTTGACACCGCCAGGTCCGAAGATGTTTTCTCCTTTCTCTCCTAATCCGATTTGTATGTCGCTGAGAGTGAATTTGTTACCTCCGTCTGTATTTGTCTTTGCCTTCTCTGCCCAATAGCGGTTCATAGATTGCTGCAGGGAGTGGCGTTGGTATTCATTTTCATTGAGAACGAATGGCGTAGCCACGTCCATATCGCCTACACGGGTATGGTAAATGTAATAGCCTGTATAGGGGTCATATTCAACGTCCGTCTTGACATTGGCAGGGTCTCGCAAATCAATGGCGGCGTTCTGCTGAAGGTCGTCATAGGTAACCATTTCCGACTCTTTCACGGGAAACTTGATGCCTTTCATCGTGTCCAAACGACTCTCTTTCGGTTCTTCTTTTGTTTTTTGTCTGTTCGTTTGAGAGCTTGCTTGCTGTCCGTTTCGTTGTGAGGTAGAAGTAGTTCTTGCGCGAGGGTTCAGCGACGATCTTGATTGTTGCGCATACGAAGAGAGGGCAATAAGTCCACTTAACAGTATGCACATGAATGCGATATATAAAATTCTCTTAGCCAATTCAGTAACGGGTTGCGGTTTTCTCTGATAATCTCAAATAATAAAAACGCTATCTTAGTTGGTTTAGTGCCTCTTTTATCAATTTCTGAATAGGAATAGTAGGATTCCCCTTTATTATGGAGTCGATAGCTTTTGTAGCAACGGCTTGCGTGTAACCGAGGACGACCAAGGCGGCTACTGCTTCTTCCTTGTTTGAGTTGTCTGGATTTTCTGTGCTCGAGGACTCCACTTTCTCCATTTTGTCTTTCAAGTCGACGATGATACGTTCAGCCGTTTTAGCACCGATTCCTTTGATGCTCTTTAGCATTTTCACGTTGCTGGTGCTAATGATAGATTGTAGTTCTGCAACGGAGTAGGCGGAGAGTATCATGCGGGCAGAAGAAGCTCCTACGCCAGATACGGAGATGAGAAGCAAAAAGAGGTTGCGTTCCTCCTTGGTGGCGAATCCATAGAGAGTGTAAGCATCTTCGCGAACTGCCTCGTATATGTATAAGGTGGCGAACTCGCCGGAATTGGCATTGCCCTCGATAGATGAGTAGGTATTGAGAGAGATGTTGACAGAGAAGCCAATCTGAGATGTCTCGACCACTGCCATCGCCGGATTCAATTCAGTTATTTTCCCCTTTATGTATTCAAACATAGATAAATAATGTTGATTTTTTTAACGTAAAAAAACTTTGCGAATATATGAAAAAATGTTGGGTTGAGCGAATTTGAAAGGCACAACGCTTTGTTCTGATTGTTTTTTTCATCTGTCTTTCTACATAGAAAGCGTTTTCTCTTATCTTTGTTTAGAATATGTAATTTAAGAGATATGAAGTACCCGGTCGGCATACAGACGTTTCAAGACATTATCAAC
The DNA here is from genome assembly GCA_963619325.1 of Bacteroidaceae bacterium. Classification (GTDB taxonomy): domain Bacteria; phylum Bacteroidota; class Bacteroidia; order Bacteroidales; family Paludibacteraceae; genus UBA1181. The sequence continues at coordinate 5 of CAVEVQ010000045.1, read as the reverse complement.
GGTGG
>CAVEVQ010000044.1:0-11320 GCA_963619325.1 Bacteroidaceae bacterium | reverse complement strand
CTGCTCCATCCGCTCGTCCCCCAGCCGAAGAGGTCGATCCATCCGTCGTAGGTCGCCGAGACCTTCTGCGTAAATTCCAATTCATCGGCACCATTTTTATACGACGACGCAAAACACACCACTGCCGACAGCATGAGTAAAAGCACCAAATTGTTTTTCATTATTTATCTTTATTTTAGTAAAATTCACCTTTGGGTGTTTCTACAAACATATTCTTAAACATTTTGACCCATACATAAATAGAAAAAAAGGGAAGCACGCATTATTCCATGCAAATCACATACTTGCTCGTTGCCTCCACGGCTATTCTTTTCAGATTAAATTGTTAACAAACCAAAAAAGTTGTAAATTCGCACGTTAGTTTGGATATTCATAATTATAAATTATAGATATGACAATACGAAATTGTGTAATTACAACCACCATACTTACATGTTTTTTTGCAATCTTTTCTACGGCTTCCGCCGAAGATGTCTATCAGTTAGCTAATAGCGATTTCGAGAGTTGGAAGAGTACGACACTTCCTAATAATTGGAATACTTACGAAACGGTAGAGGGGAAGTCTCTTTATGTAAATGCAGCATCAAATAACAAACAATGTGAGCGTTCATCGGACACACGACCTGGTAGCACAGGTAAATATTCCGCAATAGGAAAAGTAAAAAAAGTATTAGGTATTCCTGCAAATGGAATGATTACAACTGGCTGTATTTACGCAGGATCTGCAACTGCAACAGATTCAGACAACCACAACTATAGTAAGATAGGCGACTCAAGCAAAAGTGCAACGTTTACGGGTCGACCCGACTCTTGTGTAGCATGGATCAAGAACCAACCCAGTTCATCATCACAAAAGGGACGTTTCTACATCCTGCTTCATGGAAATTATGAAACTCAAGACCCTGGCACCAACTGGAGCCAAGTCTGCGCTGTTGCAGGTATGAACCCACCTCAATGTGATTGGACCCGTTATGCGGTGGCGTTCTATTACAAAGGAGAAACATTGAAATTAGCGAATTATGAAGGCGAACAAAGTTTGACCCCTCAATGCTCAGATGCAAAGCCCTCCTACGCATTGGCGTCATTCGCAACGAATTACGTCCCCGGGAAAGGCGACGAAGCAGACAAAATCTACGTAGATGATGTCGAAATGATTTACAACTCAAAATTGAATAGTTTATCAATAGACGGTTCTTCCGTAGACAATTTTTCTAAAAACAACTTTTCATACACCGTAAAAAAATACTACAAGGATGTCAAGGTGGCTTATGTCAGCGATGGTAAATATGCCACCACTTCCGAATCGTACGACGAAGAGACTGGCATTTTGACTGTCAAAGTGATGGGAGATGACTACTCTGCCAACGCCAACAGTTTCCACGAGTACAAGATTCAATTTTATAGACCGGCAAGTATGACGACCTTTAAGATTGGAGACACTGAGATTGACGGATTTTCAAGTAGCACATACGACTACTCAATCACTGAAAAAGCCTACATAAGTGTAAAAAGCAAAATTTCTTACACTATAAAGAACGCTGCAAGTGATGTTGCCGAGTCTTTCGATGAAAGCACGAACACATTGACCATCTCTTTCAAGAATGACGCTGGAGACGACCTCGTCTACACTTTCAAATTCCACGCTCCTTTCAATTCCCAACTGCAATCACTCAAAATTGCAGGAGAAACCATTGAAAACTTCTCTGCATCAACCTACGAATACACCGTGAAGAATACCTACAAAGAGTCGGAATTGTATTACGAAACAGATGAAGACGCAACCGCCGTAACTTCGTACGATCCTGAGACCTATATTTTAACCATAGAGGTGAGGGCAAAAGACTATGCGGACGACAACTCCAACATCCACACATACAAAATTCAGTATCACGAATCTTACGGTTCTTATTTGACAGCATTAAGCATCAACGACGTCGCTATAACTGACTTTTCGTCCACAAAATTTGACTATTCCGTAAAGGATGTCTACTATGACGGAAAAACGACCATCTCATACAAGGAAAGTGCCGAAGCCAAAGTGTCTACTTCATTCGACGCCAACACTTTGATTTATACAATCATCGTGAAAGGAGGCGATTATGAAATGGATCAAACCAACACACACACCTACAAAATCACATTCCATGCTCCCTATGGTGCCCAGTTGACATCCTTGAAACACGAACGTCTTCAAGTTTCAGACTTTGCTAAAGACAAATACGAATACAAAATCGGAAAATCATACGATGAAGAAACTATATCCTGGGAGGTAGATGAAGAGGCTACCTCTGAAAGTTCCTTTAATTCAGAGACGAACGTTTTGACCATCGTTGTCAAAGGTGGCGACTTCGCTACGAGTAGCAGCAATTTCAATACATACAAGATACTATTCGCATCAAAATCGCTATTGTCTGATTTGTCTATCGACGGAACGACGTTGTCAAATTTCAAACCTAACAAATACAACTACGACCAAACGGAGCTCATCTATAATGCTGTAAAAGTAACTTACGCCACCGAAGATGGAGCGACAACAGAAGAATCATTCAACAGCGAAACAGCAGTGTTGACTATCACCGTCAAAGGCGCGGACATAGAGACATTCCCGAACAACTACAACACCTACACGATTCAGTTCCACCTTTCATACGGATCTCAACTAACAAGTTTGAAACACAATGACGAACTGGTTGCGGATTTCGCAAAGGACAAATATGAATACAGCATTGAAAGTTCGTATGACAAAGACAATGTATCATGGGAGGCCGATACAGAAGCAAAAGTCAAATCAGATTACGACGAAACATCAAATGTTTTAACTCTGACCGTTTCTGGAGGCGACATTGCAAAAAACGAAACGAACTATCACACCTATACGGTTCAATTCCTCGCACCATCTTTATTAAGTGTTTTGAAAGTCAACAACCGAAGCGTGGAAGGATTTTCATCTTCCAAATTCGCATACACATTGAGTTCTGTATATGACAAAACAAAGACAAAAATCACTTATACTAAACAAGATGAAAGTTCGACCGCAGAAGGAGCATACGATGAAGCCAGCAATACCTACACCATTACTGTAAAAGGAAAAGACATCATAGAGCATCCGAACAACTTCCACGAATACAAACTACAATTCGGCAAAGCGGCTGAGTCTGTGTTAACGGATCTTCAAATTGACGGCTCTTCCATCGACGGATTCGACTCTGAAACATACGTCTATGAGAAAGAAGATCTTCTTTACAGCGAGATTTCAAGCGTAAACTGGACGGCAAGCGAGGGCGCAACAGTAGAAGCCTCCTACGACATTGCCACCTATACGATGACAATCACCGTGAAAGGTAGCGATATTGCCACCAACAAGACAAACCAACACACTTACACAATCACGTTTAAAGACCCTACAGTCTATGGTTCGCAACTTTCCTCTCTCTCGGTAAATGGCACGGCACTGACCGACTTTAAGAAAGACGAATACAACTACTATATAGAAGGTTCATATTCAGAGAATCCTATCTCCTACACTGCAGACGCTTTAGCAACTGTCAACGAGTCATACGACGCAACCGAAAACGCAAAAATTTTGGTAGTCAACGGAGGAAACATTCTTAAAGACCCGACCAACACACATACCTACACCATCAAGTTCTCTTCTTCATTCGTATATGAGGCGAACATAGTAAATGTCAAGGTAGACGGAATTATAGTTGAGAGTTTTGACAGCAACGTCCAAAGACAAACCATCTCTGCCGACTATACGAAATCCGAAATCACAGTTGAGGTGAGTCCAGAAGCGCAATATTGTGCCAACTACGACAAGTCGACAGGAATCCTCACCGTAGTAGTTTGGGCCGGCAATTTCGACAAGAACTCATCAAATTTCAAAACATATTATTTGGTGATCAAGAAGTAATGATAGACTCCATTTTTGCAGTTGGATTAACAATTCCATTTATCGGAACGACCTTGGGGGCTGCAATGGTTTTCGCCCTCCGAGACAAGATTTCGCCGACCTGGCAAAAATCCCTTTTAGGTTTTGCTTCCGGCGTTATGATGGCCGCATCCGTTTGGTCTCTCCTCATACCGAGTATTGACATGTGCGCCGACAGAGGCAAGTGGGCGGTGTTTCCCGCTGTCGTCGGTTTCCTTTCTGGAATGTTATTCCTTTTAATATTAGATACCATTACACCCCACCTTCACCTCAACTCAGAAAAGCCGGAAGGGGTTTCTTCCTCTTTGAAAAAATCAAGTATGTTGGTTTTGGCGGTCACTCTTCACAACATCCCCGAAGGAATGGCTGTTGGCGTAACATTGGCAGGCGCAAGCATGGGGGATGCAGGCATATCACTTAGCGGGGCACTCGCCCTCTCACTTGGCATGGCTATTCAAAATTTCCCCGAAGGAGCCATCATCTCCATGCCCCTCAGAGCGTCGGGGTGCTCTCGTCGCAAATCATTCGGATTAGGAGTCCTCTCTGGTTTAGTGGAACCCATCTTCGGAATCCTAACCATTCTATTGATTGACTTCACACTTCCGATACTCCCTTATTTGTTAGCGTTCTCCGCGGGAGCAATGATTTACGTTGTCGTAGAAGAATTAATTCCCGAATCCCAAGAAGCCCCCCACTCCAACGTCGCTACCATTGGCGTTGCCTTGGGTTTTGTGCTTATGATGGTTTTGGATGTCGTTTTGGCATAAAAAAACCGCACACTCTTTTTACGAAGGGAAACAAGCCAAATGAAGATTGAAAAATTTTGATTTTTCAATTAATCTGTTATCTTTGCCTATACCAACATTTAATTAATGTTAAAAAATGATTTTCTGACCCTGTAATGCAGAATCATTTACCCTTCGGTGGACTCCCATACTTCCGCCTTTAGTTATTACACACTTCACAAACCTTTAAAATCGTCGACTTATGGATACCTTGTTTTTTATAGTTCCGTTGGCCGCCCTCTTAGCACTATGTTTTGCCATATATTTCTACCAATGGATGAAAAAAGAAGATGAGGGTACAGAAAGGATGAAAGAGATTGCACAGCATGTCCGCTCTGGTGCAATGGCTTATCTGAAACAACAATACAAAGTGGTTATTCTCGTGTTCCTAATTTTAGCCATAATCTTCGCTGTGATGGCTTTCTTCGGACTACAGAATCCCTGGGTGCCATTTGCTTTTCTAACAGGAGGGTTCTTCTCAGGATTAGCAGGGTTCTTCGGAATGAAAACTGCCACATACGCTTCTGCACGCACTGCCAACGCAGCACGCCAATCGTTAAACAGCGGACTAAAAGTCGCTTTCCGATCAGGCGCAGTCATGGGTTTAACCGTCGTCGGATTGGCTCTTTTGGACATTGCAATATGGTACCTTATTCTTAACAAGTTTATAGACGGCGAAGGTGGACAGAAGTTGGTTATCATCACAACAACCATGCTTACCTTTGGAATGGGAGCATCCACGCAAGCCCTCTTTGCCCGTGTAGGCGGAGGAATCTACACGAAAGCTGCAGATGTCGGAGCAGACCTTGTAGGAAAAGTAGAAGCCGGAATACCCGAAGACGACCCTCGTAACCCCGCAACCATCGCCGATAATGTCGGTGATAACGTTGGAGATGTCGCAGGTATGGGTGCAGACCTTTATGAATCATACGCAGGAGCTATATTAGCCACCTCCGCCTTAGGAGCGGCAGCCTACTCCGCCGTTGGAGGCGATATACAGGAGAAAGCAGTCATAGCTCCGATGTTGATTGCCGCCATCGGCGTTGTTCTCTCCCTCATCGGCATATTCTTAGTACGCACAAAGGAAGGAGCATCAATGAAAGACCTTTTAGGCTCATTAGGAAAAGGGACAAACATCAGTTCCATATTAGTAGCCATCGCATCATTCTGTCTTCTCTATATATTACAGATAGACAACTGGTTAGGCTTGTCATTCTCCGTTTTGACAGGATTGGTCGCAGGGGTTGTAATTGGACAATCCACAGAATATTTCACATCTCACACATATCGTCCGACTCAGAAGGTAGCAGAAAGTGCCGAGACAGGGGCAGCCACTGTCATCATTTCAGGGTTGGGATTAGGAATGATTTCAACAGCCATACCCGTTATCACCATAGGTGCCGCTATCATCTTAGCTTACCTGTGCGCAATCGGATTTGACACAACTATCTTCTTCACTGCCAAAGGACTAAGCCTCGGATTGTATGGTATCGGCATCGCTGCCGTTGGAATGCTCTCCACCTTAGGAATCACTTTAGCAACAGACGCTTACGGACCGATAGCCGACAACGCAGGAGGAAACGCCGAAATGAGCGGATTAGGAGAGAACGTGCGCAACAGGACGGATGCATTAGACGCATTAGGCAACACCACGGCAGCCACAGGCAAAGGATTCGCCATTGGATCGGCCGCCCTTACTGCCCTCGCCCTACTCGCATCCTACATTGAAGAAATAAAAATAGCACTTGTCAGAATTGGAGAAACAAGTTTAACTATAGGTGAAGAAATCATCAATACGACAGACGCCTCACTGATAGATTTTATGAATTTCTACCAAGTCAACCTCATGAATCCTAATGTCTTAGTGGGAACTTTCATCGGGGCTATGATGGCATTCCTTTTCTGCGGACTCACTATGAACGCCGTCGGCAGAGCGGCGCAATGCATGGTTACGGAAGTAAGGAGACAATTCCGAGAAATTGCAGGTATCTTAGATGGGGAAACGACGCCAGACTACGCAAGATGCGTCGAGATTTCCACAAAAGGGGCGCAACGAGAAATGCTATTCCCATCCCTTTTAGCCATCATCACCCCTATGATCGTAGGCGTCGTCTTCGGGGTCGCAGGTGTCCTCGGACTTCTCATCGGTGGACTATCCACTGGCTTTGTTTTGGCAATCTTTATGGCGAACGCAGGCGGAGCGTGGGATAACGCAAAGAAATACATCGAAGAGGGAAATTTAGGAGGGAAAGGATCAAACAACCACAAAGCAACCGTTGTAGGAGATACCGTTGGCGATCCATTCAAAGACACCTCTGGTCCATCCCTCAATATACTCATCAAACTAATGAGTATGGTATCCATCGTGATGGCAGGACTCACCGTATCGTTTCATCTTTTGTAGGAAAGAAAAATGGTTGAAAATTAAGCCCCGAAAAATTTAAGAAAGTAACTGATTTTGTCCTATTTTTGCACCTAAACAAAGAGTCAGTAATGCGAAGAAAAAACAATATAAGATGATATGAAAACCAATACGAATTTGGCTCGTATTGGTTTTTTTTTGTTCATCTCTATTCATTACAGGACATAAAAGAAAACAGAAAAGAAAATAAATCATAACGTCATGGCTATTAAGAGTTTGGTGTCCATCACAGATTATTCCAAAGAGAAGATTCTGCAAATTTTGGACAAAGCGGCTGGATTTGAAAAGAATCCGAACCAAGAGATATTAAAAGGGAAAGTGGTTGCCACGTTGTTTTTTGAGCCTTCAACCCGAACCCGACTCAGTTTCGAAACGGCCGTAAACCGTTTAGGCGGACGTGTCATCGGATTCTCCGACGCCTCTACAACCAGCGGCACAAAAGGAGAGACCCTTAAGGACACTATCATTATGGTGAGCAACTATGCCGACCTTATCGTTATGCGCAACCCTATTGAGGGAGCTGCACGTTATGCATCTGAAGTGTCAAGCGTGCCTATCGTCAACGCTGGAGATGGAGCCAACCAACATCCAACCCAGACAATGCTTGACCTCTACTCCATAAAAAAGACACAAGGGAAACTTGAAAATCTGAAAATCTGCATGGTTGGTGATTTGAAATACGGTCGTACGATACACTCCCTCATCCAGGCAATGTCACATTTCAATCCAACGTTCAGTTTCATCGCCCCAAAAGAGTTGGAACTGCCAGAAGAATACAAACTATTCTGCAAGGAAAACAACATTCCTTTTGAAGAGCATTGCGACCTCACAGAAAAAAACATCGCAGATGCCGACATTCTATATATGACTCGCGTGCAGAAAGAACGTTTCACCGACCTTTACGAATATGAGAAAGTGAAGGACGTCTACACCCTTCGCAATAAGCTCTTAGAGGGGACGAAACCTAATATGCGAATTCTTCACCCTCTTCCAAGAGTAAACGAAATTGACTATGACGTCGACAACAACGAAAAAGCATACTATTTCCAACAAGCTAAAAATGGTGTCTACGCCCGTCAAGCCGTCATTTGTGATCTGTTAGGCCTTTAATTAAAAATTTCATAGCAATGGAAAAAGAACTGAAAGTAGCAGCCCTCCGAAACGGAACTGTGATAGACCATATTCCTTCCGAAAAATTATTCAGCGTCATCTCTATCTTAGGCTTAAACAATATTTCAAACCAAGTAACCTTCGGGTACAACCTTGAAAGCAAGAAATTAGGCAAAAAAGCCATTATCAAAGTCGCCGACAAATATTTGAGCCAAGAAGAAGTGAACAAAATCGCAATTCTTGCTCCAAAAGCAAAAATCAACATCATCAAAGAGTACGAGGTTTCCCAGAAGATGCAGTTGCAGTTACCCGACGAGCTTATAGGTGTCATCAAATGCAAAAATCCTAAATGCATCACCAACAACGAACCTATGCACACTAGATTTCGCACCGTAGACAAATCTAAAATCGCTTTCAAATGCCACTACTGCGAACGAATCGTCAGCGGAGAAAACATTGAAATCCTTTAACATTAGCTATTTTCTATGAAACGTTCATTCAAACCAGGCACGATGGTTTATCCATTACCTGCCGCCATGATCTCGTGTGGCAAAGACGAAAACGAATATAACATATTCACAGCATCGTGGGTAGGCACAATCTGCTCGGATCCTGCTATGTGCTATGTGTCTATCCGCCCAAGTAGACATTCTTATGAAATCATCAAACGCAACGGAGAGTTTGTCATCAACCTTACCAACGAACAGTTAGCATACGCAACAGACTGGTGCGGTGTAAAATCAGGACGAGATGTCAACAAATTCAAAGAAATGAATTTAACCCCACTGAAGACTAACGTCATCAGCTCTGTCGCTATTGAAGAATCTCCATTATCTATTGAATGTAAAGTTAAGGAAATCATTCCTTTAGGCTCGCATGATATGTTCATCGCAGAAGTTGTCAACGTCTTGGCTGACGAAAAGTACATGGACCAGGAAACAGACGCTTTCAAATTAGAAGACTCACAATTGATGGCATATTCACACGGCAACTATTTCAAATTGGGTGACAAAATAGGGAAATTCGGTTGGTCTGTCCAGAAAAAGAAATAAAAGACACAAAGTTTAACTCTATAAAAAATCTCATATCAAAAAATTTGAGATTCTATAGAGTTCTTATTATTAATTTTTGTAATTTTGCAAAGTTTTTGAAACCCTTTCAAAGATGGTTGAGAATAGGAACAGTAAAGGGGAATACGTTATTTCTCTGCGAGAGTTGCCAGAAGGCACTCACGAGTATAACTTTCTGTTAACAGATGAGTTTTTTAAGCGCATTGAAGCCACAGAAACTCAGAAAGGAGAAGTGGACGTGAGAGTCTCCCTTAAAAAGTCCGAACATTCATCGGAATTCAAGTTCTCATTCAAGGGTTTTGTCTACGTTCCGTGCGATCGTTGTATGGAAGACATGAAGGTAGATATCGACACCGAAGACAAGCTAATTGTCAAATTTGGTGAAGAGTATGAAGATGAGGGAGACAATTTAATTGTTATTCCAGAACTACCGGGAGACATCGACTTGTCGTGGCACATGTACGAGTTCATTGCGCTAGACATCCCAATCAGACATGTTCATCCTGAAGGTGAATGTATCGGATGGGTTGCCAATGAATTGGACAAATATTTAGTTGAAGAAGGTCCTACTGGGGATGACGCAAACAAAGAGATTGACCCAAGGTGGGCTGGACTAAAAGAATTGTTTAACGATTCAAAATCGTAAGAGAAACAGAGTGTGAGCAAAAAAAAGATAATAACTAATTAAAAAAATAAACAAAATGGCACATCCTAAGCGAAGACAAGGAAAGACGAGAGGAGCAAAGAGAAGAACTCATTACAAGGCAGTCCTCCCTACATTGGCAGTGTGTCCTAACTGCGGCGCATTACATTTGAACCACAGAGTATGTGGAGAATGTGGATATTACCGTGGAGTAGTGGCAATCGTCAAAGAAGCTGCAGTTTAATTTATTGCAACGAAGAAAAAAGATAAGAGGGGGCTCTTTGAGTTTCCCTCATTCTTGTTTTATGGAGGCTTTAATAAAAGAAAAATTCAATCCTTTCTATATATGACAAAATTATTTTTGGTTCGTCATGGGCAAACTTATTTTAATGTCGACCATAAAATTCAAGGGCAGATGGAATCCGATCTTACCCTCGTTGGCAAAGCACAAGCAACGGCCTTAGGCAAAGCATTGAACGAGTCTGGAATAACATTTTCCGCACTTTATGTCAGTCCGATGAGAAGAACCAGACAAACGTCCGATCTCTGCACACAAGGGTTAGGATTAACCCCCATCTACAACGATATGCTGAAAGAGATTCTAATGGGAGATTGGCAGGGCTTGTCTGTATACGATATAAAGAGAGACTATGCCGCAGACTGGGATCTTTTCTGGTATCACCCAGAAAAATTCTATCGTCCGACCTGCGAGACTTATTTAGAAGTTAGGAATAGAGCTGCAAAAGCGATAGAGCAAATCATCGTAGAACACCCAAAACAAAACGTCTTAGTCATAACACATGGCGCGTTACTAAAGACGCTCTACACCTATTTCAGATACCAACCCATTCACGAAATAGCCAATGCTCCACATCCTCACTCAACAGGTGTCTGCGTGGTCGAAAAGAAAAACGGAATTTGGAATATACTAGATTGGGACAATACGAGTCATTTAGAAAAATAAATCTCCCGAAATTTGGTTATTACATATTGATTGCATATCTTTGCACCGCAATTCAGAAATGAATTAGCAACATAAAAGTTTGGCGGGGTAGCTCAGTTGGTTAGAGCGTCGGATTCATAACCCGGAGGTCACGAGTTCAATTCTCGTCCCCGCTACAAGAGATAGAAATAATTTCTATCTCTTTCTTTTTTTAGAAGATTTTATAGGTTCACCTGATTGTATGAAAAAAAGTATTGCTGTCCGCTAAAACTTTTTGAACCCGCAAAAGATAGGGCTGGATTCCTCGCCTGGAATTCAGCCCTATTTGTTACTTTTGTTTTTGCACATAAAAAAAGCAACGATGAACAAAAGTACACATTTTATCGGACAGCCGATGTATGGTCAGCTGATAAATT
>CAVEVQ010000043.1:0-11355 GCA_963619325.1 Bacteroidaceae bacterium | reverse complement strand
GGCTGAATTCCAGGCGAGGAATCCAGCCCTATCTTTTGCGGGTTCAAAAAGTTTTTAGCGGACAGCAATATTTTCTAATAAACTGAGATTGCTTGAAAGTAAGTCTATACAATGGAATATGGTGGAAATAGATAATAGAAATAGCGGACGAAATCATTGAGTTTTAGTAAAAAAACAGGAGCCTTGACCCCAAGACTCTTAAAAACAAAGAAGGATGTCATCTCGACATCCAGTCTCTCTAACCTTAAATCTAATACCATGAAAAACACAATGCAAAGATAACGATAAATTTTATGTTACAAAACATAACCGAAAAATATTTCTTGGATTAACTTTATTTAACTGAATAGGGTAATTTTGCTTAAATTAAAAAAATTAGAGTTAATTTTACATTTGACTTAAAAGTAAAAAAAGATGGAGTATAGAATGGTTGCTACCGTGCTTATGTTATTGGTTTCCAATGTGTTCATGACATTCGCATGGTATGGTAATTTGAAATTACAAGAGATGAAAATATCTACAGACTGGCCTTTGGCATTGATAATTTTGTGTAGTTGGGGTGTGGCTTTATTTGAATATAGTTTTATGATTCCAGCAAATCGAATGGGTTCTCGTATTACAGGTGGACCATTTTCGTTAGTGCAACTCAAAGTGATACAAGAGGTAGTGTCAATCACGGTGTTTTCAATTATCACTACCTTTCTTTTTAAGGGTGAGGCTCTTCATTGGAATCATGTAGCTGCGTTTATATGTTTGGTGTTGGCTGTTTTCTTTGTGTTTTACAAGTCTTAAAAGGCTTTTAAATAAAAATTGTTTTTAGCGAAATTTTGTCTGGGTTTCGTAACTTTGTAGTGATTAATTTGTAGTTGATGAAAATCAAATAAAGTAGTAAGATAGATTAGAATGAAAGCATATCAGACGTTGATATTTCTGTGTTCTGTGTTGTTGTTGGTCGTAGGTATCTGTTTGTTTTTCCCGGAGGATGGCGTAGAGGTATTCGGAAAGAAGCTTAAGTTTCCAACGTTGGTGGAGGCAATGTCCAAGAAAAATAAAGACACAGAGTCTGCCGATGAAAAGATAGCTCGCACAGAGGAAGAGTTGAAATTAAAAGTTGAACAAGATTCGTTGATTAATGCACTCAATGCTGATTCGTTGCTTTATGTTGATACGTTGAAATCTTATCACAAACTTATTTATGAGACGACAGCGCGCATAGAGTGTCCTAATAACGATGTTTCAATTCTTTATCCATTGTTTGATGCGTTGGATCGTTGCGCAAAGGGTAAAGAGTCTATCCATATTTTGCATTATGGTGATTCACAGATTGAACAAGATCGTATAACAGGCTATATCAGAGAGGGCTTGCAGACTCGCTTTGGTGGCTATGGTGCCGGATTGGTGCCCATTGTTCAGCCAATTCCTTCCTTGTCTGTGGAACAATCTGTTTCTGATAGTCTGCCTCGTTACATTGCAGATGGAACGATGCGACATAAGTTGTCAAGTGATCGTTACGGTATTTTGGCTCAAGTAGCAGAGCTGAATGGAAGAACAGTAAAAATCAAGATGGCTTCACGGAATTGGAAGCAGACTTTCTCGCATGTGCGTAAGTTCTCGAAAGTCTCTCTTTTCGTAGGAAATACGGACGATAATTTCTCTGTAACTTTCTCATATTCAGGTAAGGACTCCACGATTACGAAGAGTAAGGCTGATCCAGATTTGTCAATTATGACATGGCAGTTGGACGACTACATCAAGAAATTCTCTTTGACGGTTTCTGGTAAAGGCGAACTATATGCGGTTGAAATGGGGTCGAGAAGTGGTGTGTTTGTGAGCAATATCCCCTTAAGAGGTTCTTCAGGTACTTATTTCACTAAAATTTCATCACATTTGTTGAGTAGCACGATGAGTGCTTTGGATACTCGGCTAATCATATTAGAGTTTGGCGGAAATTCGACGCCATATTTTAAAAATGATAACAGTGTTGAACATTATAAGAAAAATATATCTCGCCAAATCGCTTATTTGAGGAAGATTTATCCTTCGGCTGCGATTTTGTTTATTGGGCCTGCTGATATGTCAACGAGGATAGATGGGGAATTACAGACTTATCCGTATTTAGAAAAGGCGGTTCTGGCGTTGCGTGAAGCAGCAATGGAAAATGGTGCGATGTTTTGGAATATGTACGAGGTGATGGGTGGAAAGAATTCTATGTTAAAATGGGTGGATCATTCGCCAGCGTGGGCAGGTTCAGACTATGTGCATTTCACAGAGAGGGGGGCAAATAGGATTGCAGAAGTTTTTTTGCAGTCTTTTTTGAATACTTATGATTATTATAATTTCCTGAGGAGAAACGAAATGTGGAGTGGTATAAAATAGGAAGATGAAAAGATATTTTATTTTATTTCTTGTTTTATGGGTAGGAGTGAGCGGAGTTTTTGCGCGTTCTATTTTAGCAAAAGATACTGTAACCTATCCGTTCATTGTGGATTCTCTCTCTTCCCTTCAATTTCCAGATTCTGCGCATTTTGAAAGAAGAGATGCTTTCTACGACAAGCTGGATTCGTTGGTGTTATGTCGAAAAGGTAAAATCAGTATTCTTCACATTGGTGGTTCGCATGTACAAGCGGATTGTATTTCGCATACCATACGTTGCCATTTAGATTCTTTAAATGAGGAGTTTCGCCCTTCCCGCGGTGTCTTTTTCCCTTTCAAAGTAGCAAAAACGAACAATCCTAATAATTTCAAGGTGAAGTCGTCTGGTGAATGGGTTACATCAAGAAATGTGAAGAAAGAGCGTGAGGCTCTCTTGGGAATGACTGGTATTGCTGTATCTACGCAAGATTATTCTGCAGGAATTCAAGTTAAGTTGAATACTGATTCTTTAAACCGTTGGTCGTTTACTCGATTACGACTTTTGGGTTATGGTGATTCAATGGCCGTGCCTTTGCTTTGTGAAGAAGATAGTTCGTTTCATTTTCCCATTGAAGAAGACGGTCATAAAAGTTTCTTGTATGAGTTTAATGCTCCGCAAGATAGTTTCGCATTGTGGATTGCCCAGACGGATTCTGTCCCTCATAAATTTCATTTACGAGGATTCATTGCTGAAAATGATGAGCCGGGAATTGTCTATCACTCGATAGGCGTAAATGGCGCTTCAGTGTCATCTTACCTTACATGTGAGGATTTTGAGAATGATTTAAAACTTATTCGTCCTGATATGGTTGTTTTTGCAATCGGTATCAATGACGCCGTGCCAATAAACTTTTCAGAAGATACATTCATTTCTCGTTATGACTCGCTTATATCAATTTTTGAGGAAGTAAATCCTACATGCTTTTATGTTTTCATAACAAATAATGACTCGTTTAGAAAACAAGGTCGTCGCTATAATGTGAACCTCAATGGCTTGAAGGTTGAACATGCTTTTCGCGTATTGGCAGAGAAACACCAAGGCGGATATTGGGATTTGTTCGGTTGGATGGGTGGATTGAGGTCTATGAGAGAGTGGGAAAAACAAGGATTGGCCCGAAAAGATAAAATCCATTTTACAAAAAAGGGTTATGAAAAGATTGGAACGGCATTCTATAATGCGGTGATGAAGTCTTATTTAGATAGAGATACAGAAGATGGAAAATAGTTTGATTAATACATTCCTAAATTTTTTAGGGGATACATTTGCGTTTGATCCTCAGTCTCCTTTGTTGTTCACACAGCATTATTTTTGGATCTTTTTCTTGGTAGTGTTTGCTTTGTTTAGTTTCTTGCATAACAAAGTGCTGATGCGCAACGCGTTTCTGTTTGTTGTTAGTGTTTTTTTCTATTACAAGACAAGCGGATGGTTTACTTTGATATTGATTTTCTCCACGTTCTTCAATTATTTCACGGGGGCGAAGATATATAAGGCGGAAACGGAAAATGGTAAAAAGGCATGGTTGGTGTTTGGTTTAGTAATCAACCTTATCACATTGTGCTATTTCAAATATTCGTATTTCTTTGCGGATATGTTGAATAACCTTTTCGGTCTGCATTTGGAGGTTTTCAATGCGTTTGCTTGGTTTGGAAACGTTGTGGCTGGCGAGCCTGTGTTTTCTGTGGATCGCATATTGCTTCCTGTCGGAATCTCATTCTACACTTTCCAATGTATCAGTTATTTGATGGATATGTTTCGGAACCGAGTGTCGCCTGTTTCAAATATTTTGGATTTTGGTTTTTATGTTACCTTCTTTCCATCTTTAGTGGCAGGACCGATTGTGAGGGCGAGCGAGTTTATTCCGCAGATTTACAAAAAATATTTTCTGACCCGTCGTCAGTTCGGAATAGCAATGTTTTGGATTCTGAACGGTATGGCAAAGAAAATTATTTTGAGCGACTATATTGCAGTTAATTTCGTGGATCGTGTTTTCGATAACCCTACTATGTACACAGGATTCGAAAACTTAGTGGCTCTTTTTGGTTACTCTTTACAGGTGTATGCCGATTTCTCTGGGTATACAGACATAGCTATTGGGGTAGCTATGTTGATGGGCTTCTATCTTCCTCAGAACTTTAATTCTCCTTACAAAGCGACTAATCCAGGTGGTTTCTGGAAGCGTTGGCATATCTCTTTGTCTAAATGGTTGCAAGACTACCTTTATATTCCGTTGGGAGGAAATCGAACGGCTTCCTTTGGTACATACGCCTGTATTATAACCATTGCTTTAGTGGGTACAATTCTTTCGGGTAGTGTTTGGGTGGCAATTATTTTGCTTTCGCTTGCCGCTATAGTAACAATAAATTGTTATCGCTATCCTGACAAAAAGAAAAATCTGACTTCTAATATGAACCGCCTGAATACGATGTTACTCGGAGGTTTGTGGCATGGCGCAAGTTGGAACTTTATGATATGGGGAGGTTTGAACGGCATTGGAATGATTGTATATCGATTTTGGAAAGACTGGGATGTGTATAAACGCACTGCTATCATCGCTTTCATTACAATAGTATGTGGTGCGATTGCTTATCTTTTCCCTGCTCCTGTATGGAACATTGCGGTTGTATGGGCGGGTATTATTTTTATCGGAACGTTTGTACGTTTGATTTACAATGTTTTAGGCGGAAAATCTACACTTTCAAAATTGGAAATGTGTTGGGCTGTCTTTCAGACGTTTGTCTTCATTACATGGACAAGGCTTTTCTTCCGTGCAGGTTCTAACTTAGACCCTGTGGAGGCAAATGAAAAAGCGTGGAACACAGCGAAAAATATGGTGGGGCAGATTGGTGGAACATGGGACTGTTCTTTAATCCCTGATATTACGTTGGCTTACGCAAATGTGTTTGTGTTGATAGTTTTAGGAATGATTATTCATTGGATTCCAGAAAATTTCAAGCGACGCTATCGTCTGCTTTTTGCGCAGTTACCATTGCCGGTAATGGCAGTTTCCGTGGCTTTGTTCGTGTTTGTGATTTATCAATTTATCACTGCAGATTTGCAGAAGTTCATCTATTTCCAGTTCTAAAATATAGCGGTAATTACTAAAGGTAATTATAAACCACAAAACAAAGGGCATTCATACGATAAAGTGAATGCCCTTTGTTTGTTTTGTTTGTGTCTTAAAGTGTTCCTCTGAATATTGTATTCTCAAATTCAATGTTAGGTTGTTTGTCAAATATTCCGAAGACCGCTGATCCAGAACCTGTCATAGATGCGTATATAGCACCGTTGTCGTAGAATTTTGCTTTTGCTTTTGCAATGTTTGGGTGATTGGGAAAAACACTGTCTTCGAAATCATTTACGATATGTCTTTTCCAATGTTCAATGGGATAGTGAATCGCCTCGTTAACGCTGATTTCAGTTTTTCGGGGTGTGATACATGCGTATGCCTCTTTGGTAGATATGAAATCATTTGGTTTCACCAAGACTATAAAATAGCGACTCAGTTCTAATTCAATGGGCGAAAGAATCTCTCCAATACCCGTAACGTATTTCGCTTTGTCCTCTATGAAGAAAGGACAATCTGCTCCTAACTTAGTTGCATACCAACAAAGCGTTTCATTCGACAAATTCAAATCAAACAATGTGTTCAAGGCTTTCAATGTGAAAGCGGCATCTGCAGAACCACCGCCTAAGCCTGCTCCAAAAGGAATTATTTTCTCTAAATAGATGTCTACATTGGGAATTTTAAAATCTTTTTGTATCAGTCGGAAAGCCTTTATAACAAGATTGTCGTCGGTATCTCCATCTATTGGGATGCCAGAAAGATGTAGTTTTGTTTCTTCTGAGCTTGTTTCAACAATCTCTAATATATCTTTGAAAGGAATCGGGACGAATATACTTTCTATGTTGTGATAGTTGTCTGGTCTTTTCTCAACAATATTTAGTCCGATATTTATCTTTGCGTTAGGGAATACAATCATTATGAAATTTTTATAAAAAAGAGACTCAAAAGATTGAGTCTCTGAAAGTTACTAATTCTCGATTAATTCGACATTGTCAATCCATAGACAATCGCCAATTGCACCGACATAGGCTCCTCCATAGCCTGCAGAGAAGCGGATGATAATGTGCGTCGGTGTTGCATCGGCATCCCACCCAACTTCATCTAATTGAACGTTCTCGCCTTTTGAGTTTTTGGCATACAAAGGATAACCTTCATAATTCAAACCCATATAGTCGCGGAAATAAGACTCTTTTGAAATATCTCCATAGTGGAGGTTAAGATGATATCCGTTTACCCAGTCTGTTGATTTTGTGATGCGCATATAGGCTGTGGCTACACGTTTACATTTGATGTTCCCTTCTGCATCTTCCCATCTTTTTTGGAGAAATACGCTTACTTCGGCTGCGTTTGGACCTTCAACATCACTTTTGCTGAGGGCAGATGCTTTAATCCTCTTGCCCCCTGTTTTTGCTTTATAGTCAAATTTAACGGCTTTGATACGATGAGTGAATGGAATACCCTGCACCAATTTTGACATGGGTGAATTGACATTGCGAATAGGCTCAATCAGCTCTCCCGTAAGAATACTTCCTGTTGCTAAAGCGGTAACGTGAATCAGTCCGAACACATAGACCTCCTCTAAGACAGTTTCCAATCGGGCGCAGTAACCATTGCCTCTTTTTTCGGGAAAGACCGTGTTACTTCCTTTCACAACGCCCATCACGTTAGCATAGATGCTGGAAGTCTTCCATGGAGAATCTCCTTGTTTCCACGCCGCAGCCTCTGTGCTGTGTCCTTCTTTTCCAATATCATAAAGTGTGCGAATTTCTCCACCGATGAGACGACTTTCTTTCAAATCGCGCCTGAACCAACTGTCCATGTCTCCGTATGGCAACTTTAGCACTTTCTCGGCGTGTGAGAACGTCGGAAACAAGAACAAAAGAAATAGAGGAAGTAGATGTTTATTCTGCGTCATCGTATGTTAGGTTGTCTTGTTCATTCCCATTGTCAAGTCGTACGAAGTAACGCGTGGCATCGTTGGGCGACATAATCGTGATTTTCAATGCTCCAGAGTCATATCTGCTCAACATTACATAGTATTTTTGTAATGTGAGTGAGTTCATACATTCATATTTCACGAATTTATAATCTTTTTTCATTGTCCACTGTTGTGGTTTCTCAAAGATCTCAAACTTAGAGGTTTCTTTGTTGTTTGCGTCGGATGTCGTTATAATCTGTTTGTCTAAATCTAACGTGATGGATGTCTGGCTTGGCGCCCACGAACCCCATACATACAAACCATTGGAGTTTTTTGTGATTATTCCATTTGTTTCTTTATAGGCTTTGAATGTGTTCACTTGCGCATGGACTGTATACACGCATAGAAGAAAAGAAATGGAGAAAAAGATTTTAATAACGTTTTTCATTTTTGCAGTCAACTCTTATTATTCTATAATTTTAGGATATTGTTGCACAACATAAAAATCCCTTGATAATCGCTTGCAAAACTATGAAAATAAGAAGATTTCACAAAAAATGTTAAAGGGGTTTTCTTAACAAACAACTAAAATATGGTTAACAAATAGTTGATAAAAAGTTAATAAAAATGTTCCTTGTGAATCTTTTTATTTCTATAAAAAAAAGAGAAGTCATACAGATGTGTGTACGACTTCTCGTATTGTTTTGTTATTTCGTTTCTATGAGTCTCTATAACAGTGGACGCAGGTAAAGTTCTTGAAGAACGAAGAAAAGCGCTCCTGCAAGATAGCCAACCAAGGCTAATCCAGAGATACGTTTCAGATACCAACCGAAAGACACTTTCTCTAAGCCCATGACTACGACTCCTGCTGCAGAGCCTATAATCAGTATTGAACCGCCAACACCAGCGCAGTAGGCAAGGAACAACCAGAAAACACCGTCTTGCGCGAAAACAGCCAAAGAAGGATCTGCTGCCACTTCTGCTGCCGAAGCTAATGGATACATTCCCATCGAACCCGCTACTAATGGCACATTGTCAACAATAGAAGAAAGTATACCTATTACAATATCAATGACAAATACGTTGCCGATATGGTCCTCTAAGAAGATTGAAAGGTCGTGGAGGATGCCTGCGCATTGCAAAGCAGCTACTGCCATTAAAATTCCTAAGAAAAACAAAATAGTGGTCAAGTCTATCCTTCCTAACACATTAGAAATTCTTGCTTTCGATGACTCTGGAATCTGCTTCTTTCTGTGGTACATTAGTTCTGTGTATACCCAAAGGATGCTTAATCCGAACAAAACCCCGATGAATGGAGGTAAATGTGTGATTGATTTAAAGACAGGAACAAAAATCAGAGCCCCGATACCCATATAGAAGATGGTTTTTTGTTCTTTGGGCGTGATATAATTGGTTGTCAAATTTGGATTTACTTCCGTGGAAACATGGATGGGCGCCAACTCTCCTCTCAAAAAACGACTTGCAATGAGTGTTGGAACTACCATAGAAAGTAATGACGGAACAAACAAATTTGGAATGAGCCCTGCAGTGGTAACGTTACCTCTTACCCAAAGCATAATGGTGGTAACGTCGCCGATAGGGGAGAACGCACCACCGGCATTGGCCGCCAGAATGACTATACAGGCGAAAATCCAACGTTCTTTTTGGTCACTTACCAATTTTCTGAGGAGCATCACCATGACAATGGTTGTCGTGAGGTTGTCCAAGATAGCGGACATAAAGAAAGTAATGAAGGAAATCATCCATAGCAGCTCTTTCTTATTCCTTGTGGTGATGCGGTTGGTGATGATTGAAAAACCTCCATGGACATCAATTAACTCAACGATAGTCATGGCACCCATCAGAAAAAACAGGGTAGATGCCACATCTCCTAAATGTTCTATGATCTGAACTCCCGTCACATGCCGAATAAGGTCTTCGTGAGAAGTTGCAGAACTTAATCCGAGTATATCGGAATTGATGTTTAGAATATAAACCGTCCAAAGTAGAGCGCATAACAAAAGGGCGGAAGCGGCCTTATTCACATTGATACTGTGTTCCATTGCTATACAGGTATAGCCCAAAAGGAACAGGATAATCATTAATATTTCCATTCTCAAAAAATTAGGTACATATTTCTCCTACTCATAGGGGAGACACCCAAGCAAATTTATATGTTTTTTAACATTCATACAATACTGAATGATAAAATGTCATACGTTAGAATTAACTTTTTAGATGGTTTAGAGAAATATGATGTTCTATCTAAAGTCTTCTTTTTTGAAAAATTGTAAGTTTGCAAACTTTTATCACAACAGAATGTAACAATCACAATGAATAGACTTCATTACTTTATAGTGTTTTCCCTTATGTTTACAATTCCATTTCTGGGTAATGCTCGACAATATGAGCAAGAGGTTGAAGATGAGGATGCTTCTTTGATTGGTGATGATTCTGATATTTTAAACGATACAATTCCTATCTCAACAGATTCGTTGGAAGTACAACCTAACGAGGTGTATGAGCAAATTGTTTATATTCCGAAAACTTCTACTTTACATATTCCTATTACCGTTAATGTTTCTCTGCTTGAACAAAAACTCAACGAACGTTTCAGCGACCTCATTTATGAGGATAATAACATAGAAGATGATAGTTTGATGGTTAAAGCGTGGAAGGCTAAAGACTTCAAGATTGCATACGATGGAAATGTCTTGACCTACGCTGTGCCTATCAAATTGTGGATTAAGAAACGATTTGATCTTGGTTTTACTTATACGGATCAAGAAATAGAGGGTTCTGTTGATTTGAAGTTGAAGACCGCTATTAATTTCACAAAAGATTGGAATCTCGTCACAAAAACGGATTTTGTAGAATATGAATGGATTCAAAAACCAGTTTTGAAATTGGGAGTTGTGGACATTCCAATTACTCCTATCGTAGATAAAGTTCTGAAAGCAAAAAAGAAAACATTGACGCAGAAGATTGATGAAACTGTGAAAAAAAATGTCCCTTTATCTCAGTATATCCAGGATATATGGTCTGTGGTACAAGATCCTATAGATGTCTCTACTGAGGATTTTAAGGTGTGGCTGAAGATTACTCCTAAAAATCTTTATACTACTCCGATTGCTGGGACGGCGGGGCAGATTCGTACGACCGTCGGCATTCAATGTTTGGCGGAGATTTATATGGACCATGTTCCTGCTGACAAGCAAAAAGAACTTTCTATGCCTGTTTTTAAAATGTATAATAGTACAGACGAAAAGGTGAAATTAAATGTTTTGGCGGATATCCCATATTCGACCATCGATACGCTTGCTGGTGGTATTATGTCTGGCGAAACTTTCGGAGATGGTAAGCATCAAATTACTGTAGATAGTATGATGTTCTATGGTCAGATGGATAAAATGATTATCGGCGTATATGTGCATGGGTTTATCAATGGCGCAATCTATCTTAGTGGTGTTCCTTACTATGACAGGATGTCTTCTTCTATTCGCATTTCTGAGGTGGATTATAAACTGAAAACAAAAAATGTATTGGCAAAGGTGGTAAATCTGTTCTATAAGAAAGGTCTAAAAAAAATGATAGAAGAGAATGTCGTTATTTCTATCAAAGATAAATTAGAGTGGGTGAAAGAAATGAGTCGAAGTGAGCTTTTTAATCGTGAACTCTTCGATAATGTCTACCTCAACGGATATCTTAATGATTTGGATGTAGATGCTATTCATCTTACGAAGGATGGACTCAAGGTGAGTGTCAATTTAGGTGGAAAGTTTAGCTTAAAGGTAGAGTGAAAACATATTTAATTGCATCTGTCTCATCAATATGATGTGCATTTGTTTTTTTCGTAGGTACAAAAAAAACGAGCATCTTTCTTAGATACTCGTACCGTTTCTTCAGCGGAGAGGGAGGGATTCGAACCCCCGGTACATTGCTGTACGGCGGTTTTCAAGA
>CAVEVQ010000042.1:0-14264 GCA_963619325.1 Bacteroidaceae bacterium | reverse complement strand
TGTTGAGCAAATTTATCAGCTGACCATACATCGGCTGTCCGATAAAATGTGTACTTTTGTTCATCGTTGCTTTTTTTATGTGCAAAAACAAAAGTAACAAATAGGGCTGAATTCCAGGCGAGGAATCCAGCCCTATCTTTTGCGGGTTCAAAAAGTTTTAGCGGACAGCAATAGTTTCTTTTCTACATCAAAAGGAGTTTTATCTGTTGGTGTACAGAGTCCTATACGATGGGAGACTCTGAAAACATGAGTATCCACAGGCATAGCAGGTTGATTAAAAACCGTTGCACACACCACATTGGCTGTTTTTCGTCCAACGCCCGGCAAAGTCTGAAGCAATTCGAAATCATCGGGGACGACTCCGCCGAAAACCTTCGTAATCTTCTGTGCCATCGCCAACAAATGTTCCGCTTTTGCATTAGGATAAGACACTGTTTGTATGAAAGAAAGCAATTCCTCAACACTGCTCTTCGACATAATTTCTGGAGTTGGAAATTGCTCAAAGAGAGCCGGAGTCACCTGGTTGATGCGTTTGTCCGTACATTGAGCGGAAAGCATAACAGCAACCAACGCCTCAAAAGGGGTGGTGAAATTGAGCTCACTTTTAGGGTCTGGCATATTGGACTCAAACCAATCTATGATGCCCTTGTATCGTTCAGTTATTCTCATAGACGGTCGATTTTGAGAATAAACCAAAGCGAGCGAACTAAGAGTAGTCCGCTCGTCATAGTATATATCGTCAATTAAAAAGGGAGGTCGCTCGTTGAATCTGCGGGCTGCGTATTCGCATTGAACGGCTCTGGCGTCTTCATTCCGTTAGGCATCGAAGGTGCACCAATCGGGGATTGAGATTGTTGACCCATAGCCTGATTATATTCACCTTGAGCAGGCATAACACGCCATGCACGAATATCTGGAAACCAACGTCCATTATACTCATGAGCATCAATATTAACACTAACAGTATACTCACCCCCATTCTGTATATTGAATTGATCTATGCTATCGCCGAAGACGTTGAAAACGACCTTGCGTGTGTAAGGAGATCCATTGTCATTGTATTCCAACACATAGTCTTGTGATTTCCAAGCCGTTCCTTTTGCACTTGTTCCTGATTTCAATGGAAGCACTGCTATGATTCTACCTGTAAAGTCCATCTTTATATTATTATTTTTGAGTGTGCAAATGTATTAAATTTTTCTGAAGAAAGAGAGATAACAAAGGTGCGACTTATCATCGCACCTTGATTCATTGTCTTATATAATCTCTAAATCTTTCTCCGGAATCCAACCGACATTTCCGTCTGCCATTTGAATTTCAACCCATCCATTAAGTGAGCTTTTCACCTTTACCTTTGTCCCTTCGTGGAGGACAAAAAGATCAGTTCCGCTCTCATCTGGGGATCCTTTTCCCGTCGTTGATGGAGCAAAGATAATAGCCGTATCATGTGATAGTTGCTCATCTTTCTGTCTCTTAGCATAGGTTATCGAGACTATACAGATAATAGCAGTAAGAATACTTGCAAAGAAAGCAGACTTGCGAAGAGTAATTAGCTTTCCAAAGAAATAAAGCGCAACTCCACCTAAAGTTAACAGAAAACAAACAATGGCAAGTCTGGACCATCCATTTGAACTGAAAATGCCCTGCAGAGACTTATTCCATTCTGAGAGGAAAAATTTGTCCAATTCTTCTATTTTGTCCGTCGTCTGCATTTTTGCCATCTCTAAATTGAAGCAGACATCCTCATTGTTGGGATCCAATTTCAAGGCTCTCTCGTAATTAAGGATAGCAGAGGCAATCTCACCTTGTTTGTATTTGGCATTACCCAAGTTGTAATACAGAGTTGCAGAAACTCCCTCTTCCTGCAATATGGAAGTGTAAAGGCTGTCTGCCTCAGCATATTTTTCTGCCGAATAAAGTTTGTTGGCCTCTGACATTCTTTTTGAATTAGCAGCCGACATGTCTAATGTAAATAGCAACGATATTGCTATCGAAAATAGAATGGAAATATATCGTTTCATCTATTGAACTTTTTAATCTCTTTATGATTCTTCTCCTGTGCTATTTCTTTATTTGATCTTCCAATGTACCAATCACATCAGCCGCCTTTCGGTAAAGTTCGTCCATTGCCGCAGGACTGTCCGATGATGGTGCGAACCGTGCGTATTCACATGTGTTCAACACATCCATAAACTCTTTAACAACATTTTCAGAGACCTTATGTTCTGTAAGCTGAGTCTCTATATTGTCATTATTAAGTTCAGAAACTGGTATGTTGAGTTTATCACTTGTATAACCCCATAAAGATTTCAAGACTTCTTCATAGAATGCTTCGGACTCATTCTTTGATAAGTGTTGCTGTGCCTTTTTCAAGCGTTTTGTCGCTTGTTTGTTGGCTCGTTTATTCTTTACAAGCGTAAGGTTCGCATTCTCCTTCAACTGTTTCCTGTACAGAATAAAGAGTGTCGAGAAGATACACAACGGAATAATGAACCACAGATAGAAGCTCACCGTTCCGAAAAACGGCTTTTGCTCCTTGTCTATTCTCGTGTCCTTCGCATTGATAAAACGAATGTCTTTACCCAAGTATTTGACATCCTCTTTATTGTTATAGTTCGATACGACTGGTGCATTTTCCGCCCCAGAACTTTCACCCTTCTCTACTTTAATACTGTACGCCTCCGTTTTGAGAGTTGTGTATTTCTTTGTTTTAGGGTCAAAGTAAGAGAACGATTTTGAAGGAATCTCGTATGTCCCGGCATGACGTGGAATTACAAGATACTCGATCTCCTTTGAGCCATTGACTCCGTTCTTGGTAGCGTTAATCTTCGTGTTTACTTTAGGGTCATACACCTCAAAGTCACTTGGAAAATCCAACTCCGGTTCTTTTGCATATTTAATGTTTCCCGAACCCGAAATCTTGATCTTGAGTGTTATCGCATCGTTGGTCTTAACCTCCGTCGAGTTGATGGACGACTCCATTTTGAAAGAACCCACAGCGTTGTTGAAATCAGCAGGGCGTCCTTGCGTTGGCAAAGGCTTAACCTCTATTTTCGTTCCCTTTATGTTAACATCCTTCTTGACACGCTGCGTTGTGCCAAAAAAATCGTCCATATCCCAAATACTGCTGCTACGACGGGTTGGTCTGACTTGAATTTCCGCCACAACCGTCATTTTTCCTGGTTCTATCTCTATGGACCCAGATTTTTGAGGGAAAAGAATAGCCTTCTTTAATATATAAACGTAGTAGCGTTGACCATTGTACGATTCAATACCCACATTTCTCTCCTCATCCTTAACCTCTATTTCCTGCGCAATAAATCCTTTGTATTCAGGCAATTTGATATTATCAAGGCCGGAAACATTTCCTTTGTGATAAAGTTTGATAGTCGTGAGAATCTGCTCTTGCTCGTAGACATTCTTCTTATCATATTCAGCAACACAGAAGAGGTCGGAATCTGAAATTCCTGTATTAGAAGACTGTACCTGCTGTCTTGAATTTGCAGAACCTTGCTGAAATCCACTTTGTTGCGCCACTACCTTGATTGTCAAAGCGTTAGACATAATCTTTTTGCCATTCAAAGTAAAGCGCGCAGGTGAAATGGTAAACGTACCCTCTTTACTTGGCGTCAAAACATAAGTATAGGCGACGTTTTCGGTAGTACTAACAGATCCATTGACGATAGATACGGATTTCCCAGAACTGACACTCGGACCCATCAAGACCGTAAAATTGCTCATGTCTGGAGCTTGAAAATCCTCTGGTTTAGCGTTCTGTATATCAAACTGCAGACGGAACTGCTGTCCCATAGCGACAGTTCCCGGTGCGCTTGCCTTAAAAGTAACGTCTCCACCTGCCATCGCATAAACGCAGGAGAGCGTTAACGTGATAAGAAATAATAAAGTTTTTTTCATTTCTGTTTTCGTACTCAAATTCTGTGCAAAATTACAAAAAAATAGAATCATTGTTGCTCCTCAACCAACCTGGCTTACCAATCTTTGTCTGTTTGGAAGCGTGAGTCTTGCGCTTTTACTTTGCGTTTTTTCTGTTGGTCTTGCTCTTGTTGCTCCAACGCTTTCAGAATCTGTTCTGCGTTATCTTTTGACATTTGATTCTTATCTTGTTGTTGTTGCTCGTCTTTTTTCTCCTCTTGCTGCTGTTGTTGTTGCTGCTGTTCGTCCTTTTCCTTTTGATCATTCTTTTTGTCGTCATTATTATTTTGACCACCATTACTTGGAGGAGTCATGCTTTGAAGAATTGCGGCAACCTTCTTCTCGTAGTCTTGCGCCATAGCAAGATTGAAACGCGTACTGTCGTTTTCTGGCGCACTCTTTAGAGATTCCTTGTAGTCTTTTATTGGCGACTGAACTGTTTTTAGATTCTCCTGTAAAGACTGATAAAACTGCTGTTTCACTTGATTGACGTCTTGCCCAGCTGCCTCCGCTTTCTCTATCATTTCATTGGTCATAACAATAGAGTCTAACGGAGTGAGTCGCTTCATACCTGCATTTCCCTTGTTGTGATACATATTAGAAACGAGATTTTTCTCATCCTCCGAAGTGGTTGTCTTCAAAGTGGAATTAATAGCCTTCTTCAATGTCTTATCAGCCATCTCATACTTCCCGATTCTATAGTCCGCATTGGCATTATTGTAAAGAGCTCCACTACTCGTAGAGTCAACATTCAAAGCACCAACATAATTAATCTTTGCATCATCAAACTTTCCTTCCTCAAACTTCTCATTTCCACTGTTGATATAGTCGCCTATCTGATAGAATGATAGCTTATCTGTATTCGAGAAAAACAAAATCAGCAAGATGAGCAAGACAGACCCTGCCACACTGACTGCAATTATTTCAGTTTTGTTCAAATCAATTTTTCCCATATTTGTTTCTATTCAAACAATTTGAAGTTCTTGAATAAACCGTTTTTACGCTCTAAGATAAAGATTTCAACTACGAGCAACACCAAAGCAACCCATGCAATCGGAGGGAACTGCTCGTTATATTCAGAATAAACTTTCGACTCCACATCACTTTTTGAGATTTTATCCAACTCCGCTTGAATCACCTTCATCGCATTATTAGTGTTATCAGCACGAACGTATGTGCCGTTGCCCGCCTGGGCAATCTCCATACACATATTTTCATTCAATTTCGAAACGACTGTGTTTCCTTGTTTATCCTTTCTGAATCCATTCGAACCTGGCACAGGAATCGGAGAGCCTTCGGGTTTTCCTATACCTATCACATTGACCTGTATGCCACGTTCTGCTATTTGCTTGGCCACGCTTACAGCATCGTCCTCATGGTTTTCTCCGTCTGTGATGACGATGATCGCCTGACCACGGTCTACATTCTCTTCAGAAAACGAGCGACTTGCCATCTCCAATGCTGCGCCAATAGCCGTACCTTGTTGCTTGATAATGTCAGGTTGAATGGACGAAATGAAAATCTTAGCAGACGAATAGTCCGTCGTTATAGGCAACTGCGTATAGGGATGCCCCGCAAAAATAATCACACCGAACTTATCGTTATTGAGGCCGTCCAACAACTTGTAAAGCATCCGTTTTGACTTCTCCAAACGATTGGGTTGGACATCTTCTGCCAACATTGAATTAGAGATATCCAACGCCACCATCACCTCCAAACCCTTCTTCTTGACTGTTTCCAATTTTGATCCAAACTGTGGTCGAGCAGCAACGAAAATGAGTGCTAACAAAGCCACCAAAAGAATATAAAATTTCAAATGCTGTCTCGCACTCGATGCGCCTGGCATCAAGCCGTTAAGCAATTCACTATCACCAAACTGTTCCAAACGCTTCTTTCTGCGTTCTCTCGCATACGCAAACAGCCCTAACATGACTGGCACGAGTACCAACAGATATAAGTATTGCGGATTGGCAAATCTAAATAACATAATCAGTTCCTTTCATCTTTTTGATAATCAATCTACTTCCTAAACATCTCCTACATCACCTTACGGAATGTGTCGCAAAATAGTGTTACGGAGCAGAACCTCGCAAAGTAATAGTACAATCGCAGCTATAGCAAACGGGAAATACCTTTCGTCTTTCTTACTATACTCAGTAACCGAAATTTTCGTTTTCTCCAACTGATCAATCTCGCTATAGATGGCTTTAAGCGACTTGTTATCGGTAGCACGAAAATACTTTCCATTAGTCTTTTGTGCAATGTCCTTCAAGGTGGCTTCATCAATGTCTACAGGAATCATCTGGCGTTGTATTCCATACACAGTCTTAAACGGATAGGGAGCCTGTCCTTTTGTTCCCACACCAATCGTGTAAACACGAATATTGTAGGCTTTCGCCAATTCAGCAGCGGTCAGAGGGTCAATCTCACCCCTATTGTTTGAACCATCCGTCAACAAAATAATGACTTTTGACTTCGCTTGACTATCCTTGATTCTGTTCACCGCATTGGCTAGCCCCATACCAATAGCTGTTCCATCTTCATCAATCATCGTTTCCGAAATGCCATTCATCAGTCCAACAAGGGCAGGCTTGTCTGTTGTCAGCGGACTCTGCGTGAAACTTTCCCCCGCGAACACCACAATACCAATATTGTCATTCGGACGAGAGGAGACAAATTCAACTCCCACCGCTTTAGCTGCCTCTAAACGATTCGGTTTTAAGTCCTCCGCTATCATACTACCCGACACATCCATTGCCATGACAATGTCAATCCCCTCCACATTCTTATTTGACCAACTATCCGACGATTGAGGACGAGCCAACACAATGATTATCATTGCAATAGTTACCAGACGAAGTGCGAATGGGACGTGCAACAAATAGTATTTGTAACTCTTAGGCACACCTTGAAATGCAGATGTCGTTGAAATTTGCAGATTGGCTGTCAATCTCTTTCTTCGGTAGATATACCACCCAATAAGAGGAATGAGCAACAACAATAAATAGAGATAATTGGGATGAAGGAACGTAACATTGTCTAAAGTCGGCGCAGAGAGCGTATCAACAGACGTGTTATGTCCACCATTACTCTCAATCAAGTACGACGAGAGTTTCAGTATTCCCAAAGTAAGCAGCAGAACCGCTAATATGATGATGGCAAACATCCCATATTTAGCAACACTGTTATCTTTTTTTTCAATATTATTCATAATGAATTAATTCTGAGATTGTAGCATCTTTTTTTCGTCCTCCTTATCTGAGGCTTCAACAACACGCTTCTCTTTCTTTTCTTCTTCAACAGGAATGATTTTTGTGTCATTCACAATCTTATAGGCATTAAGTATGCTGAGTTCATTCTCCTCTTGTGATGGTTCTTGTTTAGCGAACTTGACCATATCGGACGTGAAGAAAATTTGCTTCATCTTATCCATCACAGGGGCAGCGTCTTGGTTGTACTTCAAGGAATCCAAAATCTCATCAGAGGTCATCTCAAAGGCAGATATTTTGAAACGTTTTACAAAATACTCACGCAAGGTGTCGGTGATATTCGTGTAGTATTGTTTGGTGAATCCTTGTTTCCAAACCTTCTCCTCTTGAATCTCATTCAGTTCCTCTAAGGCAATCTCGTGCGGAAGTCGTGTGTCTTCTACTACTATTTCTTGATTTTCAATCGCTTTTTTTCGTTTTATGTATTGATAAATGACATAACCCAGAAAAACAGCACAAGCAATCATCACAAAAACAGAGAGATAAAGGAACAAGCGAACCCAGTTGAAGCCAGGTGCGTAATTCTCCTCTATGTCAGTGATTTGTGCATGTTGGAAATCAGCCTCTATCGTCGACACATGCAAGTAGAGTTTCTGTGTTTCAAGTTCTTTCAATTTAGTCATAAACTTGAAAGGTGGAATCTCGTACCTTCCTGTGTCAAAGGAAGTTACCAATAAATCTTGCTTTATTCTAATGCGAGTCCCCGATTCTACTATCGTGTCTAATTTTGATATGCCAAGTATCTCAACGCCAGGCACTAAAGTGTCCGTTTCACTAACAATTGGGAAATGGACGGTGCTTTTTTGAGGTTGAACAACCTCTAAGAGAATATGTCGTTGTTCTCCTATCCGCATTGCGGCCGAGTCTATCGTAGCCTCTACCGTAACACTTTGCGAGAACAAAGAAAAATTCCCGACGAAGAAGAGTAATATGAGTAAAATATAACTCTTTAGATTTTTCATATTGATGAATGATAACTAAGCTCTTTGTTTGAAAAGTTTCATTAACGCCTTAACATAGTCGTCGTCTGTCGCAATAGAGATAGAGTCAACTCCGCCCTGATTGAAATACTGCTTCAAGGTTTCCTGACGTTCTCTCCAATGTTTCTCGTATGCTTGGCGAACTCGCTTGTCAGACGTGTCAACCCACAAATCCTCATTGGTCTCCGCATCTTTCATCTTGACCAAACCGACGGATGGCAAGGTTGTCTCACGCTTATCATAAATCTGAAGTGCAACGATGTCATGCTTTCTGTTGGCAATGACGAGCGACTTTGAGAAATCCTGACTGATGAAATCGGAAATGACAAACGTCGTACAACGTTTTTTTATGGCATTGGTCAGATACTGCAATGCTCCCTGAATGTCCGTTTTTTTACTTTGAGGTTGGAAACTAAGCAACTCGCGAATAATATAGAGAACATGTTTCTTTCCTTTTTGCGGTGGAATAAACTTCTCTATCTGGTCCGAAAAGAAAATCACACCGATTTTATCGTTGTTTTGAATAGCAGAAAAAGCGATTGTAGCAGCTATCTCCGCCATCATGTCACGCTTAACCTGATGCGTCGTTCCGAATTCTCCACTCGCTGAAACGTCAACGAGCAACATCATCGTCATCTCACGCTCCTCCTCGAAAACCTTTATATAAGGTTTATTGAAACGTGCGGTCACGTTCCAATCAATGTTGCGCACATCATCCCCGTATTGGTACTCGCGGACTTCCGAAAAAGTCATACCTCGACCTTTAAAGGCGGTATGGTACTCTCCAGCGAATATATTCTTGGAGAGACCTCTCGTCTTTATCTCTATCTTCCGTACTTTTTTTAATATCTCTTCCGTATCTTTTATCATTGCTTCAAATTTTTAAATTGCATGAAAACAGATGCGAAAAACATTAAGGCACTTCGACAGCGTTGAGGATTTCGTTAACAATATCTTCCGAAGTCATATTATTAGCTTCCGCCTCGTAACTCAAGCCAACACGGTGGCGAAGCACATCCATAGCGATAGCACGAACATCTTCTGGTTTCACCCAACCACGTCGTTTGATGAAGGCGTATGCACGAGCAGCCAACGCCAAATTGATTGATGCACGAGGAGAACCTCCGAATGAAATCATCTCTTTGAGCCGATCTAACCCATATTGCTCAGGGAAACGCGTTGCGTTTACAATATCTACAATATACTTCTCGATTTTCTCGTCCATATAGACCTCTTGCACCACTTTTCTTGCCTCAAGAATATCCTCTGGCTTCAAAACAGGAGTAATGGTCGTTTTCTCTTTCTGAATGTTTTGACGGATGATCAACTTCTCTTCATCTGGTTTTGGATAGGTGATATGTACTTTCAGCATAAAACGGTCAACCTGCGCTTCAGGCAATGGATATGTGCCCTCTTGTTCAATTGGGTTTTGGGTTGCCATAACAAGGAATGGCTTTGGCAACTGGAATGTTTCCTCTCCAATGGTTACCTGACGCTCTTGCATCGCCTCCAACAACGCACTCTGGACTTTTGCTGGCGCACGGTTAATCTCATCTGCCAAAACTAAATTGGCGAAAATCGGTCCTTTCTTGATATTGAACTCTTCAGACTTCTGACTATAAATCATCGTACCTATGACATCTGCAGGAAGCAGGTCTGGCGTAAACTGAATACGAGCGTATTTAGCATCAATTAACTGTCCTAATGTCTTGATGGCTAATGTCTTAGCCAATCCTGGTACACCTTCCAAAAGAACGTGTCCGTCTGCCAACAAGCCAATCAACAAAGATTCCACTAAGTGCTTCTGTCCTACGATATTCTTGTCCATGCCCATAACAAGCATGTCAACGAACGAACTCTGACGTTCGATTTTCTCGTTCAATGCTTTAATATCAATCTGATCCATATTTTTCGCTTTTGTTTTTTCCTTTATATATTTAAATATATGAACTAACCTTTCGTCATTCTACTTTTTAGAACTTAAAGGCTCGGCTATTATTGTTTTTCCCCGTTTGACATTAACATTAATTAAGTGTCATGTCTTACTTTTAACCTTTTTTACTAACAGCTATTTCTGGTTGAGAAGGTGTTCCGCCACCTCGTTCGCAAGTCTCTTACACTTTTGGGAGGTTGGATCCACATAGTCACTACCCAAATCCGGCACTTTTAGTTTCATACCCGCCTTCACATCGTCTGGTTTAGCAAGAACATCAGTGTTGAAGTAATAAATGTAAACCCAGAAATTGAAGGCATCACCATAAAGATTACGAGAGATTTGAGCCAAACGGCTACCTTCCTTCACCGTGTAAACCTCCCTAACGACAGCCGTTGATTGGAAATTGAGTTCAGGGTGCTTCTCATGCATGAAACTCACCAAATCAGGGTCGAACTCGTGCATGTTGAGCGGCGACTTTTCTCCGCTCTCTAAAGGTTGAATATCTGTTGTGCATTTCTCTGGCGTTTCATAACAATCAATAGGTTCTTGCTGCTCTTCAAACTCATCATCCTCGGTTGCAGAGACATCAGTTTTTTCCGTCTCATCAGTTGCATTCTCATCAAAGAAAGTGTCCACCTCATTAGACTCTACAGGAGCGGACACCTCCGTTTGTTCAGGTTCACTACCCAATCCGAAAAGATGGTTGTCTATCGCATATTTGGCACCAAACAAAACAGCCAATACTACGACAAGCAACAATAACAACCATAAGAGCCATTTTTTGTTTTTCTTTGGATCTTCTTGCTTCTCGTTCTTCTCCTCCGTTGAAGTTTCCTTCGTCTCTGACTCTTCCGTTTCTCTTGTTTCTTTGACTTGAGGCTCCTCTACCAGTGCTGTTTGCTCCGTTTCATGAACCTCTTCCGTTTTTGAGCTTTCAAACTCCTTTTTATCGTCATTCAAATCCATACTCTTTTCGTTTTCGTTATCAATAGTTTTTTCTATGGTATTATTTTCTGATGTATTTGCATCAATTACCGCATCATCCGTCTTCTCCCCCTCTATTTCTTTGTCGGGATCAGCATTAAATGTCGTCTCCAACGGCTCTGAAGAAACCAAATTTGTTTTCTCTTCAACGATCAATGTGTCGTCAACCTTCCTCTCATCTGACGAGAAGTCTGAGAAAGCCTCCTCTCCTCCTTCTTCAGTTTCTTCGTCAATTTCTGGAGGGTCTACCGGACCATCCTGACGGATAGTGTAAGTCAACAGATGAGCGAATGGAAGATTCACCTTGTCTTTCACCTCCTTCGTTGGGGTGAAAGAAACCTTCTGATAGGCAGGAATAATAATCTCCTCTTTAGTGCGTACGTTGACGCTTTTACGCTGTTCAACCTGCACTAATTTGAACGTTCCGAATTCTGGAATTTTGACGATTCCATCACGTTTCAGAGCCTCTTCGATAACATCAAAAAGCGTGCGGAGAAAGCTGTCCGTCGTCTTTTTTGAGACACCCGCATCCTCGGAAATCTTTCCGCATAAATCTTGCAAACTTTTTTTCTCGTTCATATCGTAAGACTACCGTTTACTGATTTAGTTTTTCTTTGAGTACTGCGCTCATTTTAAAAGCCAATATTTGTTTAGGAGGAGACATCAAGCGTTCTTTTGAGACAGGGTCGACGAAGATGCGTTCTTTCTTTCTTCTTGCCTCAAAGACTCCGAAACCAGACACGGAAACCAGGTTGCCTTTGCACAACTCGTCACCAACATTATTGGACAATGCCGTGAAAAGAGCGTTAACCTCCTCTCCACTGATTTGCAAACGATTCGCCATTTCTATGGTTAATTCCTTAGTGTTCAATCTTTTCTATATTTATTTACGAATTAAACAAAAACACACTACGAAAATAGCAAAAATTTTTCACAGTAACAAGTAGTTTGTTTGAGGCGAACATTTAGATGAGTTTCTCGGTAGGCATAAAAAAAAGCCATCAGGGGACGACTCTTCTTTGGAAAAAGAGAACAGCAAGTGAACATTGTTACCTGCCGTTCTTTATCATTTTCTATTTCGTCCTACTACAAACTCACTCCCTCACTCTGTTCTTCAATAGCACCTTGCTCCTCACTCTGTGGCAGACTTTCCTGCTGATTATCCGGAAGCGTATTGATAGGCTTACCTACTGCATCACGCACCACGAAACTGTCGACTACGAAATTACTGTTACCTCGCCATGGAAGCGCGTGTTTATACTCCTTATAGAAGAGGTCGATCTGACGACCACCCATCGTCATCATCTGCTGGGCCGCCACCTTGTTTTCTATTGAGAATATGAACTCGTTAGACTGGATTGAACCCGCCATCTGCGAACTCTTAAAACCACTCTGGATCATCTTTCCTTCGTAAGTCTTGAAAATATAACCCTTCTTCACCACATAGTTGAGTTCACCGCTTTTAACACCCTCTCCAAAAACGAAGTAATAGCGATAATAGAACACACCCGCAATGATCAGAATGATAAATAGAGGCAATGTGAAAAATATTTTCTTCATATGTATATTCTTGTATTATTTCTTGTTGAGTTTGCACGAGAATACTTCTCTTCCCTAAAATTTTCAATTTAACAAACTCATTTTTTGAGAATTGCAGCTGCCAGATTTTCCAATGCTGGAATGTCGCTATCTTTCATCGCACTCTTGATCGTAACGGTTGGTTCAACAATCTCAAGGTCTTTCATTTTTTCTAACTGTTCCTTCATCGTTCTTGCAGCAGTTGGCGCCCATGTGCCATTCTCAATGATGCCGATACGACGATTACGGAATCCTTTGATTGAGAGTTTGTGGAGGAAATAGAACATTGGAGGGAAAACACTCGCATCGTATGAAGAAGCGGCAAGCACAGTTGCTCCCATACGGAAAGCATCTTCAATGGCTTCTGCCATATCGTCGCGACATAAATCAGTGATTGCCACTTTTTTTGCTCCCTTTTCTTTAAGAATCTCGGCAAATTTCTCAGCCACTTTCTTTGTGTTCCCATGAATAGAAGCGTATGCCACCAACACACCTTCGGGCGTTTCAACCTCGTAATTACTCCATATAGTGTAAAGACGAAGAGCTTCCGCCATCTTTTCTCCCTCTAAAATCGGACCGTGAAGAGGACAGATTCTTACTATGTCTAATGTAGAAGCCTTTTTCAAAAGTGAAGCCACCTGCGCACCATATTTTCCGCAAATATTGAAATAGTAGCGACGAGCCTCGCAAGCCCAATCATCAGGATCCGCGTCGTAAACACCAAATTTTCCGAAGCCATCGGCAGAGAAGAGAGTTTTCTCACTTTCCAAATAGGTTACAATGACCTCTGGCCAGTGAACCATTGGCGCGCCAACAAACTTAAGCGTATTATTTCCAATATTAAGAGAGTCTCCCTCCGCAACGATCTGCGTCTTAAATGTTTTTCCTGGATTGAACTGACCCAAGAACTGAACAGCCTTGGCACTAGCGACGACAGTGACGTCGGGGAAAAGAGCAGTCAGAGCTTCTATAGATCCACTATGATCTGGTTCCATGTGCTGCACAATCAGATACTTAGGCATTCTCCCATTGAGAGCCTCTTTCACCTTTAGCAACCACTCCTCCGTTTTGCGAGGGTCTACAGTGTCTACAATCGTGATATCCTTATCTTCAATAAGATACGAATTATAGCACATACCCTCAGGCACGACATACTGACTCTCAAAAAGATCTATATCCCGATCATCAACACCAATGTATTTTACAATAGACATAATCTGCGTTTTTAGTTTTTAAATCTAATCTCTAAGGTGCGAATTTAGAGATTTTCGGGGAAGATTGCAAAAGGAATTTGAGAGGTAAATTTCTTTTTATGAGTAGGAAAAAATTCTAAAACCACTAATTATGCTCACACAAAAAAAAGGCAAAACTCTTTCATAGAATTCTACCTTATTATCACACCTAATACAAAAAATATTCCACAACATACATTTCACGACCATTTCATTTAACCTCATAAATTGCTGAGATAAGTCATACTTGATGCGGTTGGGATCAGCCCCAAAGTCCAGGGGGCGGGACGCGCGGACAAAAAAAAGGAGGCGCGAGACAAACGTCTCGCGCCTCCTGGAAATGGGCGGCGAC
>CAVEVQ010000041.1:0-15605 GCA_963619325.1 Bacteroidaceae bacterium | reverse complement strand
GAATCCAGCCCTATCTTTTGCGGGTTCAAAAAGTTTTTAGCGGACAGCAATAATTTTTAAATTTTAGTTAGACGAAAAAAGTCTCAGAACATTCAACGTTCCGAGACTTTTTTTGTATGGCAAAAAATCGTAATTTCGCAGAAAGGAGAATATTTCAGGTTATGATTGTTTGCATAGCAGAGAAGCCGAGTGTGGCAAGAGAAATAGCAGCGGTTTTAGGCGCACGTAGCAAGAGAGACGGTTATATCGAGGGAAACGGCTATCAAGTCACCTGGGTATACGGTCATCTTTGTACCCTCAAAGAGCCACACGACTATAATCCCAATTGGAAACGTTGGACACTCTACGAACTACCTTTGATACCCAACCCCTTTGGCATCAAACTGATTGACAATGAAAGTTCTAAAAAACAATTTCACATCATTGAGACACTTCTGAAAAATGCGGACAGCGTCATCAACTGCGGTGATGCCGGGCAAGAAGGAGAATTGATTCAGCGATGGGTCATGCAGAAGGCAAGTTGCAAATGTCCTGTCCAACGTCTATGGATTTCATCCCTTACGGAAGAGTCCATCAGAGAAGGATTTGCTCAATTGCGACCCCAATCAGACTTCAACAAACTCTACGAAGCCGGCGCCATGCGTGCCATAGGCGACTGGCTTCTCGGCATGAACGCCACTCGACTCTACACCTTACAGTATGGTCAGAACAAACGAGTTCTCTCCATCGGAAGAGTGCAAACCCCCACTTTGGCACTTGTCGTGAAGAGGCATACTGAGATTCAGAATTTCAAACCCGAGAAATTTTGGGAATTGAAGACAATCTACAGAGACACCACTTTTTCCGCTGTCAAAGGTAAATTTACTTCACAAAAAGAAGGAGAACAGTTTTTAGAGACCGTAAAAGGAGAAGAGTTTTTCATCACCAACATATCTGCTAAAGCAGGGAAAGAATACGCTCCTAAACTATTCGACCTCACCTCCCTACAAGTGGAATGTAACAAACAGTTCAGCTTTTCTGCCGACGAGACGCTCAGACTAATCCAGTCTCTCTACGAAAAGAAAGTTACCACATACCCCCGTGTAGACACTACTTTCCTAAGTGATGACATATACCCTAAAATCGGTCCCATCATGCAGGGACTAAAGGATTATGCAACCCTCACAGAACCCATTTTAAGAGGTAAAATAGAGAAATCCAAGAAAGTATTCGACAATTCAAAAGTAACAGACCACCACGCCATAATCCCTACAGGAGTTCATCCGACTAACCTGACGGCTGAAGAGAAGAAAGTATTTGATTTGGTGGCCCGTCGTTTTATCGCCAATTTCTACCCTGTCTGCGAAACATCAACAACCACAGTGTTGGGCACAGTCAAGAACATTGAATTCAAGGTCACTGGGAAACAAATTTTAAAACCCGGATGGCGTGTTGTGTTCGACAAAGGGACAATCAACGAGGACACCAAAAACAACGAAGAAGAAAAGGTGTTGCCTCTTTTCAATAAAGGAGAACATGGTCCTCATAAGCCTCAACTTTCAGAGAAAGAGACCACACCTCCCAAACCCTACACAGAAGCGACATTGCTCCGCGCAATGGAGTCGGCAGGCAAATTAGTAGAAGACGAAGAGTTGAGAGACTTGATGAAGGAAAACGGAATCGGCAGACCATCTACCCGCGCCAACATCATTGAAACGCTCTACAAGCGAGAGTACATGCGAAAGAAAGGTAAGAACATTGAAGCGACCCCAACTGGCATCAGCCTCATCAACACCATCCAAAACGAACTGCTCAAGTCGGCAGAATTGACCGGACAATGGGAAAAGAAACTCCGTATGATAGAGAAAGGCACCTATTCAACAGCAGATTTCAAAACAGAACTGCAAACAATGGTGTGCCAACTCATTGAAAGCGAGAGATACAACTATAACAACAAAGGAACAATTACATTAACAGGCGAGTAACGTTCAACAAGGACAATTTCCATTCTGTTCTTTCCATAGGGAAAAGGCAAGTATTGGGCAGAGGCCGTCTGCCCAATGTTTTCTTGCCGTCATTGAAGGTGCTCTTTCAGAATTGGTTAAAAGGAAAAAAAATGCTGCCGCACAAACTATTTTCTGCGGTCCTCTTTATGGTCTTGAATTTTTTCCCGCATTACCTTCGCAAAGTAATACCTCAGTCCATTGATTTGACGAAGAGTCTGACGAGAGAAAAATTTCTTCGTGATTGTTCTCTGATAGTTATGTATGATTGAAACATCAGGAAGACAAACAACCTTATAATCTTTTTTCCTCATTCGACGACAATAGTCAGCATCTTCGGGACCGAAAAAAATGCGTTCATCAAAAAATCCTACTCTGTTTTGAGCTTTTCGACGCACCAACATACAAGCGCCAATAACAAAATCCACATCCATCGGTTCTGTTCCTTCCACCTTATAGACCGTCTCACTGTAAGCGTTCGGGAAAACAGTCCAACCGAATCGCTTCATTATATTGTGGATTCCACTTTTAACGACCCCCCATTTCGTTGGGAAATGCTTACAACTCGCCTGCGTCTCTCCATCTCCTCCAATCAGCCGACAACTGCAGATGCCAACGTCCTCATGTGTTTCCATATAGTTGAGCATCGCAACGAAAGCCTCCTCGTTGACCTCCGTGTCGCTGTCCAAAAACCAAAGATAATCACTTACAGTATTCACCATTCCGATATTTCTGGCGGCAGAAACACCACGGTTGACTCCACAAGAAATCATTTTCACATTAGGATAAGAATGTGTGACGGCACTTCTCGTCTCATCAGTAGAAGCGTTGTCTACATACAAGATAACAGCCTCCTGATTTCCAGACAGAAACTCCAACGACGCCAAATTCTTCTGAAGATAGTGCCACGAATTATACCCTATAACAATGATGGTTACTTTCATACTCAAAAAACAATAAACGAAACACTACAGCACAATTTCTTACAAGTTTCGCAAAAATAATTTAGGTAAACAAGAATTTCGGGAGAAAAAAAAGCCCGGCACAAAAATGCCGAGCCTTTATTATGACAACCTATGGTTTTTCGAAATTACTTGCTGAGACTCTTCAACTCCTTGTCAATTTGGTTGTATTTCTCTCCATTGTTAACACGGTAGTAGCAAGTCTTCAAGAGGTTCAAGTTGTTGGCATCCTTTGCATCAATCTGACGTGCCTTCTCCAAGTAAGGAATTGCCTCTTTGAAGATTTCTGTAGCTGCTGTCTTAGCCGCATTGTATTTCTTGTTATCCTTGATACTGCTTGCCTTGTCCAATGCAACCTCCGCCTTCTTCACGTATGAAAATCCGCAGAAGAAATTTGCGTTGAAGTTATTTGCATCAACGTTCAAAGCCTGTTTTGAAGTCGCGATAGCTTGATCAAAATTCTCCTGACGTACGTAAAGCTGCGCCTTGATGACATAGTACTGAGCGTTCTTTGGATCTTTTGCGATAGCCTGGTCAACGTAGGCGATAGCCTCCGCATCCTTCTTGTTATCCAAGTAGTAGTTAATCAAAGAACCAATAAAGTATGAATTGGTTGGATATTTGTCTACTGCCTCTTTCAAAGTTGAAGCGACCTTCGCATCGTTACCTTCCTCTTTGTATGTGCTATACAACCACTCGTACATCTGCTGAGCATACTTAGGCTCTTTCTTCAACTGTTCCATATATTTGATAGCAGTCTTGTTGTCCTTTGCAGATGTCGCTGCGATTACTGTGTAGTACTTCATTTCCGTGTAAAGAGAGTCTGCCTTCATATTTGCCTTAGCCATAAAAGCGTAGTCTGCCACTTCAATGTACTTTGTCCAATCAGCAACTGCTTGAGCATAATTTTTCTCGTTGTAGTTGGCTAATCCGGCGTTGATCAAGTATTTCGCATCAGCCTCAACCTTCGCAGGTATTTGTTTAGAGTACTTCTGCTTTACCTTTCCTTTCGCATCTGGAATCAGCTCTAACTCGTAACACTTCTTGTAAGCGTCGATAGCCTTCACCAAGCACTCATCAATAGTTGCCTGACTATACTCCTTGTTCAACTGGCGGTTCATGTCCTGAGAATCAAAAGTCTTGTAATAAACCTCTCCCGCTACCCAGTAAGTCTTTGCTTCGTTGGCTGTCGTAGGATCTTTCATGGCGGCCTCGATCATCGTACGAGCACCCTCCAAATCCATCGGATCATACAACTTTCCCTCGGCACCACTTACATTTTTCTTTTGTGCGAAGCCAAATGTAGCAAACGCTAACGCACACACCGTAAATGCAATTTTTTTCATCTTTATTCCCTTATTTTTTATGTTTCCTTTACTCTTCCGTCTGAATCTCTCCCGACAATGCTGTAGTGTCCTCATTATTCTCATCAACATTCTCCGTTTCCTCTCCTACTGT
Source organism: Bacteroidaceae bacterium (assembly GCA_963619325.1). Classification (GTDB taxonomy): domain Bacteria; phylum Bacteroidota; class Bacteroidia; order Bacteroidales; family Paludibacteraceae; genus UBA1181. The sequence goes on along the minus strand of CAVEVQ010000041.1, from coordinate 11,203 downwards.
CTCCTCTTCTTCCTCGTGAGGCACACGGCACACAGAAGCAATCTGATCATTCTTCTTCGTCAAATTAATCAACTTGACTCCTTGTGTCGCACGTCCCATCACGCGGACATCCGACACTTTCAAGCGTATTGTGATGCCCGACTTGTTGATAATCATCAAGTCATCGTCATCTGTCACGTTCTTTATCGCAATCAACAATCCTGTTTTATCTGTGATGTTTAACGTCTTGACGCCCTTACCTCCTCGGTTGGTCACGCGATAGTCTTCTATGTCCGTACGTTTTCCATAGCCCTGGTCTGAAACAACCATTATCGTCTCTTTCCGCGGATCCTCTACCACTATCATACCAACGACCTCATCGTCTTCGTCATCCAATGTCATCGCTTTCACTCCCGTTGAAACACGACCCATCGCACGAACTTTCTCCTCACTAAAGCGTATAGCCCGACCATGCTTGTTGGCAATGACGATCTCCGACTTGCCATCCGTCAAACATACATCAATCACTCTGTCGTCCTCTCGAATCACTATGGCATTAACTCCATTCTGACGAGGACGGGAATAAGCCTCTAAAGAGGTTTTCTTAATCACGCCATTCTTTGTACAGAACACTATATTGTGTGTCTTGTTGAACTCTTCGTCATTCAAAGTCTTGACACAGATCAAAGCGTTAATCTTATCATCCGACTCTATGCTCAGTAGGTTCTGAATCGCACGTCCTTTCGCATTCTTCGCCCCTTCGGGAATGTCATAAACTTTTTGCCAATAACAACGTCCCTTTTGCGTGAAGAACATAAGCGTGTCATGCATGGATGCGGAATAGATATACTCGATGAAATCAGCATCACGTGCAGAACTTCCCTTTGCTCCGACACCCCCTCTGGCCTGCGCTTTAAACTCAGTGAGCGGCGTCCTTTTCACATATCCTAAATGAGATACCGTCAACACCATCTCATCGTCAGAATAGAAATCTTCCGGATTAAATTCCTCAGCGGCAAACTTGATTTCCGTACGCCTCTCGTCTCCGTACTTTTCCTTCACTTCGAGCATCTCATTCTTGATGATCTCGTTTCTCAGATCTTCGCTCGCCAAAATAGACTTCAAATGTTCAATTAACGACATCAAGTCAGCGTATTCTTTACGGAGCTCGTCAATAGCCAACCCCGTCAACTGACGAAGGCGCATCTCAACAATCGCTGTCGCTTGCTCCAAATCAAAGCCGAAACGTTCCATCAAACGCTCCCGAGCCTCCTGCGCTGTTTTCGAAGCGCGAATAATACGGATCACCTCGTCAATGTTGTCGACAGCAACAATCAACGCCTCCAAGATATGCGCACGTTTTTCCGCCTCGCGGAGTTCATACTTCGTACGACGGATGACCACCTCCATACGATGTGCCACAAACTCAGCAATAAGATCCTTCAAATTCAACAATTTCGGACGCCCATGCACCAACGCAATATTGTTGACGCTGAAAGAAGACTGCAAGGCAGTGAACTTGTACAGCTTATTCAAGACAACCTGACTGTTGGCATCGCGTCTCAAATCAATAACGACACGCATACCCTCCGAATCAGACTCATCATTGACATTTGAAATCCCTTCAATACGCTTGTTCGTTACCATTTCGGCTATAGCAGTAATCAACTCGCTTCGGTTAACCTGATATGGCAACTCACGAACAACAATCTTGTCGTGCGTTTCAGTCGACTCTATTTCACACTTCGCACGGATGACTATCTTTCCTCGTCCTGTAAGATAGGACTCCCGAACACCCGAATATCCGAAGATGATGCCTCCTGTTGGAAAATCAGGAGCTTTTATCAGTTTTATGAGATCTTCTATGTCTACCTCTTTGTTCTCAACATACGCCACAATCGCATCGACCGCATCACAAAGATTATGAGGAGCCATGTTAGTAGCCATACCGACAGCGATACCCGACGAACCATTGACGAGCAACTGAGGTATTTTAGTTGGCATCACAGTAGGCTCTCTATGTTCACCATCGAAGTTGTCTTGAAAATCAACGGTATCCTTGCCCAAATCTGCCATGACATCCTCTGCGATACGACTCAACTTCGCCTCGGTGTAACGCATTGCAGCGGCAGAGTCTCCATCTACAGAACCAAAATTACCTTGACCAAACACCAAAGGATAACGCAACACCCAATCCTGAGCCAAACGCACCAACGTGCCATACACGGATGAATCTCCATGCGGATGGTATTTTCCTAACACCTCTCCAACGATTCTCGCCGATTTCTTAGTCGGACCACCATATGACAGCCCCAACTCATTCATACCAAACAACACACGACGATGCACCGGTTTGAATCCATCTCGCACATCAGGCAACGCTCGAGACACAATCACCGACATTGAATAGTCGATGTACGACGACCGCATCTCTTCGTCTATATCTACCTTGATTATTCTATCTTGATCTTGATTCTCCATTATTTATTTTTGCTTTCCTTTCTTTATCCTTAAAAAATTAGGTGTGTAAAAGTACAAAAAAAGTAGCACACAACAAAATTTAATAGTTTTCAACAATCGACATTTTGCACCCTCTCTCACTCCATTTCTCCTCAAAATTTATTATAGTTTTGCAGAATAATACTAATTCGGGCTACCGAATATTAAAATGTATATTTAAGGGTTTACTATGGACACGACAAGTTATTCACAGAAGGTCAAAGAGATACTGATGTTCAGCCGAGACGAAGCCATTCGTTTGGGCAACAACTACATTTGCCCTGAACACCTCCTATTAGGCTTGCTCCGCGGCAAAGAAAATCTCGCAGTTGATATTTTGGTGCGTCTGAACGTAGACCTGTCTTACGTCAAACAGGCGTTAGACGACAAACTGCGTACTGATGCGGAAATCCCTGTAAACGCAGACATCCCCCTACTCAAATCAACTGAGAAGATCCTGAAACTGATGATGCTCGAGTCTCGTCTCTACCAAAGCCAGACGCAAGAACCCGAACATTTGCTGCTCGCCATTATGAAAGACAATTCAAACGTGGCAGCGCAAGTGCTTCTCAGCGAAAATGTAACCTACCGTAATATTAAAGAATTCATAATGGGAGACGCTGACAACATTACCCCAAAAGACGCCTTCATTGACGATGAAAAGGATGAGCCTCAAGGCAACACCCCTAACAATAATAATGGCAGTTCGGAAGAGAAAAACTTTGCCTCAAAAATTTCAAGCCCGACTCCTGTTCTCGACAACTTCGGAACAAACCTCACCAAGGCCGCCATCAACGGAGCCTTAGACCCTGTCGTCGGCCGAGAAAAAGAGATTGAACGCGTGTGCCAAATCCTCACTCGCAGGAAGAAAAACAACCCTGTACTCATCGGAGAACCTGGTGTTGGGAAATCGGCCATCGTAGAAGGCCTGGCTCAACGTATCGCGGAGAAAAAGGTGTCTCACGTTCTCTTCAACAAAAAAATCATCGCCTTGGACATGGCTTCTGTGGTAGCAGGCACAAAATACCGGGGACAGTTTGAAGAGCGTATCAAGTCTATCATCAATGAGTTGAAGAAGAACCCTGACGTGGTTCTTTTCATCGATGAAATCCACACAATCGTAGGAGCGGGTTCTTCCCCTGGATCATTAGATGCCGCCAATATATTAAAGCCGGCGTTGGCCCGGGGCGACGTGCAATGTATCGGAGCAACAACCCTCAACGAGTATAGAGAACATATCGAAAAAGATGGCGCTCTGGAACGCCGTTTTCAAAAAATCATCGTTGATCCGACTTCGAGCGAAGAGACTTTACAGATTCTGCAAAACATCAAAAAACGCTACGAAGACCACCATTTTGTCTCCTACTCAGAGGAGGCCCTACAAGCCTGCGTCAAATACACTGACCGTTATATATCGGACCGTGCCTTCCCTGACAAAGCCATCGACGCTTTGGACGAGGCTGGCGCACGCACTCATATTTCATCCGTTTCGCTTCCTCCAATTTTCAAAGAGTTAGAGGAGAAGAGGAAAGCCGTAACGACTCAAAAAGAGCAAGCCGTAAAAGACCAAGATTTTGAGTTGGCCGCCAACCTACGCGACAACGAGAAACAAATCCTAAAGGAGATTGAAGAGGAACGGCAACGCTTTGAAGACGATATGCGTAAAAACATCAAAGAAGTTACGGAGGAGGATATTCGCAACGTCGTCTCTATGATGTCGGGGGTTCCTATTCAAAATATCGCGAAGGAGGAAAACGAGAGACTTCGTACCATGCGCGGCGTACTCATGGGCAAAGTGATAGGTCAAGACGATGCCGTTACGAAAATCGTCAAATCGATTCAACGCAGTCGAATAGGGTTGAAAGACCCAAACCGTCCAATCGGTTCCTTCATCTTCGTCGGACCTACGGGAGTCGGGAAAACTTACTTAGCCAAAATCCTGGCCAAAGAGATGTTCGGTTCCTCGGATGCCTTGATTCGCGTCGACATGAGTGAATATATGGAAAAATACTCTGTTTCTCGCTTAATCGGCGCCCCTCCAGGATATGTGGGATACGACGAGGGCGGACAGTTGACTGAAAAAGTCCGTCGGAAACCTTACTCTATCGTGCTGTTAGACGAATTAGAGAAAGCGCACGCAGACGTTTTCAATCTTCTTCTGCAAGTGTTAGACGAAGGAAGACTCACAGACAGCAACGGTCGCCAGGTGGATTTCAAAAACACCATCATCATCATGACTTCCAACGCAGGAACCCGACAGTTGAAAGACTTTGGCAAAGGTGTTGGTTTTGCTACTAACGCGAAAGAGATAGATACAGAATTCGGACACAACGTGATTACGAAGGCCTTGAACAAAACCTTCTCGCCAGAGTTTCTCAACCGTATTGACGAGGTGATTATGTTTGATCAACTCTCGAAAGACTCCATCTTCAAGATTATTGATCTTGAGTTGAAAAGCGTGTACGACCGTGTTGAGAAATTGGGATACCACTTAGCATTGTCCGACGACGCGAAAAACTTCATCGCAGAGCAAGGCTACGACGTGCAGTTTGGAGCTCGTCCGTTAAAACGTGCCGTTCAAAAATACATTGAAGACGAGGTCGCAGAGTTGCTTTTGGCTCAAACGGCGCAACCCGACGACACCATAGAAATAAATTTTGATGCCAGCAGCAAAAAAATCATTTGCAGGGTTGCAAGTGTCAAATAATGTTCTTATCTTTGCACCGCTTTAGAAGAAAAGCGGAATGCTTCCTTAGCTCAGTTGGTCAGAGCATCTGACTGTTAATCAGGGGGTCCTTGGTTCAAGCCCAAGAGGGAGCGCAAGCCACAGTTCAGAACTGTGGCTTTTTTTTGTGGCAAGAGAGTTTTTTTTTCACTACCTTTGCAACAGATAAGAAATGTGAATCTATCGTTCCTGTGCGAGAGTCTGAAAGTAATAATTGGCAAGATTATCTTCAACTCAGCAGGAACTAACTAAAAGTTTGTACAATGGCAGAACATAATGAGTTAGGCTTATTTGGAGAGCAGAAAGCCTCAGATTATTTACAGTCGAAAGGGTTTAAAATCAGGCATCGCAACTGGCGTCGAGGACACCTTGAGTTAGACATAGTGGCAGAAAACGACAGCTACTTAGTGATAGCCGAAGTGAAGACAAGGAAGAGCCTGTTAATAGGCGCAGAAGAAAGCATCAACCGCACAAAAATAAGGAATCTGGTCTATGCTGCCAACGCTTATATTCGTCAATTCAAAGTGATGAAACCCACTCGTTTTGACGTCATCACAATAGTGGTTGATAATAACGGCACGATTACATCTTTTAAACATTTTGAAGATGCTTTCGTGCCTGGAATGAACATGTGAAATTCTTTAAAAAGGGTAGTCATTGTTACCACCGCCGTTGGGTGCGGGATTTGAGACGGGGTTAAAATCTGAAGGGACACTACTTAGGTTATTGAATCTGGAGCCTTGTCCTATTCTTGAAGTAGGCGCAGAACCGACGCTGCTTTCAAACTCGTCTTCCAAGTTTTGGAAACGGGCTAATTGCGACACAAATCGCAGATTGACATCCCCTACCGCACCATTACGGTGTTTTGCTATGATGATTTGAGCGATACCTCTCAAATCATTTCCTTGAGCATCTTCTGTTATTTTATAGTATTCCGGACGATGAATGAACAATACCATATCGGCATCCTGCTCGATAGCTCCAGACTCACGCAAGTCCGCTAATCCAGGTCGTTTGTCTTCCGTCTTCTCCACACCACGATTCAACTGCGACAAGGCAATAACAGGTATATCCAATTCCTTAGCCAACTGCTTTAACGAACGAGATATCATACTCACCTCTTGTTCACGACTGCCGAATTTCATTCCGCTGGCGTTCATCAGCTGCAAGTAGTCTATGATGATGAGTTTCACGCCATGGTCTTTCACTAAACGACGAGCTTTGGTATTCAACTCCATAATTGAAAGTCCTGCCGAATCATCCAAAAAGATATGCATCGTTTCCAATGGACGAGACAAACGGTTCAGTCTCTCCCATTCCTGCGGCTCCAACTTTCCATTTTTAATCTTCTCGGCAGGGATCTCCGTCGCATTCACCAACAAACGGTTGGTGAGCTGAATGTTCGACATTTCAAGAGAGAAAACTGCAATAGGGACACCCCGCTCCGCTATGTTTTTAGCCATTGAAAGCACAAACGCCGTCTTACCCATAGCCGGACGAGCCGCAATAATGACTAAATCAGAGCGTTGCCAACCGGAAGTAATCTTATCCAACGCATGAAAGCCACTGGCAATTCCACTCAGTCCCTCTGGTCGTTTACCTGCATCTTCTATACGTCGAATTGCCTCCGTTACGACATCACCGATACCTACAAAATCTTTTTTCAGACTGTTATTTGAAATTTTAAACAGCTCACTCTCAGCTCGTTGCACAACATCATCAACATCCATCGACTCGTCATACGCAAGTTTCATGATCTCCGTGCTATAGTTGATTATCTGGCGTGCCAACGCCTTCTGCGCCAAAATCCTTGCATGATACTCAACATGTACGCTGGAAGTAACATTGGCGGTCAGTTTCGCAATATGGTACGCTCCTCCTACCTCCTCCAACTTTCCTTGCTGGTGCAGTTTTTGCTGCACAGTCAACATATCGATAGGATCTTGTTCAGCCACCAATTCAAGCATAGCCTCGTAGATCAATTTATTCGTCTCTTTATAGAAACAATCAGGAGAAAGCGTGTCGCACACCGCACTGTATGCATCCTTCTCTAACATCAACGCACCCAAAACAGCATCCTCCAACTCCGTCGCCTGAGGAGGTAATTTTGCATAGACAGACTCTTCTTTCTTCTTATAAGTCCACTTTTTTTTCGCTACTTCTTCTGCCATCTTACCTTTGATTATTTCCACAAAGATAGCAGATTTTATTTACTTTACTACCCGTCTACACCATTTTGGAATACAGACTATTTACTTGTAAATTCAAAGAATCCCACTAATTGATCTTGATCATAACTGCTTCCTAACTGTCTGTAATACACAAAAATCTGATATGTGTTTTGTGTTTCCCAATGACTACCCTCCGCACGCTCAATCAACGCACCCTCACTCCAATCCACCGGCACAAAGGCGTACAAGAAATTGTATCCTCCATTTTTCAAAAGCAAGGCCAATTCATACTGCTTTCTGTCAAAATTATAAACCATTTTATTCCTATCGCTCAACCAGTTGTCGTTAAAGCCTCCCATCACATATAAAGCCCCATCCAACCAAGGCTCCTCCGCTGGATAAGTGAAATGTACAATCGAATAGTCTATCTCCGACTCACTCCAAACATCCTGACCATGCACTTTAAAACGTCCATCCACATCATAATCAAACACATAGTTCTCACCTACTTCATGCATTCCGGGCAACACATCAACATGATAATAGGGCTGATGGTAAGCAATACGCTCTATCTTCCCGCTATATCTGTATCTATGAGAAAAATCCAGCACATTATATTCCTTTCCTCCTTCAAAAGAGAGTTTCCGCTCATCTTCATAAATGAAAGACGTCGGCTTCACATACGTCGGCTTCAAGTCATAAACCTCATTGTCATGCCTTCCATTTTGACGGACCACCACAGTCAACTCATCAGTCAAAGGACTGAAATTATCGTTCGGGAAAATCTCAAAAGACAAGTGTTGATATTTTGTATTAACACCATAAACCGAGCGTCCGGAAACCCTGCTTTCAAAAGAGACTCGGCTGTCTTCTATAGAGAAACAACCCGTTGCCAACGTCATCTCCGATTTTTCCGTGTCATAAACTTCAACAACATAATTACCAGATAAAAGCGGTGTTATGTTCTCATTCGGAATCTTGAATACATAATGGGAATAATCGAATGTGGTGTTCATGGATGGCTCAGGATCATCTATCACTATGTCATTGATTCCTTTCAGATATTCTAATTCGTCCATCGTTGAGGCACTCCAATCTGCACGGCACATCTTGATACGGTACGCCAAATGTGGATATTGCATTGACATAAAATCAAACGACACCGTGATATAGTCGGACGTTCCCAATTTCATTACCGGATAGTCTAACTGATTGTTATTCAAATAGAGTTGCAACGTCTGAATATCATCTGTAAAAGTACGGGTACGATATCGAGTTATACCAAACTCCCCCGAAAAAGACAACTGAATAAAGTTCAACAACATCAATAACAACAGACAAATTTTATTACCCTTATTTCTTAATTCCAGTTTCATACTCGTCATATTTTATTCAAATATAAGAAAGATTCATTACTTAAGATTCAAACAAACTCTCCACACATCATTGCATATAATTAAAATATGTTAAATACAACGTTTTGTTCTGAATAATTCTAAAAATAGGATTTTCAATATTTATTGTATAAAATGTTAACTTTACATTTGCGTCCGAATGATCGGGAAACCCATCAATAAGATTAAAAGAAGGTGGTCGTATCATTGTATTCAAAGGAATAGGAGTCGTATGTTAACAGTTTTCTTGCTCACACTCGCAATCGTTGCCATTTCCCTTTTACTGTTGGGAGTGGGCATTCTCTTCAAGCGTAAATTTCCAAACACGCACGTCGGAGGCAACAAAGCATTGAATAAAGAAGGTGTTTATTGTGCTCAGACACAAGACTATATGGAGTACAATGGTATTCGTCCTGTTAGCAAAGCGAAAAAGGAGAAAAACCAAAAACAAATAAAATAAAAAGAACCATAAAATGACGAAAAACTTAAACATTATTGCATTGGCTGTCATCGCAGTAGCCATTGTCGTATTGTATGTTCTGCACTTCACGTCCACGCCAACGTGCCAAGCAGAGACAACCGCCAAGAATGACACTTGCTCCGCTGTGTGCGACTCATCATTCGCCTTATCATCAGACAATTCTGGCAACTACCCTATCGCCTACGTCAATGTGGCTTTGTTGCAAGAGAAACTTCAAAAATTCGACTTCTATAAAAAATGGAATGAAAGATTACTCCAGAAAGAGGCTGAGTCGACTAACAAGTTGAAATCCGAGCAAAAGCGTTTGCAGGCTGAGTTAGAGGTTTTCCAGCAGAAATACCAAGCAGGTGGGTTCCTGACGAAGGAGTCGTTAGAGCAAGAGCAAAACCGCTTGATGAAGAAAGACCAAGACTTACAGGCAATGCAGATGCGTTTGGAGCAAGAATTTGCCAATGAGCAAATAAAACTCACCAACCAGTTAATGGATACCATCGACACATTCTTCAAAACATACAACAACGACGGCCGTTTCAAACTCATCATCAACCGTGCCGAGGTGTTGTTTGCAGACACAACAATGGACATCACACAAGACGTCTTAAACAAGATGGATGAACGATACGGGAAAAAAGTCAACAAATAACATATTCACTACATTTTCACATATTTAGTGAGACGGTGCAACGTTTTTTTCGTTGTACCGTCTTTTTTTGTTTTTCTTTATCGTAAATTAGAGTGATTTACCATATTAATGATATAAATGAAACATATAGATATAACTTGCCACATAGACATCCTTAACGCGGATGAACTTTCCAAGGAGGATTTTTCCTTGTTAGAAGAATCAAAGAAAGCGACAGAAAACTCTTACTCCCCTTATTCACAGTTTGCGGTGGGCGCAGCACTTCGCCTCACCGATGGCACCGTGTTCACAGGATCCAACCAAGAGAATGTCTCTTACCCTTGCGGATTGTGTGCCGAACGCTCCGCACTCTTCTACGCCATGGCCCAAAAACCTAAAGTTGCCGTTTCTACATTGGCGATTTCCGCAAAGAACAGCGAGGGCTTTCTATCACACCCCATTTCCCCTTGCGGCCTCTGTCGACAAGCACTCTTGGAATACGAAAAGAAATTTGGTCAAAAAATAAAAGTCTACCTCAACGGCACGAAAGGCATCTACAGAGTTGAAAGCATCGAGTCGCTTTTACCAATTCAGTTCGACTCATTAGAATAATTTTTCAACACAAAACAAACATCAATATGATACGAAATTTAATATTTGATTTTGGAAAAGTTTTAATTGACTACGATTTCTCGCTCTCTGCTAATCGTTTTTTTCAGAATCCTGACGAGGGAAAGAAGTTTCTACAGATTTTCTCCGAGCCAAAGTTCATTGAGAAATGCGACTTGGAGTTTGAACCATTCGACCAGATCATAGAAGAAGCGAAGAAAGAATATCCACAATATGCGGAGGTTCTCCAACTCTTCATCTTACATTACGCAGACTTCGTCACAGGTGAGATACCAGGGATGAAAGACCTGCTCACCCGACTCAAAAGTGAAGGTTTCAAACTCTACGGACTGACCAATTGGTGCAGTAAAATAAGGGAGATTATGAACCTTTACGACATTTTCAGGTTGTTGGACGATAGCATTATCTCCGCAGAGGAACACCTCATCAAACCCAACCCCGCCATCTACCTTCGCCTCTGCGAGAAATTTCACTTAGACCCATCCGAGTGTCTTTTCACCGACGACAAACCCGAGAACATTGAAGGAGCGAAAAAAGCCGGTATGCAAGGCATCGTCTTTGTTGATGCAAAACAATATGAAAAAGAGTTAAGGAGACACTCATTAATATCGCCAATGCGCTAAAAATTGACGTGCGAGATTTGCCTATGAGCAATATCAGGGATTAAAAAACTTTCGGGTATGGACATTAACAAGAAAGAGC
>CAVEVQ010000040.1:0-16564 GCA_963619325.1 Bacteroidaceae bacterium | reverse complement strand
ACACTGACGCTTGTCTTGCCAGTGGCCCATTCAATCTCGCTCTTTCCATCCCAAGCCTCGCCGCCGACGGTCCAGATGAGGGAGTCGCCCATCACATAGTTCTGCTTGTCGGAACCCGAAATGGCGACGAGCGCGTCGTGCTTGTCGCCCGCGCAATAGTCGTAGCGGTTGCCCGTGGTGTCTGGAGTGGCTACGCCATAGACGCTAACTTTCAAAGGGACATACATACTTTCGCCCCCATCGGAACCCTTTTGAGTAACGAAATAAGTGAAGAGTCCCGCGACATCCGTGCTTGGCACTGGGGCTTCAGACAATGCTTTTTTATCAGAATCATACCACTGAAGTTCAAAAGTAACTGTCTTATCCTCGTATTCACCCAAAGTAGCCGTCAACGCAGTGGCTGTCTCACCTTGGCAATAAGCCACATTCTCAACGATTGGCACTGGTGTACCACTGATAATGACAGACACAAGGATCGTGTCGCTCGGGCAACCACTTTCATTCAAAGCCAACACATAATATTGGTATTCTGTGATTACTCCAGTCTTTGGCACATCAGGCGTAGGTTCGCCATTGAGTTTTTTCTTACTAGCATCAAACCAAATATAAGAGACACCTTCTTCTTTTACCAAAACATCTGGGTTATATTCCGTCAAAGACTTATCAAAGACGCCCGCATCCGTTGTATCTCCAATCAAATAAGTAACCGTAAACGTACCTTGGGGTTCTGGATTTGGCGATACAGTAACTTTTACCTCCCCAGATCCTTCACATTTGCCTTGCGTTACATTGACAGAGTAAGTGCCAGACGCAGTCACCTCCAACTTACTTTCTGTTGAGGCATCATTCCACTCGTAGGTATCAAAATTTTCTGTTGCATCCAAGATATACGGCAAGTTAGCACTACAAATTGTTGTGTCATTACCTAAGTCAACTTCCAACTTATCCTGGATCTTCACCGTTGAAGAGGCATGACTAACACAACCCTCAGCGTTCGTAACCTCGACTGCATATTCTCCTGCTTCCTCAACCTCAATGGTTTGCGTTTTCTTGCCATTGCTCCACAAGTATGTTAAACCTGTACCCTCACCCGCATCAAGCGTACCTGTTATACCCGAGCATAATGTCAAGTCTTTCAACTCCAATGCCACTGTATCAGCAATTATGAACGTCACATGATAAGTATCGGAAACACAAGTTGGAGACTCAATCAGATACATATAATCGTATGTACCAGCAGAGAGTGCGTCAATATCTGGCATCTCTGTCATTGGCTCTTTAGCCTCATCCAACCATGTAACACTATTGCCTGCCTTCATCTCGGCAGCAATGAACGTCGCCAAATTTGCATAGTTTTCATTTTCTGCAACCTTGACATTCTTACAGATAACATCCAAATCGTAGTCGTCGCCAACAGGACTCTCATTTACAGTTACTGTGATTTTCTCGCTCTCCAAATAGCAAGTCTCGTCCGTCATACTGATGACTTTAACATGCCATTTGCCTGAATTTTTGACAATCAACGAGTCATACTTATAATTCTTTGGAGTTTGTTTTTCACCATCCAAATAGAATTCGTAGTAGTATGAGCCTTTTTGTAATGCAGTGGCACGAATAATTGTAGAATCGCACGCCACCTCATCTTCAGCCTCAAGGGTTACCTCTTCCAATTTACAACTCTCTTCTCCACACTCAATGGTATTGATATACTTCAAAGTGTCTTGACCATAGACAGTCGCGAGTGCAGTGTTGTTGATGTATTTCTCACAAGCAACAACCTTCGCAGTGAAGGTATATTCAACGGAATCATTGGCAGGCATAGCCGTCTCCTTTGTAGTGGCGAAGGTTGGCCAGGTGATACGGTTGGTCGTCTCATTCCAAACACCGTTGTCTGAAATATCTGTCACTTCACCCAACTCTTCTGGAAGATCATCGTAAAGAGTGATGTTGAACGCATAGTCGAGTTCCGTAATGAATTCACCCAACTGAGTAGACGAGTTACCATTACTGTTGACGTACATTCCGAAGTAGCCAGGACCGGCCGAAGTCAGACCCTTCCAATCCTTCACAACGTTCGTCCATTCATCCTCCTCGTCATTGATGTACATGTATAAATGGTCATCGTTCAGAACGAATTTGAAGGTTGGCGTTGTGGATGAACCTGGGAATTGAAGGGCATCCGACCAAGACTCTCCCTCTTTTGCGACAAGTTCGCCATCATTATATAATTGGTATCCGAAATTGTTTTGACCATCTTTGTTAATGAACAATTTCATACAAATACCCTTGAATCCGGTAGTTCCAGGTGTACCACTCACATAACGGAACACAATGTAGAGTTCCTGCGTAGACTGTGCACACTCTGCGAATGTTGCGAAGACCGTACCATTCTTTCCATACGAATACTCCGGAGCGAAGAAGTAGGCAGTCGAACCGTTTGTGCTGAGTTTCAAACCAGACGCACCCACAGCAGGAAGTGATCCGGAACCCAACGCAACCAAACTATCGGTCGACTTACACTTGTTGTCAACTCTCGTTCCAATCGTATTCTTGAATTTCACAGTATAACTTACTTCATCGTCCACCATCGCTTTCTTGCGGTCGGCACTCTTTGAAAGAGCGTCTTGCTCTTCGATCACTGGTGGCAATTCAGAGCAAGTGGTGAGCAAGTCAACTTGAGAAGAATCTGGAGAATCTGTCTGCGAAGAAATCCAAGCCACATTCTTATACTCCACATCATCTACATCCGGGCAACCTAAGTCGCGCGCCTTAGCAAGATAGATCAACTTATCCTCTTCGCCCACCAACATTGTCGGGATTGTCCACTTCACGATACCCGTGTAGTTCTGACTTTTCGGATTGGAAGCTGGCGTATAAGTCGCTTGAATCTTGTTTCCGTTGTCATCCTTCAAAGCGGTGCTGTCTTTCCAACCCACCCACTCCAACTCGTACGGAATGGTATCGACAACCACCACGTTGTATGCCTCACGCCCCGGCAACGGACCTGTTCCTTGGATACGACGCCAAGTGTAACCATCAAACTCCTCTACCAAGACACGGCTGAATGGCTTCATTGTTTTGGCTTGCGGACCTATACCGCACACATGACGCGAATAATCCGTCTCACCCAAATCATAGCCTAGATTGTCATAGTTTGCCCAACATGGCGTAATCAAGGCGAATGTTTCTGCCTGCGCATCGATTGTACCGACCAACAAATCTTTAGAATAAGACCAATCGTCTTTTATACGTTCATCCAACTGACTGGCAGGATTGGAAGCCAAACGCGCACGAATAAAGCCTGGACCATAAACTCCTTTATGGAGCAAGTACTGTGAATCCAACTTGTCATACACATGCGTAGAAGGCGCCATCAACGTCTCACCGAAACGAATCATCAAACGTTGATTCCATTTCCCATACTCGTCCTCTCCCTGTGGAACTTTTTGGTATGAGAACGAAATCGGACCTTCCTCAGGATTGTAGCCATATTTATCCAAGTCGTTCACATTATCGACAACGAATGTCCAACCCGTCGGATTTTCCGAAGAAACCAATCCCTTGGCCGCAGCGTCATACATATAATAAGACACACGATAGTTGTGCATGTTGATGTACGCCTCGTAAGAATCGTTCCAGAAACGGTAGTCCATATAGAACTGGTAGCATGGGTTTGGAACATAGTTTCCATAAGAGATACGAACATGGTCGCGACCACCGTTCATCCATGAATCCTCGCCTTCCGACTTGTTTCCAAACTCCACTGTAAAAGTAACAACATCTTTAGGATTGAGTTTCGTACGATTAGCCTTCTTCTTGATGTAAAGAGAACGGCTTGCAAGGATATCCACACAGTTGCGCTCCATCGTGTAGGTAGCGTGGTTAGGATATTCGTTAGAAGTCCAATCTTCAAAATTTGAACCCGAGATTGTACTTGTCAAGCAGATTCTTGGATTCAACGTGCCTGCTACATTGACGGTAAAGAAAACGGAATCCATCGTTGCCGCCAAGCCATCCGACTTGAATCCAGGGATAGAACCAATGTTCCAAGTGATAGAGTGATCGGAAGCATTGTATTTTCCGCCCTTCGTAGCACTTACGAACGTGTAGTTAGGGTCCAACTTTGTGGTAATTGTCGTTCCAGAAGCATCCAACGTACCATAGTTACGATACTGCACACCGTAAGTTACATCATCCCCAACGTAAGCGTAAGTCTTATCGACAGACATATAGACCTTGACATTGGCAGTAGGTTTCATATCCTTTGGAGCCAACAAGTTACCCGAGCAAATCAACATACCGAGTGTACGAAACCATCCATGGAAGTACTTTGGTGTACTACCGATATAACGCTGGTCAGGATTATCAAACTTCGCCAAACCTGAACAATCGTCCCAAAGAATCTCGCACTGGCGGTATATATCTGCCGTCAATTCCAAATCTTCTGCAATGACAGGAGCGGCAGCACTTGAACCCGGCGTGTAGTTGGTGTGGTATGGAGAAGTGATTCCTCCATTATAAGTATACTGTTGAGGAATTTGAGAAACACCTTTCCAGTAGGGTTGTCCTGGGTCAGGAGAAGCACCCATCGCAGAACAAATCGTTTCGCCACTTTTTGACGGTTCACGCAACAAATCACAATGACGAATTGCCATCAGTTTTTCCGAGTCATCCGTCACACCTTCAACAACTTGGTGAGTTATAGGATCCCAAGAATACTGCGCCGTACCATGCCACAAATAATCAATCAGGTGGCGCCAAGCATAACGAAAATCCTCACCATCGACATATACACCGAAAGTTGGAGTTCCATCCCCGTTGCCCGTCATAGAGACGTTACCGATAGAGGCATAATAACCCTGAGCGTAGGCCTGCGCATTCAACCAGTTGCCCGACGCGTAGGCTCGGCGGAACTGATGCATCTCCCACTCAGCACGATCCTTATTGTTTTCATCTACACCGTCGCCGTCTTTCATCCAACGATAAAACTCGTCAAAATAAGATGGCCCGTCATAGTCAATATAGTTTCCACCATAAATAGAATAAAGGTTTGGACCACCATTATAAGGACCATTAATCTTACCATACTTGTCTATAGCCGCATCTGAGAACCTCCAACGAGTCAACTCACCCCACGAGTTTCCTCTGTTCTGATATCCATCGATACCAACGATACCCGAAAGATAACCGGCAAGAGATCCACTACCCTTGTCATACTGAGGAATCGTATCTACCAACGCACCGATAACACGCTGCGCATGATATTTCAAAGAAATAGGATTACCTTTATAGTCCTTCACGACTCTACCATCATATTTCAACCACTCACCCCACTGCTTGTAGGCGATGAGCAATCCCATGGCGATATCCATATCACCATCAGAAGCAGAGTGGCTGTCCGAACCATACGGGGCGTCAAAGGTCTTGTCTTTCCAAGCCGCCATATATGGGCCAGCGAAATCGTTCGCATCCGTACCACGCGACTTGCCATCAATAAAACGGTCCACCCCAGCAAAGCGCACATCGTGAATCCACATATAGAGTCCCGTAAAGGTGTTTTGGTCGGCAAAGATAGCCGCTGCCAACAAAGCGTAACCGTCACCCTCAGAAACGAACGTACCATAGTTGCCCGGCACGTCGTCGGAGTTGAAAGTTATATACTGAACACCATCATGACTCAAGTCGGAATAACGGCAACGGTGCATCATAATCTGATACGCCTCGCGCATTGCCTTCTCCATGTCGGCATGAGTCACGCCCTCGGCATTGTATTTCGCGAGGGACTTTCCTCCTCCCTTATATTCCAAAAACTGGGGGAACGGACACGCAGGGTCGCCCTGGTTAATGTGGGTCGTGATGAAGAGTTCTGGCGTATAGTCACCATCCGCCGCCAAAACCTCACCGACGCCACAGCCTACCACGGCTACACTCAGCAGTAAAAATCTCAGAAATTTATTCATTTTATCTCATGTTTTTCAATTGGTATAAAGCACCAAAAATCTCAGGCCGCATTTATCCCTCTATTACACAGAAAAATATACTATATCTCAACTCGCAAATATATAAAAATATATAAAAAAGAGTTGGGAGAATGTTGGAATTTTGGAGATAATTTTTTCACTAAGTGGATTAGTTATTGGAATCATCCTTATTTGTAAATTTGCGGAAAGCAAAAATATCATGTCCGCCCTCTACATTCACATTCCCCTCTGCTCCAGCCGCTGTTACTACTGTGATTTCTATTCTTCCACCTACAAAGGAAACCGGGGGGAACTGATTGATGCCCTCTGCAAAGAACTGACTCTGCGCAAGGACTATCTGAAAGGTGAGCCTATCCGAACCATCTACTTCGGAGGAGGAACGCCATCGCAACTCTCCATTCATGAATTGGAGACTGTTTTAAACAACATATACAAAATATTTAATTGCGATACAGAAGAGATAACCATAGAGGCAAACCCTGAAGATTTGACAGTTTCGTATCTACACGACCTTTCTCGTCTGCCATTCAACCGACTCAGCATCGGCATTCAGAGTTTTCACGATGAGGAGTTGAAGAACATCAACCGACGACATACTTCCCAGATAGCCATAGACGCCGTACACAACGCACAAGAAGCCGGATTCAGCAACATCAGCATCGACCTCATCTACGGATTGCCCAATCAGACAATGGCGAGTTGGACGGACAACATTGAACATGCTATCGCCCTCAACGTGCCACACATCTCAGCCTACAGTCTTACTTTCGAGGAAAAATCCATTTTAACGAAAAAATTAGAAAAAGGAGAAATCAAAGAGATCGACGAAGAGCTGAGCCTCAACATGTTCAAGACATTGCGAGAGCGACTCACACACGCAGGGATTCTTCCTTACGAGATTTCCAATTTCGCCCGTCCTGGGTTCGAGTCGAAACACAACTCATCTTATTGGGATGGAACACCCTACCTCGGTATCGGACCATCAGCCCACTCTTTCGATGGAGAAAACAGACAATGGAACATTGCCAACACTCGGAAATACATTGATAACATCACCAACGGAACACCCTATTTTGAAATAGAGAAATTGACAGAAAAAGACCACTTCAACGAATTCATTCTAACGGGACTACGTCGAAGCAAAGGCATTTCTCTCAACAAAATGCGTGACAGATTCATGGAAGAATACACGTTGAAGTTTTTGCAAGCAGCGAAGACTTTTGGGGTTGACGGACATCTCGTTCAGCAAGGCGACCGGATTTTCCTTTCCGAAGATGGCATTTTCATATCTGATTTTATTCTTTCAGACTTAATGATAGATGAAGAATAGACCAAAAGAGAAAAAATCCCATAACTTTGCAAAAATTTTTAAAATATAGCTCGTAATGACAAAAGCCATATTTCCTGGTAGTTTTGATCCATTCACAATTGGACACTACTCAGTCGTGAAGCGTTCACTCACCTTCGTCGACGAGATTATCATCTCCATTGGTGTCAACGCAGCGAAAAAGACCCATTTCCCTATTGACAAGAGAATCGCCATCGTAGAGAAAGCCTTTTGCGACGAACCTCGCGTGAAAGTACGCAGTTATGACTGCCTCACGGTAGACTTTGCCAAAGAAGTCGGAGCCAACCTCATCCTGAGAGGCATTCGTTCTATTCAGGATTTCGAATACGAAAAGACAATCGCCGACGCAAACCGTCGCATCTCTGGCATCGACACCATACTCCTTTTCACGGAGCCTCAACACTCGTTCATCAGTTCGACGGTGGTTCGCGACGTCCTCAAATACGGAAAACAGGTGGCTTGTTTCATGCCCCCTCACATCACCAAGGAAGATCTTGAATTCTAATATTTTCTTTAAAAGAAAATCAATATAAAAATGATTTCAGTTAACAATCTCACCATACGATTCGGAAACGACCCACTTTTCAGCGACATAACATACGTTGTGAATCCACGCGACCGCATTGCTTTAGTCGGGAAAAACGGTGCCGGGAAGAGCACGATGCTGAAGGTGTTGGCAGGTCTACAGCCTCCCTCATCGGGCACGGTCTCGATACCGAAAGACGTTACCGTTGGCTATCTGCCTCAACACATGATTCACAACGATGGGACAACCGTCCGCGAAGAAGCAGAAAAATCCTTTTCCCACATTTTCGAGCTGCAAGACGAGATCAGCCGTCTCTCCACAGAATTGGCTACTCGTGAAGACTATGACTCACCCGAGTACACCCGTCTCATCGAACAGTTGACACACGCCAACGAACGCCTCGACATGATGGGAGCAAACGATTTCCAAGGCAATGTTGAGAAGACGCTTTTAGGATTAGGATTCGTACGTTCCGACTTTGACAGACAGACAAGCGAGTTCAGCGGAGGATGGCGTATGCGCATAGAGTTGGCGAAGATTCTGCTGAAACGTCCAGATGTGCTTCTGTTAGACGAGCCGACCAACCATTTGGACATTGAGTCCATCCAATGGTTAGAGAGTTTTTTGAAAGTTTGCGGAAGTGCCGTGATTCTCGTGTCGCACGATCGCGCGTTTATCGACAACGTGACCAACCGTACCATAGAAATCTCGTGCGGCAAGATTTACGACTATAAAGTTTCCTACTCCAAGTATGTGGAACTTCGTAAGGAACGACGAGAACAGCAGCTCCGAGCCTTTGAGAACCAGCAGAAGCAGATTCAAGAAACGGAAGATTTCATCGAGCGATTCCGCTATAAGGCAACCAAATCCAACCAGGTGCAGTCGCGCATCAAGCAATTGGAGAAGATGAACATCATCGAAGTGGACGAGGAAGACAACTCTGCCCTCCACTTGAAATTTCCACCGGCTCCCCACTCTGGCTCCATCACCGTCGAGGCGAAAAACCTCACCAAAGCATACGGCGACAAAGTCATATTGGATAATATTGACATCACCATCAAACGCGGCGACAAAGTGGCTTTCGTCGGTAAAAACGGAGAAGGAAAGACAACGCTCGTGAAATGTATCATGAACCAGGTAGACTATTCGGGCGGTCTGAAATTAGGACACTTGGTGAAGATTGGCTATTTCGCACAAAACCAAGCCTCTTTATTGGACGAGAACCTCACTGTTTTCGACACCATCGACCAAGTGGCAGTGGGCGACATCCGCACGAAGATCCGAGACATTCTCGGCGCATTTATGTTTGGTGGGGAAGCCTCAGACAAGAAAGTAAAAGTGCTTTCGGGTGGTGAGCGTACCCGTTTAGCAATGATTAAGCTATTGCTTGAGCCAGTCAATCTCCTTGTTTTAGACGAGCCGACCAACCATTTGGATATGCGTTCAAAAGATGTGCTGAAAGATGCCATCAAAGCCTTCAACGGCACGGTCATCGTGGTTTCACACGACCGCGAGTTTCTTGACGGACTCGTAGATCGTGTTTATGAGTTTGCCAACCACAAGGTGGTGGAACACATCGGAGGCATCTACGATTTCCTTCAGACGAAAAAATTGGACTCTTTGCAAGAATTAGAGCGTAAATCCGACAAATCGGAGAAAACGGCTGTTGCAGAGACACCTTCAGACAATAAACTATCTTACGAAGCAAAAAAAGAGCAGCAAAAGAAAATCCGCAAGGCAGAAAAGGCTGTGCAAGACGCTGAAAATGCAGTCAACAAGTTGGAGAGCGATATCAAGACCCTCGAAGAAAGAATGTCCCAGCCCGAGAACGCCGCCGATGCCTCTCTCTTTCAAGAATATGGCAAGAAGAAGCACGAATTGGAACAGAAAATGTATGAATGGGAGTTACTCTCCAAAGAGTTAGAAAACCTCAACAAATAAACTTACATAAAAAGATTCGCAAACATCACTAAACGACATGTCATTAATCAGAATAGAGAACGGAGGATTCGAGGCGCAAATCTTGTTAGAGGTAGGCGGACGAGTCGTATCTTACAACAGAATCGGTCAACCCAACCTTTTGGAGAGCGACCCTACAATGTGGAACGAGAGCGACTCCGACCGACTCAGGCCTGCTCCCGACATGTTAGACTTCCGCGGATATAACGGTCATGAAGTGTGGTTGGGTCCGCAGAGTCAATGGTGGAAACAACAGACACTCAACAGAGAGAAGATAGACTCCGACCTCTTCTGGCCACCCGACCCCTATATCAGTTTCGGAAGCTACGAAGTGCTATATCAAACACACAACAAATTGATTATCAAAGGGGAAGACTCTCCTATCAGTGGCATTTCGCTCACTAAGACAATGCGTATTGAAGAGAATGGGAACTTTTTTTTCGAAGTGAAAGCCACCAACATACGCCAAACACCCGTCTCTTGGGATTTGTGGCTCATCACCCGTGTCAACGGTATGAACAAGAACCTCGTGCCAATCAAGTCGCCCGAAGATTTCCATTTAGGCGAACCGTCACACCCCTGGCAAGGCAGACCAACCTACAAGATAGAGAACGGTTTCTTCTCGTTCACGCCCGAGAATTACGACGGAAAATTTGAAGAATGTACAGGAAAGGCTTATCTAAAGACGGAAGAACCCGTAATTTTCGCCCAATGCGGAGAGGAATGGCTGAAACTCACCTTTGAGCACCATCCGCAATCAGAACTACACATAGAGCAGACCGAAATAGAACTCTACAATTTCGTCTGCGCAGACCCCAAAAAATGTCTGTTGGAGTTGGAATATCACGCACCCTACAAGACACTGCAGCCTGGCGAGAGCATGAACACACGATCCATTTGGAGCGTAACACCGTCCGTTATCTGATTTTGGCATAAAAAACGCACATTATTGCGTTGATTTACTTAATTTTGCTATATAAACTCAGATTAGTATGAATCAAGAGGTGGAAACAGGGAAAGACGCATTGGAAAGAGAGAACGAAAAAGAGGACTCGCCAACCAACAAAATCGAAGTTTTTGGTGCGAGAGTCCACAACCTCAAAAACATCGATGTTTCAATACCACGAGACAGTCTCGTGGTGATCACAGGTATGAGTGGAAGCGGAAAGTCTTCACTCGCTTTCGACACTATCTATGCCGAGGGGCAACGCCGCTACATTGACACATTCTCTGCCTACGCCCGCAATTTTCTGGGCAATATGGAGCGTCCAGACGTAGACAAGATCACAGGTTTGTCGCCCGTCATCTCCATTGAACAGAAAACAACCAATAAAAATCCACGTTCCACCGTAGGAACGACCACCGAGGTCTATGACTACCTCCGTCTGCTTTTCGCCCGTGCGGGAGAAGCCTTCTCGTATGTCACTGGCGAGAAGATGGTGAAATACTCCGAAGATCAAATCATCGAACTGATAAAGAAAGAGTATACTGGAGACCCCATCTACCTGCTTGCTCCTGTCATCACAGCACGAAAAGGACACTATAAGGAACTCTTCGAGCAGATCCGCAAGCGTGGCTATCTCACCGTACGTGTAGATGGCGAGCTACGACAGATAGTCCACGGTATGAAGTTAGACCGTTACAAGAACCACACCATCGAGATTCTCATCGACAAACTTGTAGTCTCAGAGATGAACGAGCAACGAGTGAAAGAGTCTATCCGCACTGCTCTGAAGCAAGGCAAAGGAACACTCGTCGTTCTTCGCAAAAACAAAGAAGAGGGGAAACAGTTGCTCCGCCATTTCAGTCGACATCTAATGTGTCCGACGTCCGGCATCTCATACGCAGAGCCTGCCCCTCATAATTTCTCGTTCAACTCGCCCCACGGAAGCTGCCACAAATGCAAAGGAATCGGAATGGTCAATGTCTTCGACATGAACAAAATCATTCCTGACAAATCCATCAGCATCTACAACGGAGGCATCATTCCTTTAGGCAAATACAAAAAAAATCTTTTCTTCTGGCAATTGGAAGCCATTGCCAATCGATATGACTTCTCACTCAAAGACCCCATTTCGGAGATTCCGGAGGAGGCGCTCGACGTCATTCTCAACGGAACAGACGAACGTGTCTGCGTCACCAACGAATCATTGGGAGCAAGCAAGATGACATGCCTTTTTGAAGGTGTCATTCACTATATTGAGTTGCAGCAAGAGACAGACGCCTCGGCGACCGCACAGAAATGGGCGGGACAATTTAGCAGACAAGTTGTATGTCCTGTCTGCCACGGAGCCAGACTAAATCAAGAGGCACTGCATTTCCGCATTGCGGACAAGAACATAGCAGACCTTGCCAACATGGATATTGCGGAACTAATCAACTGGATTGAGAAGGTTCCCGAGCAAATGACAAAGCAGCAATATACCATTGCAGAATTGATTCTAAAGGAAATCAAGAACCGACTACAATTTATGGTTGATGTAGGATTGGAATACCTATCGCTCAACCGGGCGTCTGCCACCCTTTCTGGAGGAGAGAACCAGCGTATTCGCTTAGCGACGCAGATTGGCTCCCAATTGGTCAACGTACTCTACATATTGGATGAACCAAGCATCGGACTGCATCAGCGAGACAATGTCCGTCTGATTGAGTCGTTGAAGAAGCTACGAGACATAGGCAACTCCGTCATCGTAGTGGAGCATGACAAAGATATGATGTTAGAGGCCGATTATGTGGTCGACATTGGCCCGTTTGCAGGTCGGAAAGGAGGTGAAGTGGTATTCTCCGGAATGCCTCGAGAAATGGTCAAGACACACACCATTACAGCCGACTACCTCAACGGAATCAAGAAAATTGAAGTTCCGAAGAAACGTAGAGACGGCAGTGGCAATTGCATCACCCTCCGAGGAGTCAGAGGCAACAATCTGAAAAACATTACAGTTTCATTTCCACTCAACAAACTCATTTGCGTAACAGGTGTCTCGGGAAGTGGAAAATCAACTTTGATCAACGCCACCCTACAACCTATTCTAAGTCAACATTTCTATAATTCTTTGCAGGATCCGTTGCCCTACGATAGCATTGAAGGAATAGAATTCGTAGACAAAGTAATCAACGTAGACCAATCTCCTATCGGGAGGACGCCACGCTCCAACCCCGCCACATACACAGGTTTGTTTGGCGACATTCGCGAGTTGTTCGTTTCCCTTCCCGAATCCAAAATGAGAGGTTACAAGCCGGGGCGTTTCTCGTTCAACGTGAAAGGCGGACGATGCGAGACATGTACAGGAAACGGATATAGAACCATTGAGATGAATTTCCTGCCCGACGTGTTAGTGCCTTGTGAAACCTGCCAAGGGAAACGCTACAATCGGGAGACATTGGAAGTCCGTTTCAAAGGGAAATCCATTGCCGACGTGTTAGACCTGACCATCAACATGGCAGTCGAGTTTTTCGAGAACATTCCGACCATCTATCACAAAGTCAAGACCCTGCAAGAAATCGGATTAGGCTATATAAAGCTCGGGCAACCATCTACCACTCTGTCGGGAGGTGAGAGCCAACGAATCAAGCTCGCCACAGAGCTGATGAAACGAGAAACAGGCAACACTGTATACATCTTAGACGAACCGACCACAGGACTCCACTTCGAGGATATACGCATACTATTAGACGTACTCAACCGCTTAGTGGAGAGAGGCAACACCGTCATCGTCATCGAGCATAACTTAGACGTAGCTAAAATGGCGGACTACATCATTGACATAGGTCCAGAGGGGGGGCGGAATGGAGGAAAAGTCGTTGCTACAGGAACGCCAGAAGAAATAGCCGACAACCCCAACAGTCTGACAGGTAAATTTTTAAAGACCGAGTTAATCTAATAAGATAAATAAAAAAAGCATGTCATTAATCAAGTCAATTTCAGGAATCAGAGGAACGATCGGCGGTAGCGTCGGCGACAACCTCACTCCATTAGATATAGTAAAATTCACTGCTGCATTTGCCACCTGGCTGAAAGCGCATAGTGAAGGCGACAATAAGAAAATCGTTGTCGGCCGAGATGCGAGAATCTCTGGTCCGATGGTGGAATCATTAGTTGAGGCAACCCTTGTTGGGGTAGGTGTTGACGTGGTAAACATTGGTATGGCGACGACACCAACCACTGAGATTGCAGTGAAGAAAGAGAAAGCCATCGGTGGAATCATCATCACAGCAAGCCATAATCCCAAGCAATGGAACGCCCTCAAACTGCTCAACAGCGACGGAGAGTTCTTGAGCGACAAAGACGGGAAAGAGGTGTTGGCATTGGCGGACAAAGACCAGTTTACATTTGCCGAAGTAGACGATTTAGGCAGCGTAAACCACGAAGACTATACGGAGACACACATCAAAGACGTGCTCAAATTAGACATAGTGAATAAAAAGGCCATTGAGAAAGCGAATTTCACGGTGGCAATCGACTGTGTGAACTCTGTCGGCGGATTGATTTTACCAAAGTTGCTCGAAGAATTAGGCGTTGACAAGGTCATAAAACTCAACTGCGAGGCAAATGGACATTTCGCACACAATCCAGAGCCATTGCCCGCCAATCTCACTCAGATTTCAGATGAAATGAAGAAGGGCATCGCTGATGTAGGCTTCGTAGTAGACCCTGACGTAGATCGCTTGGCGATTATCTGCGAAGACGGCTCTATGTTTGGCGAAGAATACACGTTGGTGTCCGTAGCCGACTATATTTTGAACCACACGCCGGGCAACACTGTTTCCAACCTCAGTTCCACACGCGCATTGAGAGACGTAACAGACGCACACGGAGGAATTTATCATGCGGCGGCCGTAGGCGAAGTCAATGTCGTTACAAAGATGAAAGAAACCAACGCCGTGATTGGCGGAGAAGGCAATGGCGGCGTCATCTATCCCAAAGCCCATTACGGTCGCGACGCCCTCGTTGGAATCGCCCTTTTCTTGTCGCTTTTGGCAGAAAAGAAAATGAAAGTGTCTGAATTGCGCAAGACCTATCCTAATTACTTCATTTCGAAGAACAAAATTCAGTTGACACCAGACATCAAGGTAGACGACATTCTGTCGCAGATGAAGGAGAAATACGCCAACGAACGGGTGAACGACATTGACGGCGTAAAAATTGACTTTGCCGACTCATGGGTACACCTCCGCAAGTCGAACACGGAACCTATCATCCGCATCTACTCCGAAGCCCACACCGAAGCAGAAGCTAATGACTTGGCAAAGAAAATCATGAGCGAGATTGAGGAGATTTGCAAGAAGAAATAGCAGACTTCATATTGAAAGCAGTCTTTGAAGCAATTCTGAGACTGCTTTTTTATGCCTATCCAAAAAAAATCATAAAAAAATGGAAGCAAAAACGAGACAAAGCAATTTTGAATTACTGCGTATTATATCAATGCTGATGATTATTGCGCACCATCTATCAGCTCATGGATGCTTTGGTGCGATAGAACATAACGTAGTAACGGCAGAGAACTTAGACGCCATCTATTTCAATAAATTGGTTGTTGAGTCATTATATCCTGGAGGACACATAGGAGTTGCTCTTTTTATGATGATTTCAGGTTACTTTGTCTGCTTAAAAAAGAGTGTTTCCATACGAAAAGTCGCCCGTCAAATCATCTTCTATGCCTTTTCACTAACAGCCATCTTTTTTCTGGTCTTCTTGTATTTCAAGATCGTCAATAACACGGGCATACAAGACTTAACCTATGTCTCTATACGCGACTTTGCAAAAGACCTTTCTGCCATAATTCTACGACCCGTCACAGGAGGAATGTGGTGGTTTGCGACGACATACGTCCTCGTCATATTGGCTTCCCCCCTCATCAATAAGTTCATTGGCGACCTCAACAAACGAGGATTTCTCCTTCTGCTGTCAATCTTCTTCTTTCTGTATTACTTTCAATGTTTCATGCTCTTAAACCAATATGTAGATATAATCCGACTTCTCTTTTTCTATCTAATAGGAGCTTTCATCAGACTTCATTGTAGCAGTCAAATCAAGGCAACAAACGCCGCTTTCTACTTCCTTGTCGCCATCATACTTTGGGGAGCGATAGTCGGTAAAAAACATATATTCGGATTTCTCGCGCCAGACTCGACATTATTTTCCATAGCAAATAGACTCTTTGAATATTGCGTTTGTGTTCCATTAATATCAATATGTATTTTCAGACTCTTCCAATCGTTCCATTTCAGCAATGCCTTCATTAACAAGTTATCTTCAGCCACGTTTGGCGTCTATTTGATTCACGACTGCAGACTACTCCGCAATATCCTCTATTTTGACATTTTCCATGTAGCAGACGTTCAGATTCTTTCACCATTTTTCCCTCTCTATGCCATTTTAGACATTATTGCTATCTACAGCGTCTGCACTGTCATTGATCTTTTAAGACAACGTTTTATTGCCTCGTCATTCGAAGCATGGTGCGACAGGATGGAGAATAAAATCAAATCCTGGTGTTGTAGGTGATTCCACCTACACACAGGCACAAAAAAAAAGAGACTTCTTCACAGAAATCTCCCATCTAAAACTAAAAATTATGAATACCCTCTTTTATCAGCGGTGTGTAGGGGACTCGAACCCCTGACCCCGTGCGTGACAGGCACGTATTCTAACCAGCTGAACTAACACACCTTTATATATCTAAATCAAAAGAATCTTTATCAGCGGTGTGTAGGGGACTCGAACCCCTGACCCCGTGCGTGACAGGCACG
>CAVEVQ010000039.1:0-17884 GCA_963619325.1 Bacteroidaceae bacterium | reverse complement strand
GGAATCCAGCCCTATCTTTTGCGGGTTCAAAAAGTTTTAGCGGACAGCAATAATTACTTTTACTACTCATACCTTGTGCGTTCACTCTTAATATTCCCTTATATATTTTCCAATATCTCTCCTGCAAATGCTGACAGCGTGGTGTCGCGTGCGCCCATCACTAAGATGACATCACCTTCTTTAGCGTTTGTTTTGAGGTAAGGTAGTATGTCGGAGCGGTTGGCGAAATATGCTACTTGGGTGCTGTGTTTCTTGATTTCAGCGACTACGTCGGAAGAGGTTACTTCTTTGGTGACGGTGCCTCCTGCGTAGTAGACGTCGGAGAGGAGAAAAAGGTCTTGTGGACGAAGTACGGCGGTGACATCTTGTTCCAACTCCTTATGCATGAACTTTAACGGACCGAACCCGTGGGGTTGGAACCATGCGAAGACTCGCTTGCCAATGGTTTGACAGGCTCTTATTGCGCATACCACCTCGGCGGGATTGTGGGCGAAGTCGTCTATCACAGTGATGCCTTTTTTCACACCTACCAACTGCGTGCGTCGGTAGATGCCACGGTAGTTCGTCAACGCTTTAATCGCATCTTCTATTGAAACACCGACGGCATTGCTCGCTGCAATAGCTGCCAATGCATTCTCCATGTTATGGCGACCGATGACTGGTATTTGTGCGGTCTCTCCATTGCACTTGAAAGAAATTGAAAAACCATTTTGTGCGAAATCAGTTCCTTTGTAACCGCAGTCTGTCTCCACTCCGAAGTCATATTGGCGGTTGACGGACAACTCTGCACTCATTGGGTGAGATTGGTTGGTGATGAACCTTCCTGTTGTATGAGAACGGAAAGTTTTAAAGAGTTCCGTCAACTCGGCATATTCCTTGTGGTCGCGGTCCATATTGAGCAGGAGTGCAATCTCGGATGTGTAGTTGACGATAGAGCCGTCAGACTCGTCTGCCTCAATGACCAGCCAATCGCTTTTGCCTACCCATGCGTTGCCAGGCAATCCTTTCTCTTGCAAGGAAGTTAGACCAGCACCACTCATCAAAGAGGGGGAAACGCCGTTCTCTTCTAAAATATGGAAGATCATTGCGGTGGTGGTTGATTTCCCTGATGTTCCACCTACGGCGATGGTGCGTTTGGTGCGAGATATAGAGGCGAGCAATTCTGAACGTTTCACAACGGGAATGTTCAGAATTTTTGCTTTCTGTAGTTCAACGTTGGTTTCCTCGATAGCCGTTGAAATCACCAAAACATCCACGTCAGAGGTTACACCAGAGGCATCTTGGTTGAAACATTGAATGCCCATCTTCTCAAACTGCTCCTGAATCACCATTTTCTGTTCAGGTTTGAAAAGACGGTCGCTTCCCGACACTTCCTTCCCTAATCCTTTGAGGTATTGGGCAATGGCACTCATGCCTGTACCACCTATTCCTACAAAGAAAAAATGCTTGTATTGTGTATAGTCGAAATTATTATTCATTTGTTTTCTTGATTTTGTTTTTGCTTATCAGCGATAAGTTCAGCGCAACGTTCGCCATCGACAGCAGAGGAGGTGATACCGCCCGCATAGCCTGCTCCCTCTCCACAAGGGTAGAGTCCCTTGATTTCAATGTGTTCAAGAGTGTTAGGGTCTCTTGGTATGCGGAGGGGGGACGAGGTTCTTGATTCCACGCCGATGATGATGGCGTTGTTGGTCAGGAAACCGTGCATCTTCGTGTCAAAATATTTGAACCCTTGTTGAAGACGTTTGCAGATAAACGGAGGCATCCACTTGTGGATATCCGAAGATTTGACACCTGGAAAGTAAGATGTCTTGGGTAAATCCTCTGATAAAGTGTTATGAACGAAATCTTTTAGACGTTGTGCGGGAGCGATGGCTTTGTCTCCGTCTCCGTTTTCAAAGGAGAGTCGCTCGTAGTCTTCTTGAAATTTGAGACCTGCGAGGATGCCGTATTTCTTATACTGAGACAATTCCCCTTCAGAGAAATCCTCAGGGCGGATTTCTACGACGATGCCGGAGTTGGCATATTTAGAGTTTCGGTTAGAAGGCGACATTCCGTTGACTACACACTCTTTCTCATTGGTTGATGCAGGCACGATGAAGCCTCCTGGACACATACAGAAAGAATAGACTCCACGACCATCCACTTGGGTGACAAGATTATAGGTTGCGCTAGGCAGATAGTCTCCGCGACCGTCCTTTCTGTGATATTGTATTTGGTCGATTAGCATTTGTGGGTGTTCAACACGTACGCCCATGGCGAACCCTTTGCTTTCAAGAGTGATGCCTTGTTCTGCTAACAGTTGGTAGACATCCCTTGCGGAGTGTCCTGTAGCGAGGATGATGTTGTCAGCCTTAAAAGTCTGACCATCTGTGGTTTCAAGTCCTCTTATATGCTTCTCTTCGATGAGCAGTTTTTTGAGTTTCGTTTCGAAATGGATTTCACCGCCATATTGCTCTATCGTCGCCCGCATATTTTTAATGACGGATGGCAGTTTGTCTGTTCCGATATGTGGGTGCGCTTCGTAGAGAATAGCGTCTTGAGCTCCATGTTGGTGGAAACGGAGTAGAATCTTGCTATAGTCTCCTTTCTTTTTGGAACGGGAGAAAAGTTTTCCGTCGGAGAAAGTGCCGGCGCCTCCTTCTCCGAAACAATAGTTTGATTCTACATTCAGACCTTGGTTGCGGTCGAGCAGGGCGATGTCTTTTTTGCGGTCTTCCACCTTTTTGCCTCGTTCGATGATGATAGGTTTCATGCCTAACTCAATTAGACGAAGGGCAGCGAACAAACCAGCCGGACCAGCACCCACGATGAGGATGGGTGTGGCGTTGTTCACGTCTCGATAGTGGAATGGATACTCGATAGGAACGGGTTGTGTTCCGTTAGTGTATACGTTGAGAGTCAAGTTGACTTTTATCTCGTCTCGTTTTCGGGCATCGATAGATTTCTTTACGATTTGGTAAGAGTCTATTGCAGAGACCTTCACATTGATTTTTTTACTAATCTCTGTTCTCAGCTCTGCATCGATGGCTGCCTGTTTAGGAGAAACGACAAGTTGTATGTTCTTAATCGACATTTCTCTGAATTGTTAAGAAGATGGCGTGTTGATTTAAGAATTCCTGGAACGATTCCTTATAAGTTTCTGAAATTGGAATGTATTCTTTCCCGAAGACGATTCTGTTTCTTTCAATGACCTTGATTTTTTTAGGTTGCACGATGAAAGAGCGGTGGACGCGAGCGAAGCGATCAGATGGAAGCATAGCCTCTAATGTCTTCATATTCATTAACGAAAGGATAGGATAGGATTGATCTTCAACGAAAATCTTCACATAGTCTTTTAGTCCCTCTATGTAAATGATTTTTTCCATTTCTATTTGAAGCAGCTTGTAGTCTGATTTGATGAAGATGCTGTCTTTTGTCGTTTCGCCGGCTTTCTGACCTCCTGAGTTACCTGCGTTGCTTGGGTTGTTGTACCAATCGTAGGCTTTTTGAGCCGCCAAGACGAAGTCGGCGTAAGAGATAGGCTTCAAGAGATAGTCTAAGGCGTTGACCTTATATCCGTCGACAGCGTATTGTTGGAAGGCGGTTGTGAAGATTACCTTTGTCCTGTTCATCACCAATTTAGAGAACTCCAAACCGTTGAGGTTCGGCATTTGGATGTCTACGAAGATCAGCTGAGGCATCTTCGTCGGAATCACCTGCATAGCCTCCAATGCACTGTCATACTTGCCTACCAACTCTAAGAAAGGAGTTCGGTTGACGTAACTCTCCAAAAGTCCTAATGCCAATGGTTCATCGTCGACCACGGCAACTGTTATCTTATTTTCGTTCATCGCAAAATATATTTTCGTGTTAAAATAGTTTTTTACTTAACATTTCGGACTGCAATCAATGGTCAGTCTTGACTTATAGACTTGATTTTCAATGCCACAAGAGAATTGAAACCGTTTTGGATAGATGAGTTCCAACCGTCTCTTTAGATTTTCTAATCCAATGCCCGAACCGCTTTTGTCTGTTTTCCCATCTTTCGGAAAGCAACTATTCTCCAAAATGCAGTCGATAGTATATGGGCTTGTCTCAATGATTGAAAAATGCACAAAAGAGTGTTCTTTCACTGAAATACCATGCTTGAAAGCATTTTCTACAAATGTAATAAAAAGTAGCGGAGCAATACGCAATGATTCGTTTTGTGTTATATCAAAATGTGTTATTACTTCAACTTTATCACTCAACCGAAGACGCATTAGTTTTATGTAATTCTCAATAAAATTTATTTCTTTTGAAATTTCAATTTCTTCTGCATCTGCTTCGTAAAGAATGTATCGTAACATTTTGCTGAGGTCGATGACGGCGGCTTGCGATTTCTCCTGGCTGATGGCAATCAGGGCATAGATGTTGTTGAGTGTATTAAAAAGAAAGTGGGGGTTGAGTTGGCTTTTCAGATTTTTGAGTTCTGCTTCTGTTTTGGCTCTTTTTTCTTCCTTGCGTTTTTCTTCTGCCACATAAAGATTCTGGATTGATTTTAGAGCTACTGCAGTACCAATCACACAAATACAGGCTAAAATTCGCAGAAGCGAGTCCCACACCACGATTTTTTTCCCTCTGAAGCGTTTTATTCGCATTTGTACAGCTTCTTGATGGGTGTAACCCTCCCTCATTCTGGTTTCAATCTCTTTTTGAGTGCGAATCATTCGTTCTACGCGCGCCTCCTCTAATTTGGGTTCCGTGTAATTGTGAAAAGCGAAATTTATGGCGCAACATATCAGGATTACGATGGCGTTGACTCCGAAAAATTCTCTTAGAAGACTCTTTAGCAAGAATCGTTTTACGAAATAGAAATAGTTGATGTAGAAGACGAGCATGAGAGAAAGTGCCATGATGAAATGGCGAGAGTAGTGTACGATGTCGGCGTCTCCATTTCTGTGGAAGAAAATTAAAGGAGAGAGGATATAGAGCAACCAGATTATGATGTGCAGAAGTGGTGTATAGTTGAATTTCTTGGACATATAATGGTGAAAGAGTCGTTATTTTATTCTGTTAGGTAAATGTCGATGTAGATGGGGAGGTGGTCGCTATAGCCGTATGCGAAGAAATTCCCTAAGAAGGAACGCTTCGGTGAAGGACCAGTAGCACTCTCTTTGAATAGGAACGGAGCTTCGCAGATTGTCAGCCCTTGTGGGTTTGCGAAAGTGGATTCTTCTTCATTCAAGAGGGTTGCTGAGACGATTATCTGATCTAACATACCCCATTCACCGCCGAATTTATGACTGCCTTTTTTGCCCTCTTCATGGATTGGGTAAGCCAGATTGTAGAGTTGGTCAAAAGGCTCGTCAAATATAGAATTTTTTGAGGGGGAAACCGCACATAATCCGTAGATTAAACTCTCATCATCTGGGTAGTCGTTAAAATCTCCTAAAATGATGATTTTAGGATTCCCGATTGAGAACAGGCTGTCTGTCTGTTCGCGCAAGGTTTCTGCTGCCAGCATGCGGTTAGGTCGCGATTCCATTTCGCCACCATAGCGCGAGGGCCAATGGTTGACAAAGACGTGTAGGGTGTCGCCGTTGGAGAGTTGGCCGGTGGCATGCAGAATGTCTCTCGTGGGTTTTCCGTCAATGATGTTCACAGGAATGAAGGCTGTTTGGAGCAGACGAAATTCAGAAGGGAGATAGGCAAGAGCCACGTCAACGCCACGACGGTCGGGCGAGTCTTTGTGTATGAACTGGTATTTGGCGTTTTTCAGTTGCGTTTTGTGTAGTAGGTCGACGACGACTTTAGCGTTTTCCACCTCGCATAAGCCGATGACGATGGGCGTCTCCCATTCGCCAGCAGCGGTGATGGCTCTTGATAGATTGTTTACTTTTGTCCAGTATTTGCCGTATGTCCAGTGATGGTCTCCTTCGGGAGTGAACGAATCATCGTCTGTTTTGGGGTCATTCTCGCAGTCAAAGAGGTTTTCTAAGTTGTAGCTCACTATGCGGACTGTCTTATCCGCTGACGCTTGCGAACTCAGTAATAAGAACCCTATGCAAAACAAGTAGATTTTATTCATTTATTGATGTTTTTAAAGTGTTTTGTTTATTTTATTTCGTTGATTCTTCAATAGTTACGCTGGGTTGCCATTGGTAGGCCCCGATGTCTGGAAGGGAGTCTGAAACTCTCGTTTTCTCGTCTTTGTCAAATTGGCATTCAGGATATTGTGTCAACACGGCAGGCAATCCTTTGTATTTGCAAGGAGAGAGTGAGTCAATGTGAAAGTCGTAGAGTCTTTCGCTTACGTTGACTTTGCTGAAGTCAGGCCACTCGTTCCAAATAGGCGACATAAAACAGAAGTCGTTAGCCAGTTCTTCTGGAATTGTTTTGCATTTGAGCAGGCAGTGTCGGAAAACTATTTTGAAAGTTTCGTCTATCTTCTCGTGTTTGAAATAGATTTCGTTGGCACTTGATCCGTAGATGATGCAGTTGTTGAAAGACGCTTGCAGATTTTCTGTTTTGTCGTCATAGAGTTGAGAGTTGGCTAAGACGACACCGTAGGCATAAAGTCCGGCACCGCGTGTGTAGTTAGCGATGGTGCAGTGATTGAAAATGTATTTTCCTCCTTGAAGGACGATGCATCCGTTTCCTGCACAGGTGAAGAGAGAGTTGTAGGCGTAGATGGTGGCGCAATGCGTTTTAAGTCCGCTTTGGTTCACGTTATGGATATGCGAGTTGGCGATGACGAGACGGACTGTCTCGGCATTGACGTCGGCAGAGTCTACCAAAATACCGAATCTTCCGTTTTTGATCAAGGTATGGTTGATGATGTTTCCTGTGCTGCTGCTTGTCAGTTCAATTCCACCCCATTGGTTGCTCAGTTGGTCGTAGGAGGTGCTTGAGGTGATGTTGTCGGTTCTGTCGCCTCGCAAGGTGATGGGGGCGTTGAGAGAGCCGTTGCAGATGAGAGAGCCGTTGACGAGCAGGGTGGCGTCGTTGTGGAAGTAGAGCTGTGCGCCCTCTTGGATGGTCAAGGTAGTGGCAGAGTCTACAGTGAGAGTGCCGTAGATGAGGTAGGGTTTGTCGTTTGTCCAAACTGTATCAGACAAGATAGACTTGTCTCGCATTTTATGCACGTCCTGACCGAAGGCAGACAATACGATTTGGTCGTTGTTGCCGTTGTAGGAGAAAGTTACGATGCCGTCTACATAGAGAGGTGTATCTTTACCGCCTTCTGGAATATAAGATTGTACGAAGAGGAAGAGGCTGTCTCCATCCTCGATGTTGATACGGCTGAATTTGGTGCCGCTTTGTCCGTTGAGATTGATTTGAAAACAGTCATATTCATTGCGAAGTTGGCATGATTCTATTTGGATGTCCTTTCCCGAATGATTATAGATTTTAATGGTTTGCGTAGGTGTTAGCACTTCCGAAAAGATGGTGTCGAAACGGAGTGTGTCGACAGAATAGGAGAGACGGTATGAAGCGTCGGATGTGAACTCATCTCTGCAGGAATTGAGTGCTATTATGCAAGAAAAAGCGCAGAAGAGAGTAAAAGAGTGCGATAAAAATTTCCGTTTTAGCTTTTTAATCACTGAACAATCCATATAGTCGACCAAAATTCTTATTATGAATCACAAATTTATAATCTTTCTCTGTTATAGCAAACCGTCTAAAAAACAACGATGGAATGGGGGTGATATTGCAATTCTAACATCCAAAGAGGAATTAATTACAATTCAGAATCTTGTCTGAATGTTTCAAATCCGCTTTTTATATTACTTTGATTTTAATCGCTTATTAAAGTTTTCCTTTCCGAAATTTTGGCGCTTTTCACATATCCCGATTGGTTTTTGAGTCAGGATTTATTGGCTAAATCTGACTCAACTCTCCCGTCTCTGAGTCCATAATGTACCCCTTTACGACGATGTCTTTGGGCATGAGGGGATGGTTGCGCACCAAGTCTACTGTTTCAAGGATGGCAGCGTCTGTGTCGTCGAATCCGTGGAGCCAGGCCTCAAGGTCGATGCCACAATGTTTCATCAGATTGATATGCTCGTCGTCGACGCCTCGCTCTCTCATCAGGTGGAGCATCTCCTCGCCGTCCATTCCCTGCACGCCACATCCCGTATGCCCGATGATCATCACCTCGTTGACTCCTAATTCGTAAATAGCGATCAGAAGAGAACGAACGGTCGAGTCGAACGGATTGGTGATGACCGCCCCTGCATTTTTGATAATTTTGACATCTCCGTTTTTGATGCCCAACGCAGCAGGAAGCAACTCCACCAAGCGGGTGTCCATGCAAGTGACGATGGCGATTTTTTTATCGGGATATTTCGAGGTTTTGAATTTCTCGTATCCTTTCGTCTCTACAAATGTTTTGTTGTAGGCTAATAGTTGGTCGATCATGGTAATTTGTTTTGAATATATTTTTTTTTGATATCCATTCAACGAGGAACTTGTAATCCTAATCGAATATCTCCGATGCCTGCAAATAAATCAATAAATCGAACTTTCGGTTTGCACATAAATCCCCGCACCTTATTTTACTACCTCAAATCCTTGTTGCTTCCACAACAATATTCCCCCCTGAAGATCGATCACCTTCAATCCGTGTTTTACCATCTCTCGGGCTGCCGCATTGCTTCGTTTCCCACTTCGGCAATAGACGAAATAGGTCTTGTTTTCGTCTAATTTCTCTGCTTCTGCTTTGAACTTCTCGATGTCGAGCCAGTCTATGTTGATGGATCCCTTGATATGCCCCTCGGCAAACTCCGACGGACGACGGACGTCGAGAATTACTGCTGCTGTGTCTTTTTGCAGCCCTATCTTAAAGTCTTTGGGCGAAAATATCTTGACATTGTCGTTCGCCCAACTCATTGCGAAAAATCCCATTACTAAAGATGTTAGAAGTAGCAATTCTTTTTTCATATCCTTGATTTTTTTCCTGTCTGCCAATCTGATAGATAACTCTCTTGCGAAGATAGCAAATTTTACCCTCATAAAGTCGCTGATTTTTGCTATTTTTGTGGATTGAAATTTAATTGTGGTACTACGTCTAAAGTAATATGGCAGAAAATTCTTTATTGGAAAAATTAGATGGATTAGAGCATAAGTTCGAGGAGATCGCTACGCTGATTACCGACCCTGCTGTAATCGCCGATATGAAGCGTTATGTGAAACTCAACAAGGAATATCATGACTTGGAGTTGATTGTGCAGGCTCGCAAAGAGTATGTTGCTGCTTTGTCTAACATCAGTCAAGCAAAAGAAATCTTGGAAACTGAGTCTGACCCTGATATGCGCGCTATGGCGAAAGAGGAACTTGATGAGTACGAACCGAAAATTCCAGAGATGGAAGAGCATATTAAAATCCTCCTTATCCCTTCTGATCCTGAAGATGGAAAGAACGCCATCGTTGAAATACGTGGCGGAACAGGTGGCGACGAAGCAGCTCTCTTCGCGGGCGACCTCTTCAAAATGTATGCTAAATACTGCGAGACGAAGGGTTGGTCTGTTTCTGTATCTTCTTTCAATGAGGGTACTGCCGGAGGTTATAAGGAAATCATATTTACTGTTTCTGGAGAAAATGTCTATGGCACGTTGAAATATGAATCAGGCGTGCATCGTGTTCAGCGTGTGCCTGCCACTGAGACGCAAGGTCGTGTGCATACCTCCGCTGCTACTGTGGCTGTCTTGCCCGAGGCTGACGAGTTTGATGTGCAGATTAACGAGGGTGAAATCAAGTGGGATACGTTCCGTTCGGGGGGTGCTGGCGGTCAGAATGTCAACAAGGTGGAGTCTGGTGTGCGTTTGCGCTATATTTGGAAGAACCCAAATACGGGAGTTGCCGAAGAAATCTTGATCGAGTGTACCGAGACGCGCGACCAACCTAAAAACAAGGAACGCGCGCTCTCCCGTTTGCGTACGATGATTTACGACCGTGAGCATCAGAAATACATGGACGATATCGCCGCTCGCCGTAAGACAATGGTTTCAACGGGCGACCGTTCTGCCAAGATTCGCACTTACAACTATCCTCAAGGTCGTGTTACCGATCACCGTATCAACCTTACACTCTATAACTTACAGGCTGTGATGGGGGGCGATATACAAGAGATTATCGATAAACTGATTGTCGCTGAGAACGCAGAACGCTTGAAAGAAAGTGAAATCTAATAGATCTTCTGTGTGATTTATGTAGAAAGAAATTCGTATAAATAAAATTTAAATCAGCCGAGAAAATTTTCTTCTTGGCTGATTTTTTTATATTTCCTTTTCCTATTTTTGTGCCTTGTCATGTTGTATGTCGTGGCGTTGGAAAAGTACAATTTTTTTTGCATTTGTTTGATATTAATTTTTTACAATAAGATATGAGACAAAAATTTCTGTTTTTTTTCTCTGTGATATTGGCTTTTATGTTTTGTCAGTGTTCAGACAAAGGAAAGTCCACAGGGAATTTTAGCAAGTATGTTGCTGGATACACATCGGGGCAGGTGTCGCGATGTGCGTCTGTGTTGTTGATTTTATCGGAAGATGTGTCTGAAGAACAACAGAAAAAGGTGAATCCGTCGGAGTTTATGTCTATCTCTCCGTCAGTTGATGGAACTTTTTCATTTTCGGATGGTCATACCATTGTTTTTCGCCCAACTGGCGAAATGCAATACGACACAGAATATCAGGTGGAAGCTGATTTGAAGAAGTTGTTTGAGGATGCGGACAAGTTTGCGTTTTCATTCAAAACGCTTCCTTTCTATGTGAGCGCTGCGTTGAGTGATTTTTCTGTCGAAGAGACAGGTGATTATAAATACACTTTTCAGGTAAATTCTGCGGATAATGAGTCTATTGACCGTGTGAAGAGCGTTGTTGAGTTAAAGCAAGGGGGAAACAGTGTAAAGGACCTTACTTGGGAGAAGAAGAGCGATCGCTCGTTCAGCGTTTCTGCGACGGTCAGATTTTCAGCCTCTACTTTAGAGGTTAACACAATAGCTAATTCCGAGTATGGGTTGGCTGCCGAGAATCTGGTTGCTGTGGATGTGCCAAATCCTAACCAACTGAGCGTGTTTGATGTGAAGTGCGTGAACGGCGACACAAGATACATTGAGGTGTCGTTCAACAAGATTTTAGACAACAAGCAAGACATGATGGGTCTGGCGTACGTAGAGGATAACACTTCTATGGTGGTCGAGACAGAGAGCAATAAGCTCAAACTCTTTCCAGACCTTTCCACGAACGGCGAGGTTACGGTGGTTCTCTCCGAGAATATCCGCAGTAAGGATGGTATGCTTTTAGGAGCGAATGTTACAAGAAAAGTGGATTTGAAATTGAATAAACCTGCTGTTGAGTTTATCGGAGATGGTGTTATCATTCCTCAAACGGATAAACTGGTTGTTCCTTTCAGGTCTATCTATATGAAGGGGGTTCGTGTCAACGTATTCAAGATTTTCGCTAATAATTTTGCTTTGTGGTTGCAAAACGCCTCGTTGTATGACAGTGATCCTTTGCGTTTGTATGGTCGCCCCGTTGCCACTACAACTTTTTTTATGGATGAGATTGACGATCTCTCGAAGTGGCACAATTACTCGATAGACCTCTCCAATTTGATGAAAGTAGAGCCTGGCTGTATGTATCGAGTGGAGTTGCTGATGGATTATCGTCTTTCTGCTTGGCCTGGCTGCGGAAGCGCATCGTTAGACAAGAGCGTTTTTGAGCGTGAGGACAAGGTGCGTCTGGCTTCTCTGAATGAAAATTTTGATGATGGAGACAACTGGTATAATATACAGGAAGATTGGACAGGCTATTCGTGGAAGGAAGCCGAAGATCCTACTAAGAAATCTTACTACATAGGTAAGTCGAAAGGGAAAAATGTTTTCGCAACAAACATTGGTTTGTGGGCTGTTTCTCCAACCAACAAGAGTCTCGTGGTTGTCGCAAGCGATTTGTTGACGGCAAAAGGAATGTCAGGCGTCTTTGTAGAGG
The DNA here is from genome assembly GCA_963619325.1 of Bacteroidaceae bacterium. GTDB lineage: Bacteria > Bacteroidota > Bacteroidia > Bacteroidales > Paludibacteraceae > UBA1181. The sequence continues at coordinate 5,930 of CAVEVQ010000039.1, read as the reverse complement.
CTTACAATCGTCAGAACCAGTTGATTGGAAAGGGGGAGACAAATGCGGATGGCCGTGTTGACTTCTCTTTTGATGGCTCTATTGGTTCTCCTTTCATTGTTTTGGCAAAGAAAGACAATGATATCTCTGGTTTGCGTGTTAAACGCGGCGAGGAACTCTCCACAAGTGCCTTTGAAGTAGAGGGAGATGTAGTTCAAAAAGGATTGAAGGGCTATATCTATGGTGAGCGTGGCGTTTGGCGTCCGGGCGACACTTTATTCTTGTCTTTCATCTTGAACGACAGAGCAAAGACATTGCCGGAGAATCATCCCGTTGTGATGGAAATCTGCAATCCTTTGGGGCAAACTTATAAGACGTTTACGAAGACTGCTGGCAAGATGGGTGTATATGCGTTTTCGGTTCCTACGGAAGATAATATCGTTACGGGTAGTTGGCTGGTCAACGTTCAGGTGGGCGGTACGACCTTCAGCAAGCGTATTCGCATTGAGACGATTAAGCCGAATCGTCTCAAAATCAACCTTGCCTTGCCTAAGGAGTTGGTTGAGGGCGCACAGGTGTACGATCTACGCACAGAATGGCTCAATGGCGCGAAAACGCACGAGATGAAATATGAAATCTCAACCAAAATAGTTAAGGGTACAACTAAATTCGACAAATGGAAGGATTACGAGTTCGACGACTGCTCTAAGTCGTTTGATGCTGTTGAGACTGTGGTTGCGGAAGGCAAAACAGACGGAAACGGCGAGGCTTATATGAATCTTTATATGCCTAAGACGACGGCTGCTCCAGGTAAACTAAATTGTAGTGTTACCACAAAGGTATACGAGCCAAGTGGCGAGTTCAGCACGGATGTTCAGGTAGTTCCTTTCTCTCCGTATAAGCAATATGTGGGTGTAAAAGCTCCTTCGATGGGTGATAAGTGGTTCTTGGCAACGGGTGAAAACCAGAAATTTGAGGTTGCATCTGTCGACAGAAATGGTGTAGGAGTCTCTTCCGACTTGACGGTTGAGGTCTACAAGACTGCTTGGTGGTGGTGGTGGAACAGCACCTCTGAGGGTGTAGCCGACTATTCTTATTCATTCTACGATAAGCCATTTAAAAAGGAGACGGTTCATACGGATGCTAATGGAAAGGGTTCTTTCGTCTTGAACATCAAGGATAAAGACTGGGGAGGCTTCCTTGTCAGAGTTACGGATAATAAGAGTGGGCATACGGCCTGCATCCGTTCATACTTCGATTGGCCTTCTATGACAGAGCGTCGTTGTTCGGATGGTGGTGCTTTTGTAACAGCCCTTTCCATCCAAACGGATAAAAAGGAATATGTTGCAGGCGACAAGATGCAGGTGACAATTCCTGGTGCGCAAGGTGGTCGTGCTATCGTTTCAGTAAGCAATAGTGCTGGTATTCAGGAAATGAAGTTCGTTGAGTGCAATGCAGGCAACACGACTGTCCTATTTGATGTTACTGAGGAGATGTTACCAAATGTATATGTGTCTGCAACGCTTATTCAGCCATACAGCCATACGAAGGACAATGATATGCCAATCCGTCTCTATGGTGTTGTGCCTGTTTCTGTTAGTTCGGAATCAAGCAAGTTGACTCCTGTCATTGTGTCAAAAGACGAGACGAAACCTTTGCAGACTTTTGAGGTGAAGGTGAAGGAAGAAAAGGGTAGAGCTATGGCTTATACTCTGGCTGTAGTCGACGAGGGGTTGCTCGACTTGACTCGCTTTAAAACGCCAAACGCTTGGAATGCTTTCTTCGCTAAAGAGGCTATGAACATGCGTATTTGGGATTTGTACAGTAATGTGTGTGGTGCGTTTGGTGGAAAGATAGATCAGATGTTCACCGTTGGTGGTGATGAGGCTTTGTATAATGGTCCGAAAGCCATCGTCAATCGTTTCACTCCTATGGTTTATTTCGGAGGTCCATTTGTTGTGGAGAAAGGAGAGACGAACACGCATAAGATTGAAGTGCCAAACTACAGTGGTCGTGTCCGTGTGATGGTGGTAGCAGCTGATGGGAATGCCTACGGTTCTGCAGAAAAATCTGTCTATGTTCGTAAGTCGATGATGGTGACTGGTACATTGCCTCGACAAATCGGTGTGGGCGACGAGTCTACTGTTTCGGCTACCATCTTCGCTATGGATAATTCTGTGAAAAATGTAAAAACGACTATTTCAGTTTCTGGTGGTTTGGAGGTTGTTGGCTCAAACTCAGTTTCTACTGACTTCTCTGAACAAGGTGATAAAACTGTTCAATTCAAGGTGAAGGCAGGAAACCAAGAGGGTACAGGTACGATTACCATTAACAGCACTTGTTCTGGTGATAAATCTGTCTATGCTGCCGAGTTGCCTATTCGTTCGGTTAGCGAGCGTATGGTAAACGCTGAAACGTTCAAAATAGAGGCGGGAAAGAGTGAGGAACTTACCGTCAAGGCATTGGGCAATGAGAAACAATTTCTCTCTGTCGAGGTTTCTCGTGTAAAACCTTTCAACGTAGCTTCTCGTGTAGAGTCATTGTTGGAGTTCCCTTACGCAAGTTCTGAGTGCATTGCTTCTAAGGCTTTGGGTCAGATTTACTTGATGGAGTTTTCTCAATTAACGAAAGAACAGAGGACTCTGGCAGAGAAAAATGTGAAAGAGGCTATTGAAAACCTCGCCAACTACCAAAACAACGAGGGGGCTATGACTTATTGGAAAAACTCAGGCTTTGGCGACCGTTGGACTTCTGCCTACGTCCTTCTCTTCTTGAAGAAAGCCACCGAGAAGGGCTATTATGTGAATGACAAGATGCTTCGTTTGCTCACTCGTTATGTGCAGACTCAAGTGCGCAACTGGAAATCAAGTTCTTCCGACTACGAAAACAACTTTACTGCTTTCGGACTTTATGTATTGGCTTCAGCCAACAGTTCAAACGCTCAAGAGTTGGGAACGATGAACAGAATGAAGGCAGAGGTGGGGAGAATGTCTGAAGGTGCGCAAAACTATCTTGCTGCAGCCTATGCTTCTATGGGTCAGGTCGCAGTAGCTAAACAAATTATGCAGTCTGCTGCAGGTGATGCTTCAGCCTACCGTTGTCCAATCTCTTCTTCAAGAGTGGTTGCTCAGACTTTGTGTGGTTTGACGAGTGTAGAGCAGAGTGTTGAAGATATGCGAGCAAAGTTGATATCTCAAGATTGGATGTACAGCACAGATATCGTACTTTCTCTTCATGCGGCCAGTGTTTACTATTCGAAAAATGGAGTGGACGATGAGTTGAATTTCTCTTTGTTTGTCAATGGTAAGGAATTTGCCACCGAGAAGACTACTTTGTCGGCATGGTCGGCTCAGGTTGCTGAAAATCAACAGCAGGCTAAAGTGAAGGTTCAAAACAAGGGAAAGGCTACGCAATATGCCACGGCTTTCTTTGAGAGTTGGGCTACGCAAGCGTCTGTTCCTGCTTCTGCAAGTGGTTTGTCTGTCAATGTCGTTTATCAGAAAGATAATTCAATTTTGAACTTGCAAGGTGTTGAGGCAGGTGCTACCTACAAAGCCATCGTTTCCGTAACCAATCTCACTGGTAGGGAACAAGAGAATGTATCCATTTCCTATATTGCTCCTGCAGGTGTCGAAATCCTTAAGGTTGTAAACGACCTCTACAATACTAACATTGATCAGCGAGATGATCGTACCTATGTATATGTAGACAATCTGAAGAGAGGGCAGACGACAACTACCACTTTGACACTCTCCGCTACATACGCGGGCGACTACTATGTGCCATATATCGTCGCAAAATGTATTTATGACAATAATGTGATGGGTAACACCGCAAGTGGTAGAATGATTGTAAAATAGAAAGTATTAGACTGTTCAGGGTAGTCTGAGAGAAAAAATAATTGCCGAATACCGTTGTAAAAAAGTTTTATATGCGGTATTCGGCAGTTTTTTTATATGAAACGAACTGTAATTTTCCATTGTTTAAGTTTTTTTAATAAATTTGTTGAGTTGAACGCGTTATAAAACAGTTACTACACATAATATATAGAGAATTAAAAGGTTCGTATGATGAAGAAAGTATTGTTCACCTTGTTGGTGATTACATTGGGGATATGCTCGCTGTCGGCACAGACAAAGGACGTGAAAGTCCGTTTTGGTGTCGAGGGCGGTTTCAATATGACAAAATGGAATGGTGAGGTTCTGCCCGTTGTAGATATTAACGGTATCGGCGAGATGGCTCGTGACTTAGATGATGCAAGTATCCAATGTGGTTTCCATGCTGGTGTTTTGGCAGATTTGGTTATTCAAACGCACTGGTCTATCCAACCAGAAATCCTTTTCACAATGGAGGGTTCTACACTTGATACTAAAGTGCATGGCGACTCTACCAGTGCGGTTTTCCCAAGTGATACTGCAACCAGCGAGAAGGTAAAGGCTTTTTACATCCGTATTCCTATCTTGGTTTACTATAACATTACTAACGTCGGTCCTGGCACATTGTCTCCAGGTATTGGTTTCTTCTTTGCAGGAGGTGTCGGTGGTAACGCTTTCAAAGGAGACAACCCTCTCTTGGATGAGTTTGATTGGGGTTTGAACGTGAAAGTAAATTATGAGATGACTAAACATGTTTCGGGTCTCTTCGGTTCTGTCGGTTTCTCTCAAGGTTTCTCTACCTCAAAGTCAACCGGTTTGAGTGTTTCGGTAGGTTATAAATTCCAATATGCTAAGTTCTTGAAGAGAGCCTACAACACAGGTATCTTGGAGTACAACCCTTAATATATGAGATTCAAAAAAGTATATGTTGAAATTACTAACGTCTGTAATTTCAACTGCTCTTTCTGCTTTCAGTCAAAAAGAAAGAAAATGTATATGTCGCCGGAAGTCTTTTCGGCGATACTTTTTTCTATACGTCCGTATACAAATTACATCTATCTGCACGTTTTAGGGGAACCACTTTTGCATCCCCATATTGACGAACTACTCTCTATTGCAGAAAAGCAAGGTTTCTTTATTAACATGACGACGAATGGCTCCCTGTTGACAAAACGGAAAGAGATTCTTGTTCAACATAAGATTCGTCAATATAACATTTCCCTTCATGACGCAGAGGAGAATATGAGCGAATCCGAATGGGGAAGTTATTTGGAAAATGTAATATTATTTGCACAAAATCAGAGTGCAAATAGTTATTTTTCGTTGCGATTATGGAATGAAGGATCGGAAAATTCCATTCGTTACAATCAGTTTTGTGAATCCTTTGTGCAAAAGAAATTTGCAGTTGAGGTAGTGGGAAATTGTCGTAATCTCAAATTGGCAGATCATATCTATCTACAGCGTTCTTCTCGTTTTGTATGGCCTGGCGGAGAAGGAAAAGGCATGGAGGAACGAAATTGCTATGCCTTGCGAGATCACATTGCCATTCTTTCCGATGGCACTGTTGTTCCTTGTTGCTTAGATGCGGACGGCAATATGGCGTTGGGCAATATTCTGCAAGAATCTTTGGAGACGATTTTGCACAAAGAACGTTCGCAACGCATTGCCGAAGGTTTTCGTCAACATCGTGTGGTGGAAAAGTTTTGCAAAACGTGTGGTTTTGTTATGCCGCTATAGTACTCTTTAACTAAATAATTCTCGATGTATTTATAACCACACTGCTCAAAATGCCAGCACATCCTGCTTTTGAGATGTAAAGTTTTTCGTTAGGTTCTGTATCAATGATGTCAAGCATATTTGAGAGGACAAAGCCGTAGCAACTATTTGATGCATTTAAGAATTGTCCGGCTACAGGGGTAAAGTCATCAAATTGATACAATGTATATACTTTATCATGTAAATACGGTGTGGGCAACTCAATATGGTGATTTCCCCCATTGTTTGTAGTCTCAAGCAAACGACGCATTATCCATCTGATAACAGGTACCGCCCATGAATTTCCTGTTGCTTGATACC
>CAVEVQ010000038.1:0-18597 GCA_963619325.1 Bacteroidaceae bacterium | reverse complement strand
TTTTAATCCAAGTTTCATTTTATAATTCTCTTGTTGCCAATACGTTACCTTAGATCTTTAACTTTTAATTTTATTTTGAGAAAGCATTTCGATTTGTTAAATTTGCTCATATTCATTCATGAAAATCATTATGAGAAGCAAAAACATACTTCGCACATTGGCAGTTGCCACCCTGTTTTTCTATTCGCTGACAACATTTGCGCAAAAAGAGCAGACGAAATATCAACCCGACCAGTATTATGGCAGAGAATACAGGTTGGACGGGGATACGTTGCGCTACCGCATACTCTACCCTGCAGGATACGATGCAGGAATTGAGTTTCCTCTCTTCATCTTCTTGCACGGCGAGGACGAACGAGGATGGGACAACCTTTTGCAGCTGAAATATGCGGGGAAAATATACAAAGAGCAGACAATACGCGACTACTACCCTGCCGTGGTGTTGATTCCTCAATGTGCATACGAAGACGCATGGGCCAATTACAACGTCTTGGACGATGGTGAGATTGAGACTCCCGACAGCCCCGAAGAAACACACGCATGCCAAATGCTCACCAAGCTAATCGAACTTTATACGAAGAAACCCTATGTTGACTCGAAGCGCGTCTACATAGTTGGAATGTCAATGGGTGCTTTTGGCGCACTCGACATGGTCGCACGTCATCAAGATCTTTTCACAGCGGCCGTTTCCATTGGTGGCGCCATATTTCCAGACAGACTAAAGAAGGTGAAAAAATTTCCTGTTCGTTTTTTCCACGGAGCCGACGATAAAATTGTCCCCATCTCGGTGGTACGCGACGACTACTATCAACTGAAGAGCAACGGATGCGATGCTGACCTTGTGGAGTACAAAGACACGGGACACGACGCATGGACTATCGCCCTCGCCGCATCCGACTTTATGGAGTGGATTTTTGACAAAAAGAAGAAATGACGACAATGACATAATCGCTTCTTGGCACACCTGTATCTCATCAATGAAAAACTTTAGAAAATCGTCTTTGATTGTTTTAAGTGCGCTTGGACTTCTTCCAATGATTTTCGCATACTTCACAATCATTGGATGTGTATAGTTACTATCCTTAAACGGAATTTTGCAATACATGTTAAAAGCAATAATAGTCTCTTCTCTTGTCCATTTAGTTACCATACTTTATGCTACTAATAAATTATAAGTTAAAAAGGAGGCAGCATCATAATGACGTCACCTCCTTTTTACAACAAGAACCACGTTAGGGTTTCTCTATTCTTTTAGGTTAAAGAATCACATCAAAACTTTTTAACCAATTTAGTGATATATGTTGCACTGTCATAACCAACAGAAACAGCATACACCCCGTATTTGCACTGACTCATATCAATATAAGTTTCACCTGCGACAACAGCTTTTTTGAGAATCAACAGACCGTCCATTGAATAGACAGAAACGGTTGCCTCTTTTTCTGTTTTCACAGTGAAGCCATTTTCCATCAATGTTGGATAGATAGAAACAGAGGTCGCCGCATTTGTCTCAACGACATCGGAAATAACATACTTTTCCCATTCTACCATATCCTCCAAAGTGATGATACGTTCGTCTTCCATCACCTTCTTCCACTGGGTCGTCTCGGTTTGGTCGGCGAAATTTCCACTCCACGACTGATACCAAGGCATCCACCAACTCCAAGTTGCATCATTGTCGTAGCAATCGTCAACATCAGGCACTGGTCCGTTTTCTGAAAGAGCAATCAATTTTCCATTAGAAGTCAATTTCTTCAAATTGTTAAATGCCACATAGTTACTTTGATAATCTTTCGCATTGTTGTAGATATCAATAGAAACAACATCATAGTATCCTTTGCCTGGATTCCAGTCTGAATCAGTAGCATATTCAGGATTCCAAACCCATACAAGGTTTTTGACACCTTTCACATTAACCATCTCATTGTAAACTAATTGGTACAGCTTAACATAGTTGGCACCACCTTGTGTACCCCACCAAAACCAAGCACCGCTTGCCTCATGCAATGGACGGAAAATAGCAGCAACACCCTCTTCTTGCAAATCCAAGAAATAATCTGCCACCTTGTCAATGTCGGCAATCATATTCTTGTAGTATGTAGAAGTCGTGTTCCAAGAGCCATCCGCATTCATTGCATCAGTGAAATTGAAATCAGTTTGGTTGTTAGCGTCAAACTGCTCTATTACATAGAAACCATCTGTTGCGTAAGATGGGGAACGCCAGTGCCATGTGAACGCTGGAATACCACCTTTCTTCCACAATTTTTTTGCTAAAGCGATAGCCACATTCGTATAGTTGGCATACCAACTATTATTCTCATTAACAGACTTTCCTGTTGCGTTCATAAAGTCGAAACCAACCAAAGCAGGGTATTTTCCACTTCGTGTGTAGACAGCCTGAACATCCTCGTGATCTGTGATTTCTGATGAAGTCGTAGCCCCATCCATGCTTCCTGTCATAAAACCAGAGATGGTTTTCTTTCCCCAGTTAGTAACAAGGAAGTTGTACAATTTCTGAGCAGATTCGGTTGAATTTGGAGTTACCAATGAAGAAGACGGAGTTACAGGAGCATCGGCGTCAGAGTCAAGTTCCAAACGCACATAGTCAACTACGAACCACGTCCAAGAAGGTTTAATGCTAACGGTAACTTCTCCTGCAGACATACGGTATGAGCCGCCATCATATTCAGTTGTCTCAGAAGACTCACTCGTAATAACAGATGCAGATGCAGAGCCAACAAAAACATTATATTGCTTTCCACCATAAATACCTAAATCTCCTACTATCACCTTGTACGTTCCTGAAGAAGGAACATTAAACGTGAAGTTGATATAACCTGCATCTTCTTGTATGCTGATACCTTTTCCACCAGACAAAGCGTCATTGGTCACAACGACACCACTATAATCGGCACATTCTGCTTCTTTGCGAAGGTCTGTTTGAGCATCACAAGGATCTACAATCTCCTCTTCAACGTATGTACCCCAGTCTTCCATCTCATCCAACGTGATGACATATTCCGAGGCCATATTAGTTTTCCAAACATCAGAAGACGTCTTTTGATACATAGACGCCCAAGACTGATCCCAAGGCATCCACCAACTCCACATTGCCCCATCGTTCTGCATATTGGTAATGTCCGGAATGTAATCTGTCTCAGACAATGTGATCATCTTGTTCTCGCCCATCTCCTCTACAATTTTCTTGTAGAAATCTGAGGCAGAAGTATTAGAACCTCTATTGTACACATCCACACCGATGATGTCGACATATTCATCGCCTGGGTACCAAGAACTGACCAAAGTCGCAGGAGACGACCAGTCATTTGTCTGCTGACATCGCTCCTTACTTCTCTCGATTGTCCATACCCAGATACAATTCTTCACACCTTTTACATTGACCATCTCATCATAAACGAGCTTCCAAAGGGCAATGTATTGATCTGAAGTACATGTCGCACTCCACCAAAACCAACGTCCTGCAGCCTCGTGCAATGGTCTCCATATCACAGCCACGCCGCTCTTCTGCAATTTGAGGAGCTGGTCAGCCACACGATCAATATCCGTAATCATGTAATTGTACTCATCGGAAGAGGTGTTCCACTCTGTTCCTCCTGTCTCTGTGAACGCTTTGGTAAAATCCCAGTATCCTTTAGAGACAATAGTGTCGCTATAGCCTTCCACAGTATGGCTTGGGTCGAACCAATGCCAGCAGAAAGAAGGGATTCCACCTTTCTTCCACGTCTCTTTTGCCATCGTGATGACATTGTTGCTGAAAGTTGAAAACCAACCATCGTTCTGAGATCTACCAGTCGTCATCAAGAAATCAAAACCCACCATTGCAGGATATTTTCCTCCATCATTTTGGTAGAGGTAAGACAAGTCTGGCTGATCTGCCAAAGTGGTTGCAGAACTGTTGTCTCCCGTCATAGCTCCAGAAATGGTTTTTGTGCCATAATTGGAAAGCAAGAAACTATACAGTTTTTGTGCCGCTTCCGTAGCACCCGACGTACAAGGCGAGGTTGCCACCGCAGCAAACGATGTGCTGAATCCGAAGCAAAGAAGTGCCAGAGTCACACACAGTTTCTTTAAGTAAAACATTTTTTTCATGGGCTTTTAAAATTTAACGTCCAATATTATAAAAATGAAGAAAGGCACAACTAAAAAATCGTGCCTTTTCTTACTGATTATTTCTTACACAAAGGAGTCCAAGGCTTCAACTGTTTGAAGAAGTCGTTTCCTTTATCGTCTACCAAGATAAATGCAGGGAAATCTTCCACTTGAATCTTCCAAACGGCCTCCATTCCCAACTCCGGATATTCCACACATTCTATGCTCTTGATGCTACTCTTTGATAAAACCGCAGCTACGCCACCGATCGTACCTAAATAGAAACCTCCGTGTTTCTGACACGCGTTGGTCACCACATCAGAACGATTTCCTTTGGCAATCATAACAAGCGACGCGCCGTTTTCCTGGAACTCATCTACATACGGATCCATACGGTTGGCCGTAGTCGGACCCATAGATCCACAAGGATATCCTTCTGGGGTCTTAGCAGGACCCGCATAGAGTACAGGATACTTTTTGAAGTAGTTAGGCAACCCTTCGCCAGCATCCAAGCGAGCCTTCAATTTTGCATGTGCAATATCGCGAGCCACAATTATCGTACCTTTCAAATTGACACGCGTGCTAACAGGATATTTAGACAACTCTTGGCGAACTGAGTCTATTCCTTTATCCAAATCAATGACTATACTGTTGGAGCCTTCACCTGCCTTTGCATATTCCGCAGGAATTAATTCTGATGGGTTTGAATCCATCTTCTCGATCCAAATTCCATCTTTGTTGATCTTAGCCTTGATGTTACGGTCTGCCGAGCAACTGACACCCATACCGATAGGACAAGACGCACCATGGCGTGGCAAACGAATCACTCGTATATCATGAGCCAAAGCCTTTCCTCCAAACTGTGCGCCTAAGCCAATCTTGTGAGCCTCTTCCAAAAGTTTTTTCTCCAAGTCAATATCTCGGAATGCTCGTCCAGTCTCGTCGCCCGTAGTTGGCAGATTGTCGTAGTATTTGATAGAAGCCAATTTCACAGTAAGCAAGTTCTTCTCCGCAGATGTTCCACCGATAACGAATGCGATGTGGTATGGAGGACAAGCCGCAGTTCCCAAACTCTTCATCTTCTCAACCAAGAACGGAAGCAAAGTACCTTCGTTCTGGATGGTAGCCTTTGTCATCGGATAAAAATAGGTCTTATTGGCAGATCCGCCACCCTTGGCCACCATGACAAAGCGATATTCTTCACCTTCCACAGCCTCTATGTCAATCTGCGCAGGGAGGTTGCACTTAGTGTTCACCTCATCGTACATATTCAACGGAGCGTTCTGCGAGTAACGCAGGTTGTCGTTCGTGAAAGTGTTGAACACACCGAGAGAGAGTGCCTCTTCGTCCTCGAAACCTGTCCATACCTGCTGACCTTTTTCTCCGTGGATAATGGCAGTACCAGTGTCCTGACAAAAGGGCAGTATTCCTTTGCAAGCGACTTCGGCATTGCGGAGAAACTGAAGTGCAACATACTTGTCGTTTTCCGAAGCCTCAGGGTCTTTCAAGATGGCAGCCACCTGTTCATTATGCGCGCGACGAAGCATAAACTCAACATCGTGGAACGCTTGCTGAGCCATAAGAGTAAGTCCCTCCTTCTGTATCTTCAAGATAGGATGACCTTCAAAATCTCCAACCGACACATAATCCTTCGTCAACAAATAATACTCCGTTTCGTCCTTTCCACATTGGAACATCGGAGCATACTTAAATTCTACAGCCATAATTATATTTCTTTATTTTTTAAGATTCTCTTCAACAGACAATTTGAATCTCTAAGGTAGAGTTTTTTCAGATTCTTGCAAAATCCAATAGGCAAAAGTTAAGATAGAAGAATTATCTTTCAAATTCATTTTCATCCTCCTTGCTCCATATTTTATATTTCTCAGAAAGGACTCTTAAGAAATTGCTGATTTGCTGAATAGCCGTCATTGTCTCCTTGGTAACCTCTTTCTTTTGTATTTTCAATAACAACACAGCGTACAAAGCATGCAAAGAGAGATGGATATCATTCATTTCCGCTCCTGCGTGCAACTTACCTCTAAACTCAATCAGATAAGGCAAGGTTCTGAAAAACAATGCGTTATACTGAATTTCCTTAGGTGTCTGCAACAATTCATTGTGCAGTTCATTCATATCATTCACCGTGTTGATAATGATTTGAAGGTGTCCTTCTTTCTCTATATGCTCCAGCTTCATCATCTCAACGAGATTGTCATACCAAGCACGAATTTCCGCCTTCACCTCTTCCGACTGCTGATATTGGTCGACGAGGGTTTTCTGTATCTGTTCAATATCCAAATTGCAGCTTCTCAGTATGTCCTCCAACTGCCACATATAGAGGACATACTCCGCTATGTTTTCCTCTTTTTTCTGATTCGCTATAATCATTGTTTTACACTGCTACATTTTTCATTTATCGTTTTCATCCTCCTCATCATCGTCGTCAAAGTCAAAGAATGAAAAATCTCCGTCTACTTCCATATACGACTCCATATCTCGTCGATCCTTCTTCGTCGGTCTTCCTGTACCCCTGTCTCGTACACCGAAGGCGCTGAACCGACTCATCTCCAATGCCTCCAACTGCTCGGGTGGGGTTACATTCTCCATAAAATCTGGAACGAGCTTTGCTCCCATTCTATTCTCGCTAAGAGCCAAGACCTTAAACGAGTAGGTTATCGGCGGACGTTTCACCTGAACGACATCTCCTACTTTGACGTTTCGAGACGCCTTCGCAACAGATCCTCCTAACAACACCTTTCCCTTCTTGCACGCATCCGCCGCCAACGACCGTGTCTTAAACAAGCGCACCGCCCACATCCATTTGTCTATGCGAACTTCTGTCACATCCTCTTTCTTCGGCATAACCTACTGCAATTATCAGTTTTATTTTAATTTCTTTTCAATTTCGTCTTGAGAAAAGACAGCAATAATCGGTCTGCCATCTACGGTATAGTCGGTCAGTGGGAGTGAGAACAATTGCGAAACGAGTTCCGTCATCTCACTCTCCGTCATTCTCCTACCCGCCTTCACTGCAGAAACCTCCGCTAATTTCATTGCGACCCTCTCCGAACGTTCTTCGGGTTTAACTCCTTGTCGAAAAGCCTCCACCAACTCATACAGATACTCTTTGGCATCGGGTTCCGAACAATCAGACGGTATTCCACTCACCGAAAACGAACCTCCTCCCAATTCAGACATGTCAAAACCTAAAAACTTTAGATTATCACCCATCTCATTGAGAAACAACGCATCAGACTCCAAGACATCTATTCGGAATGGAAACATAAGCTTCTGAGAAATGCCCTTGCGTGCTTCCATACTCTTACGGTATCTCTCATACAAAATCTTCACATGCGCCCGATGTTGATCAATGCATAGCAACCCCGAACGCGTTATCGTAACGATATATTTGTTTTTAAACTGCAAGCAATAAACCTTATTCTCTTCTCCCTCCAAATCAAGCCCACATTCTTCCACTCCTTGACTCGGCGAGAAAGGAGGTGAAAGCAACGAATCATCAAAATCAGACCTGAACGAACTACTTGACGTTAGGAAATCTTCTCTACTTGAAGCGCCCTGCGACTCAAAATCGTCATACAATCTATTCCAGTTCTGCATATTGGCACGACTCTGCACCAATCCTTGCGAACCCGAACTTTTGAAAGGGTTATAGTTAGGGTCTATCGTAGGCGTTAACGACGTTGGAGGTGTTACTCGATTGGCATTGTTGAAAAATGAATTTGTTGAGAATACATCATCCCCATGATCGAAGTCAAGCGACTGCACCACATTGAATTTGCCTAAAGTCTCACGAACCCCTGCCAAAAGGATCGGCCAAATCGTTTGTTCCTCCTCAAACTTGATTTCCGTCTTCGTTGGATGTATATTGACATCAATCTTCGACGGGTCTATTTCAAAATAGATGAAATAGTCGGGCGATGTTCCCGCAGGCACCAGCCGTTCGTATGCTTGCACAATGGCCTTATGGAAATAAGGATGTCGCATATAACGACCATTCACAAAGAAAAATTGACGTTCATTGTTCTTCTTCGCCGTCTCCGGCTTGCCCACATAGCCACCTATCTTAGCCACCGTCGTACTGACATTCACCGCATAGAGTTGCGCATTGATGCTCTTGCCATAGACAGCGACAATGCGTTCGCGCAACGAGCCTGGATTGAGGTGATAGGCGACCTTATCGTTGTTGTAAAGTTCGAACTTCACCTGTGGATTCACCAATGCGATACGGAAAAATTCTCGCTCAATATGTGTAAATTCCGTATTGTTCGATTTCAGGAACTTACGGCGGGCAGGCACATTGAAAAATAAATTTTTCACAGAAATGCTTGTTCCCTTCGGGCAAGCCACGGGCGATTGACTTTCAAACAGGCCACCATTCAGCACAACCGCCGTGCCCATCTCGTCCTCCATTCGTTTCGTACGCAACTCTAATTGAGAAACAGAACAAATAGAAGGCAAAGCCTCCCCTCTAAATCCCATCGTATGTAGAGAGAACAGGTCGTCAGCCGAAGAGATCTTAGAAGTGGCATGACGTTCAAAGCATAGACGTGCGTCCGTCTCACTCATGCCTTTTCCATCGTCGACAACCTGCAAAAGAGTGCGCCCAGCATCTTTCACAATAATCGTTATAGAAGTGGCCTCTGCATCGATAGCATTTTCCACCAACTCCTTTAAGACAGAAGCTGGTCGTTGCACAACCTCGCCAGCGGCGATTTGATTCGCCACATTATCGGGTAGAACGTGAATAATATCACTCATCAATTTTTATTTCATATACCACATCAAAAGAGCCACAACCGCCACGATAAGAATCATCAGACGAATGTTACGCGACTGTGCCGATGCCTTATTCGTCGTTCGTTGTTCTTGGAACACACCTTTCCGAAGAATGTGCGGCTGTACTCCATTCTTCTCGCATTCAATCTCTTCTCGGACCCTTTTCACACGTTCTTCCCTCGCTTCCTTCTTAGGGTCATAATAGATAAACTCGTGATGATACTGACGTACCTTCGGGGTTTTGAAAAAATTAAATATAGCCATATTCTTACGTTTTTTTGACTTTATTTCTGCAAATGGGCCTCCTTCACTTTCTTGAAAAGATTAGAAGCGAAGACGAATTTCTCTAATTGTTCACAGCCCGTGTCAAAAATCTGATCTTTTGTGCCTTGCCAAGCCTTTTCACCCTTATAGATGAAAGAGATATTCTCGCCAATCTCCATAACCGAGTTCATATCATGCGTGTTCACAATCGTGGTGATATTAAACTCATGGGTAATGTCTTGTATCAGTTGGTCAATCAGAAGGGACGTTTTCGGGTCCAAACCAGAGTTCGGCTCATCACAAAAAAGATATTTGGGATTCAAAACAATGGCGCGTGCAATCGCCGCACGCTTCTGCATTCCTCCGCTAATTTCCGATGGAAACAGATTCAACGCATGCGAGAGTTCCACCCTCTCTAAGCAGAACTTCGCCCTCTTCAACATCTGTTCCTTCGTCATATCATGAGAAAACATCTCTAACGGGAACATCACATTCTGCAACACCGTCATAGAGTCAAACAAAGCCGAACCTTGAAACAACATCCCAATCTCACGGCGCAACAAGTTAATCTCCTTACGATGCATCTGCGTAATATTCCGCCCATCGTAGAGAATCTCGCCCGAATCTACTCTGTGAATGCCTACGACACTCTTCATCAACACGGTTTTTCCCGACCCACTCTGACCGATAATGAGGTTCGTCTTGCCTGTCTCGAAAACTGTCGACACATTTTTCAACACCACATTTCCGTCAAACGACTTTATGACATTCTTAACCTCAATCATAACAAGACTTTCGTTAGCATCACATTAAACAAAAGAACCAGGACACTGCTATGGACAACCGCATCCGTACTCGCCTTTCCCACATCCAAGGCTCCTCCCCTCACCGTATACCCGTAATAGGAAGAGACGGACGAGATGATAAATGAGAATATCAAACTTTTGATGATGGAATAAGGCACATAATAAGGAGTGAAAGCATACTGAATACCCGCGACATAGTCTGTCACCGTAATCATATCCGTCAGCAACCCTACCAAATAGCCACCGACGATGCCTGTGAACATACTAGTCAAAACCAAGAACGGGATCACACTCATAAACGCGACCACCTTCGGCAATATCAGATAGTTAGCAGAGTTGACCCCCATAATGTCCAAAGCATCTATCTGCTCGGTAATCCGCATCGTCCCTATCTCCGATGATATATTAGACCCCACTTTTCCCGCCAAGATCAAACAAAGGATAGACGACGAGAACTCCAACAGCAACGTGTCTCGAGTAGCAAGTCCGATCAAAGTGTTCGGCAATATAGGATTCTCCATATTGTTAATCATCTGTATCGTGATGACCGCACCAATAAACACAGAAATAATCACCACAATGCCCAACGAGTCCAACCCTTGTTTCTTCAACTCCTCCGAGTAACGACGGAAAAACATACTCCACCGGTCGGGCAGGACAAACGTCCGATACATCAACTGCGCATACGCGCCAATATGTTCAAAAGCATTCATCTTTCTTATTTTTCAACAACTCCACTATTACATATTCTCTTCTCCCGGCTCTTTGTATTTGCCTTTGTTCTGCTCATTCTGATCAAATGTGTCGGAGTTTTCTTTTTTCAGTTCTTTTGCGTTCAATAAAACACCATCTTTATATTTCATGACATCCGTCTGAACGCCTTTGTCATCTTTCAATATCCAATCGCCATCACGCTTTCCATTCTTGTAAACGCCCTCTATGACTGGGAAATCATGTCCTTCATACAATTTATAACTACCATGCTCCACACCTTTCTTGTAAGAAACCTCCGAATAACGTTTACCATCTTGCAAGAATCTCTTTCTCATTCCATCAATCGTGTCTCGCACATACGGAATCTCTTCTATCAAAGCGCCCTCTTTGGTGTACACCTTCGAAGTCCCATTTTTCCGACCATCATTATAAACTTCCAAAAGAGAGATTTTTCCTTTGACATAATAAGTCCACTCCGCCTCTTTCTTCTTGTTAAGATATGTGCCTTTTACCGAAATAGTTTTTCCATCCTCCTCATAAACAACGATTTGTGAACGTTCTGGCGTCTCATAAGTCTGTACCGACTTTAACGCACCCGATTCATAATAACGTTTGAAGACACCCGTAGGTTGATTATTGACGAAGTTGCCTTCATACATCACCTGTCCGTTCTCGTATGTCTTCTTCCACTCACCTTGTTTTCTACCCTTTTTGTCTATCTGATTCAATGCGCAAAGCGTTGAAAATGAGAAAAGCCCACAAAGAAGCAGTATATATTTTCCTTTCATATTTTAATTCTTTAATACACTCAAATCACAAAAATACAATAAAAAGGGTTATTCTCAAAAAAGAAAAAAATCAAGGAATAAGGAAATACGGCAAGGAATACTTTCCTACTTCCTCAACCTTCATTCTAAATCATTTGCCCTCACTCCATTTCTTTTCAACCGCTAAAATGTCAATCATCTTATGCTGAAAAGCATAAGTGCGCATTGAGTCCAAAATGTCGGTATGCTTCATAGCAAGGTTTTCCTCCTCGGGTAGTCGATACAAGAATTCTTTTTCCGCCGAGAGGTTATAATCATAAAGCCAGACACCGTCTGAACACCCCAAATGGTCGTCATTACAGAAGAAAGCATAACGGCGCGACTGCTTCATCAAATCCATTCCTATCGTATTCGACTCGTATGGAAGTCCGAGCAAGCCCATCACCGTCGGGTACACATCCTGCTGAATGGCAGGATTCTCAATCACCCTTGCAGGAACGCTATCATGAATGACAAACCAGTCTATGGCATTGTATGAAAGATTATAATCGTATGCTGTCGGACGAGGAACGCCATGATCGCTCACCAACACGAAAACAGTGTTTTTACCCCACTCTGTCTTCCTTGATCCCTCGACGAAACTTTTCAAAGCATCGTCCACATACGCCAATATACGATGAAGATCCTCTGAACCTCTTGATTGATAAGGCTCTGGAATGACATACGGAGAATGGTTACTGACTGTCAGGAACATAGCAAAGAAAGGTTTGTCCGATGTTCTCGCATCCAAAAACGCCTTTCCGAAAGAAAACATATAATCGTCCTGCACTCCGAAATTATTCACCGACTTTTCTCTCGGATAATCGTATAGTGAATAGATGGCATCGATATGATTCTCATAGAAAAACGATTGCATATCGTCGTAGTTCGGATTACTCGTCACGAAAGCATAGTTTTCATAACCATTCTGACGTAACGCTCCTGGCAGACCTACAAATTTGCGTGCTGGATTTCCTGTTGATTTTGCTTTGAAATTGGGGCCATATCCATACAAAGTTGAAACAATTCCATTGTTTGTATGAACGCCTCCTGAATAAGTGTTTTTGAAAAACAGAGACTTCTCTCTTAACGAACTCAAAAACGGAATGACTGTCTTTCCATTATAACTAAGATTGAAATTGTCTGACGCCATAGACTCCATTAGTACCAACACCACATTGCACTTGCCCAACCCCACTGTGGCATCCACCTGTCGCGTTAACGGATAGGCTGAGTCTGCCTCCACAATTTCCAACTCTTCTTGAACTGACTTTAATGCGACCTTTTCGTCTATCGTTTTAAAGGCAGACGGAAGCTCCTTTCCTCCTTTCCCTATGCTTTTGACAAAGTTGAAAAACGGGTTTACCCCTAATCTATTATAGAATGAATTTGACGAAAAATAAGCCATTGACACTCTTAGAGGATAGCGTTCTATACTGCCACGCATGCCTACAAAAAACACACCGAGTACAAGAATAAATGCCCCTACCGATTTAACGTCTGTCTTATCTTGCAAATTCCACTTAAATTCAATTTTTTTGAAATATCTATCCAACGAAAAGTTATAAACGACAGCAAACAGAATTGCCAATGCCAAAATATAGTAGTTTCCACTGTCTTGCACCAACATGCCCGTCGTCTCCCCTAAGAAACGGAACCAGTCAATAAAGCTGACATCCAAATGCGAATCGAAAAAACGATAATAGCGAACGTCAAAAATTCCGAAAAGCAGCACTATCGTCATCCATACGGCATACCAATATCTCGTTCCACTTACCATTTTGTTCATCATCTTGGCAAACGTATCTTTCTTAGGAAGAAGGCACATCACCATCATAACGACTAATGGTAGAATCCCTACATACGACGCTATCAAATTATCAAACTGCACCCCCTTCAACAACGCATGCAAAGCTATCTTCCAATCTATCGCTCCTGATACGTTGTAGAACAAGTGTACGAAACGAGTCAGCGTCATTGCCAACAAGCTGATACAATGCAATCCCACAACATATAGAACAACATAGAAAACGTTTTTCTCTTTCATCTTATCTTTTGAACAAACAATGGTGTAATTTCTAAAAAACATCTCCATTGCCATATCGCTACGACAACAGAGATGAGAAAATTAAATGTTTAGCCTATATTACTTTTCAGATATAAAATCATGCCTTTTCATCAGGAGATTTCTTAAGACTCTTTCAAAATAACGTCATGGGCGCCGCCCTCAACGATAGAAGTAGAAGAGACCAATGTGATTTTTGCATTCTTTTGCAATTCCGGAATAGTGGTAGAACCGCAGCTGCACATTGTAGAAATCATTTTACCAAGTGTTTGGTTCAAATTGTCTTTCATCTTACCGGCGTATGGGACGTAGCTGTCGACACCTTCCTCAAATTTGAGAGTTGCACTTCCGCCCATATCGTAGCGTTGCCAGTTCTTAGCGCGGTTGGAACCCTCGCCCCAATACTCCTTAACAATACGATTTCCGATAGTGAGCTTCTTTGTTGGAGACTCGTCAAAACGAGCAAAGTAACGACCCATCATCAAGAAATCAGCACCCATAGCCAACGCCAACACCATGTGATAGTCGTGAACCAAACCACCATCAGAGCAGATTGGAACGTAGATACCCGTCTTCTCGAAATATTCATCACGTGCACGAGCCACATCAATCAAGGCAGTAGCCTGACCTCGTCCGATTCCCTTCTGCTCACGAGTGATGCAGATAGAACCGCCACCAATACCAACTTTCACGAAATCCGCTCCAGACTCAACCAAGTAGTTGAAACCCTCCGCGTCAACGACGTTTCCTGCTCCAACTTTTACGCTATCTCCATATTTTTCACGAATCCACTTGATAGTATCTTTCTGCCACTCAGAGAATCCATCTGAAGAGTCAATACAAAGAACATCAACCCCGGCCTCAACCAAAGCAGGAACACGCTTCTCATAGTCGCGAGAGTTGATACCCGCACCTACGAGCAGTTTCTTGTCAACGTCAGAAAGTTCGTATGGATTTTCATGGTGAGAATCATAATCCTTTCGGAATACAAAATACCTCAAATTTTGCCCTTCATCAATGATAGGCAGCGTGTTGAGCTTGTGATCCCAAATGATCGTATTAGCCTCACTCAAGGTGATTCCTATTTTGCCAGTCACCAATTTTGAGAATGGAGTCATAAAGTTTTTCACAGGGGCGTTCAAGTCTGCCTTGTCCGCACGGTAATCACGGCTTGTCAAGATACCCTCCAAACGTCCGTTTGCAGATCCATCGGCGGTCACACCCAGAGTAGAGTGTCCTGTGATGCCAATCAACTTGATTGCCTCAGCCAAAGTCGTTTCCGGGGTTACATTAGAATCGCTCACCACGAATCCCGCCTTGAAATTCTTCACCTTGCGAACCATTTCTGCCTGGCTCTCGATAGGTTGCGAACCGAAGATGAAAGAGAGACCTCCGTTTCTTGCCAGCTCAATAGCCAACCCAGAATCTGAAACAGCCTGCATGATAGCAGAAACAAACGGTATATTCAGATTGATGGCAGACTTTTCTCCTTTCTTGAATTTCACGATTGGAGTCTTAAGACACACATTGCTTGGAACACACTCTTTCGTCGTCAACCCAGGAATGAGCAAGTACTCACCGAAAGTTCGCGATACATCGTTGATGAATTTAGCCATGACTTTGTACTTTTATATATATTTCAATTATTATCTCTAAAAATCTTCGCCTATGCGTCAAGAATGCCTCATACAGTCTTTCTACGAAGTGTGGAAAGAATTCTTCTCTTCCCCTCAATTTCAATCTTTGAATGTTGATTTTTTCAAGGATTAAAAATTGTGCAAATTTAGCAAATAATTTTCGATTAAAATTTCTTTCTATTATTGGATTTTTCTTTTTATTTGCTAATCGAGACGAAGTGAGCAAAAGAAGTTCTTCTTCGTCCTTCTAACGATATAGTATGAATGCGTTCCGAACCGCAAGAAAAACACATAGAATATGAATAATAGATTACTAAACAGATTGTTACTGACGCTATGCTGTGTTTGGGCTTTTGGCATATCACACGCCGAGGGGACATTAGAACCTGACTGTCCGAACTTAGCAGGAGGAACATCTATGCTGACAGGAAACGGACAAACCTACTACGAATTGAGCAACGTGTCGATAGAAGGGCCCTTGGGCAACTATCTATCAACAGACATCAGCAAGGCGGATTCGAACACCGTTTTCCACCCCGATTCTACAGTAGCAGCGTATGCAACCACCGACTCCGTACGGCGTTATTGTCAGTTTGACCCTGAGGATAAGTATTTCGAGTGTCTGCCAGATATAAATGAGCCTGTTTTCCTCTTTAAAGGAGCGGACAAGCTGACCAACGTACTGACATTTACCGTTACGAGTTTGAAGCCTGGCACTAAAATCATGGTTACTGCCAAAATTCAATGTCTCACCGCAGATTTGGAAGATAACAATCATAAAAGCTCATTCGGTTATATGGATTGGAATGCACAGTCCTTATACCTCGGGGTCAATATGAACCCTGGCAGTGGGCGTCAAATCGCGTTGCCTTACTCTTCCCCTATTGCTGAAGTGAAGGACACTTTCACCATCAGTCAAAACTCCTCCACAGCCACTGTCTCAATCATGACAGGATACAATAAACCACAGTCTTGCGATGTCTATGCCATCTACGACCTCCACGTTTATGGTTGCTTGAACCCTATCGTCGTCTCTTCCATGGGACAGAGTATTTGTCAAGGCGAGCAGGCTTTGTTCTCATTGGACAAAGAATACAAGGCTTCAAATTACTTGTGGGAATGGTCGACAGACGGACTGACTTGGGAAGCCATTGGAACGAGTAGCAGTGTGCTGAAAGAGGTTACAGAAAATGGAGTCGTCCGTTGCACAATGGACGGTATCACGACTGAACCCTTAGAGGTGGAGGCCGTTACTTGTTGTGTGGTAAACGGCATGCCGGCCTCTCGTAAAGTTGTCTTCAACGAAACCTTCGGCTACTTCAAAGGACAGCACATCTACGTCGACAAAGACGGCAACGAGATAACTACACCTTCGGATGAAACGCCTTATCGCACCAGCACTTCATTCACCATTCCTGAGCACACATACGATGCCACAGGACAAGTGAACGATGGAAGCTATGCCGTAGTGGTGCCGACAGAAAAAGGTTATGTATTGAACGATGGAAACACTGCCACTTGGATGAATGGAGTCATTGCAGACCACACCTCTGCACTCGACGGCCACGCCAATGGTGCTTGCCTCTTCATCAACGTAACACAAAACTTTAAAGGAACAATCTTCAACTCACAAATTGATGGTTTGTGTGCCAACAAGGAGTTGACCTTTGAGACCTATATCGCCAACCTTTCGGGAGGTGAAAATCCATACGTTTCTATCTATATCAAGAGCTTAGACGGAAGTAAAATATATGGAAAACAAGAGAACATAGAGGCTGTAAAGAACGCAGGATGGACCTTAGTACAAATCAAAGACATTCTCATTGATGACGCAACTTCTGTCATGTTGGAAGTTGTAGCAGACTGTGGTACACAATGTAGCAACGGTAGCTACTGGAGCAAAGGTAATGACCTTGCCATTGACGACATCAAGTTCATGACTTGTTCGCCACCATCCATCAGCATCTACTCAAACTTAGACAATTTCTCACAAGACACCACCATTTGTTCGGATGCCATCATCACATTACAGGCGCCAACAAGTGAGCTATTGATCAACTATTTTGGAGGTACCGACAAAACCACGTTTATCTATCAAATAAGTTTGGATGGAGGAAATACATGGGCAAACTTGACGGGAAGCACCCAAAAGAACATTTATCAGTTCAACACGGCAGACTATAAAGAGGAAAAGGAAATGAGAGTCCGCATCATCGTTGGTTCCGCAGATGCTATCAACAAATTTGCTGAAGATCCCAACGCAGTCGTTACAGGCGATGACTGTTCTGACTACTCTACCTCTGATCCGTTTATTGTTACCCGTGCGGGAGACCTTGAGATGGATGCAGATTATAAGGGAGGGGCTTGTAAAGGTGAAGATGTTACCCTCAAAGGTTCAACCTACGAGTCTATCGTTTCTTGGAAGTGGCAGGACAGCAAAGGGAACGACCTTACCACCCTCTTCAACCAAGCCACCGACCCAAGAGATTTTGAATTCACCTTGTTAAATGACACTATCATTAACTTTATCGGATTCTCGGCAGAGGGTTGTAAAGGGAAACGTCAATACACTGTCACTGCCAACCCTACTGCAGAGGTTGAGTTGACAGTAGATTCGCTCTGCGACAAGACAATTCTCACAGCAACGACAACACCAGAAGATGCCACCATTGCATGGACTATCGACGGAGTTGCATCCGAAGAGACGGAGAAGACGTTAACGCTCGAAGCACCTTTCACAGCCGCCACATACGCTGCCACTGCCGCTGCCGAAAACTATTGCGTAAGCATCGAAGAAGAGAAGACAGTTGGTGTGAAAGAGACTCCAACATGGAGCGTAACAGGTCCGTTCACCAAGGATGCAATGGTGGGCGATGTAGTTGACCTCTCCGATGTCGTGGAAGGATACGATGCAACGGTCAGCTATGTCTGGTATGGAGATGGAACAGCCACAGAGAAACCCGAAACAGGCTCTTCAACCATGCCAACCATCAACACTACCGTTGAAGGCGTACAAACTTATTGGGTGTCATTCATCGTGGATGGATGTGAAAGTGAAGCCATTGAGATTGACATCAACATTGTATCATCTCCTCTTCCATTCCATTCAGACACCACAGTTTGCGTAGGTTCGGATGTTGACCTCACACAGTTGGCTCTCATCACAACCAACGAATATGAATTGCAATGGTACGACTCAGAAGAGGGCGGAACAGCCTCTAACACAGCACCTAATGTAGATGTTACCGCAGCAGGTGTTCAGACCTTCTATGTTTCGCAAAAAAGTTTAGTTTCACCTTACCCGGAAAGCAAGCGTGTAGCCATAAAGGTTACGACAATCGGTGTCGACAAACCAGAGGTCACCACTCCAATCAACTATTGTAAGGGCGACGAAG
>CAVEVQ010000037.1:0-18740 GCA_963619325.1 Bacteroidaceae bacterium | reverse complement strand
ACGGACACGCGATGCCGTCGACCGACTATTGGTACACCGTTCGAATCCCAGAGATTGTGAAAGTCTACACAGGACACTTCACGTTGTTGCGGTCGAAATAGCAGACTAAGTGATATAGGTACTTCATTTTTAAGACAAATCCTCAGAACTTGAAATCTGAGGATTTTGTCTTTTTTGTTGTAACTTTGCAGATAGCATAGATAAACCCTATCTTAGAATGATGTTAAAAACAATCATAAAACGCATTGCCTATTGGGCATTGCTTTTGTCACTCTCCGCTTGTGCAAACATGGCGTCGGGCCCGTCGGGTGGTGAAAAAGATATAGTTCCTCCATCGTATGTCAAATCTAATCCTGCACAGCGAGCAACGAAGGTCAGTCAGAAAAGAATTGAGATTGAGTTCAACGAGTTTCTTCAGATTAACGATCCAACCAATAAGTTGGTGGTGTCACCTCCGCAGAAACCAGCCCCATCGGCTAAGGTGATCGGCAAGAAGGTGATTGTGGAGATGAAAGATTCTCTGAAACCGAACACTACTTATACCCTCGATTTCACAGATTGTATTGGTGACTATACCGAGAACAACCTCATTAGAAGTTATTGTCATACGTTCTCCACTGGCGATGTCTTGGATTCGCTCATTGTTTCGGGTGTTTTGTTAGATGCAAAAACATTGTCGCCAGTTTCAAATGTGCTTGTTGGCTTGTATGAACAATATACCGATACAACGTTTAAAACAACGCCGTTCAACAGAATTGGGCGGTCGGATGAAAATGGTCGTTTCTCAATAAAAGGCTGTGCCGCCAAGCAGTACAAGATATTTGCCTTGTCAGATTTGAACGGCAACTATTTCTATGATCAAAAAGGCGAGGGAGTCGCTATGTTAGATGAAGAGTTGCCTATTCCTACCGTCGGTACGAAAGTCGCCTTTGACACTACCTATAAGGTCATTTCGTTTGAAAGAGAGGTGAAAGGAAATGTAGAGATGGTAGATACTACTGTGATAGACACTGTCAAAGCAAGGAATGTAAACGTTTATAGTCCAGACAGTGTCCATTTGTTGCTCTTCTATAAAGAGGTTAAATTTCAGGAGTTTGAGAAAATTGAAAGAAAAGAAAGAAAGCATTTTGAACTTTACCTGACGAAATACGATAGTTCTGATGTGAAAATTAATCCGGTGAATTTCAAGGCGGAAGACTGGTATGTAAGAGAGGCATCTCCTAAAAGAGATACCCTTCGATATTGGATTACAGACACGACTGTGCTGAAATTGGATACTATCCAAATTGCAGTGGAATATCTTAAGACGGATTCTGCCGAAAATTTTGTGACTCAAATAGATACGATGCAGGCTATGTTGACGGAGTCGTATATCAAGCAAGAAGAAAAGACAAAAAAGGAGGAAGAAAAGAAGCGGGAGAGAGCTGAGAAAAGAGGAACTACGCTGAACCGTACGAATATTTTGTTTTTGGAGTCAAAAAGTACGCAGTTAGAGATTTATGATGATTATACTGTAAAATGGAGAACTCCAATAGATAGTATCAATATTGATTTGGTCCATTTCTCGATGATTCGTGATTCTTTACGTATTCCTGTTCCTTTTGAATTAAAACGAAAGGAAAACAAACGTGAGTTTGCTTTCAACGCTGAGATAAAACCGGAAAATCGTTATACGCTTACTTTTGATTCAGCTGCCGTAAGGGATTTTTACGGAAATCATAACGATTCTTTAGGTGTAAACCTAAGTAGAAAAACGGAGGAGGAATATGGGTCGCTTCGTCTTAACCTATCAGGAGTCTCTGGCAATGTCTATGTTGAGTTGATCAATGCAAAAGATGAAGCACTTCGCGTACAGAAAATGTCTAATGGTAGTGTCCTCTTTAAATTTCTTTCTCCTAATGTCTATTATGTACGTCTTTTCGTAGATAGAAATGGAAATGGAAAATGGGACACAGGCGACTTTGACGCAAATTTACAGCCGGAAGAGGTTCGCTATTATCCAAAGGCTTTGAAAGTGCGTAAGGGATGGGACATGGAAGAAGACTGGAATGTCAATGCGGCAAGTTTGGAGAATCAGCGTCTCCCTGAGATAAAAGAGGCTAATAACAGTGGAAAATCCAAAAACAAGTAAGGCTTCGTATTTATATGGAATCAAAAAAACGTCTTTTCGAGCCAAAATACGACTCTGATATTCTGCTTTGTAGTGCCTATCTCGCTCCAGTTGAATATTACCAGGCAATGGCAAATCACGAAAATGTTTTGGTTGAGGTGTGCGATTTTTTCGAGAAGCAGACATTTAGAAATCGATGCAGAATTATGACGACCAATCAACTGATGGATCTGACCGTTCCCATTATTCGTCAGAAAGAAAAGTGTCCTTTGAGGGATGTTAGAATATCGTACCAAGAGAAATGGCAACAACTTCACTGGCGTGCTATCGAAAGTGCCTATAATAAGTCTCCTTTCTTTGAGTATTACCGAGAAGATTACGAACCCATTTTTTCAAAAAAATATGATTTCTTGGTTGATCTGAATTGGAAGTTAATGGAGACAACGCTTTCTTTGCTACATCTTTATGTGAAGGTGACAAGCACCGAAAGTTACAAAATGACAGAAGAATTGGTAAACTGTAAAGATGCTCGAAATGACTTTCTTCCTAAAAAAGAATATGACACGCATATATCGCCTTATTATCAAGTATTTAGTGATACTTTCGGCTTTCAACCTCGATTAAGTATCATTGATTTGCTTTTCAATATGGGTCCTGAAGGAGTGTTGTATTTGAAATAAGAAAAAATCTTTAATTTTGTGGAGTGTTTCTTTTTATAAAAAGGCATGGAGAAGAATTTTAATTTTGACGATATGCGTTCCTATCGGGACGAAGAGATAAAGGATGCAATTGAGAGAGTGATAGAAGTTCCAGAACTGCAATCTGTCGTTCGATTCCTATTCCCTAATGAAGATGTGAAGAATGTGATGGAACGTCTGAGTAAAATAGACACGGTATATGCCTTCCAACATGTTATTATCGCTCCTTTGATACTTTCCATCTGTGATCGTAGCAAGAGCAAGGTCTTGTTTAATGGGGTGGAAAATATTAAGAAAGAAAAAAAACACTTGTATATCTCAAATCATCGTGATATCATTATGGATGCGGGTATTCTCAATACCTATTTGGATAAATATGGCTTTGACACTACCGAGATAGCGATTGGAGACAATCTCTGCGCTAACCAATGGATTACGGATTGCTTGAAAATGAACAAATGTTTTTTGGTGAAAAGAAGTGGAACGAAACGTGAGCTTTTTGATGCGTTTGTAAAACTTTCGGCTTATATTCGACGTAATATCACCGAGTTGCACAATTCTGTTTGGATTGCCCAGAGAGAAGGTCGTACGAAAGATTCAAATGATGAAACTCAGGAGAGTTTGCTTAAAATGCTTTCTATTAGTACGGAGGGGAGTATGAAAAAAGGTTTCGTGGATCTGAATATCATTCCCGTGTCTATCTCATACGAGTATGATTCATGCGACTATCTTAAGGCGAAAGAGTTCCAACAGAAGAGAGATGACCCGAATTATGTGAAAACAAAGGATGATGATATCTTGAATATGAAGGTTGGAATGTTGGGGTATAAAGGTCGTATTGCGTATGAAATCACGTCGGAAATCAATGACTTGATTGAGGAAGAGGTTTCTGAGGAAGATAATCGGCCGACTGTTTTGAATAAGATTGCAAAAATTATTGATCATCGTGTTCATGAAAATTATCATGTATTCCCGTTGAATTATGTAGCTCTTGATAATCTTCGTCATACGGCAGACTATCTTGGGATAAAATACACGGCAGATGATAAAAAGAACTTTGAGTCTTATGTTGAAAAACAGATTGAAAAGATAGACTTGCCAAATAAGGATGTCCCTTTCCTTCAAGAAAAGTTTTGGTTGATGTATGCTAATCCTTTGATCAATTATTTAAAGGCTCATAATGAGATGTAAGTAGTTTCATAATGGAAAAATAGTTCAACCTCGTAGATATATACTGCTATGAGGTTGAAATGGATTGTTTGAATATTATACCTGTTAATTGTTTTGTTATGCAAGATGAATTTGTGTCAAATGACGTGTTGGCTTCAGAAGGAAAACCTAAGTCTGGCAGGAATATGAAAAGAGACGAATCTGTAGTGAAATGTGTTGGAATCAAAGATTTAGATGAGGAGGAACGACCGAGGGAAAAACTATTGACGAAAGGGCGAAAATCCCTCTCTAATGCCGAATTGTTGGCAATCCTGATTGGGTCTGGAAATCGAAGCGAGAGTGCGGTGCAGTTATGTCAGCGTATTTTGGTGGCGTATGATAATCGCTTGGAAAAACTTGCCAAAGCAGATGTCTGTCAACTGACAAGTTGTTTTCAGGGAATAGGAGAGGCCAAGGCCATTTCAATCTTGGCAGGTCTGGAACTGAGTCGCAGAGTCAATTACGAAAATGTGGAAGAGGTTGTTGCAATTCGGTCTAGTATAGATATTTATAATGCTATCAAGCCACAGTTGATTGGCAGTTCCCAAGAAGAAGTGTGGGCAATCTATACCAACACAGTATGCCATATTATAGGGAAAAGAAATTTTTGTATTGGAGGGTCTTCGGGTTGTATCATTGATGTAAAAATGATTGTTCGTGAGGCAATCAATCTGAAAGCAAACGGATTGGTATTGATACACAATCATCCATCTGGATCTCCATCCCCCAGTGAACAGGATCGCATGGCAACACGTAAAATGCAGGAAACTTGTAGAATGTGTGATTTGATGTTGATTGATCATCTTATCTTTTGCGACACGAACTATTTTAGTTTTTTTGATGAAGGGTTGTTGCGATAAAATCATGAATCTTGTATCTTAGGGAAATGAATAATTTGTTGAAAATCAAATTTTGATGCTTAATATATACACTCCACATATCACCAATAGACTTGCTTATATCTGTGATTTTATTTTTAAAAATCTATTAGGATGTGATTTTCAATTTGTTGATTCTCAATATGATGCGCAGATTGTTTATGCCGATACAAAACCGATTGAAGACAAATTTTGGATTCCTCTTGTCAATGACTTGCTGTTTCAGACGGAGATTTTGTCTTTCAAGGTAAGTGTGGGAAAATGGAATGGATTGACGACGCTCTTCCCTATGGAAGCGGATAATGTTGCGAAAAATAGTTTGCCATTTGATCTCTTTGCGGCGTCATTTTATCTTTTGTCTCGCTATGAGGAGTATCATATAAAGGAAAAAGACCAACATGGACGTTTCCCAGCAGAAGCGAGTGTGGCGTATAAAAATCATTTTTTGGAAATTCCTCTCATAGATTTTTGGGTGTACAAACTAAAGGAAAAATTGGAGAAATGGAATGACACGTTGGTTTTCCATCCTGGTTCTTATACTTTCATACCAACGATTGATGTAGATTCGGTGTATGCTTACAGAAACAGAGGTGTCGTGCAAACGATGGCGTGTTGCGTCAGAGATCTGATGAAAGGAAGTTTTGAGAATGTGAAAAAACGGTTGCTAACCGTATTGAGATTAAGAGAAGATCCTTTCTTTAACTTAGGGGAAGTGGATGAAATACACGAAAAATTAGGTTTGCGCCCTCTGTTTTTTTTCCATTGTGGATGGTTTGGTAAACACGATAAACGTGCGATTTATCCAAGTAGGCGATATGCCGCGGTACGAAATGAAATTAGTGGTAAGGAGGTGGTCGGAATGCATCCTTCTTACAATTCGGCAAAATGTCATTTCCTGTTTAAAATAGAAAAAACGATGATGACTTGGAATGAGAGTCCTGCTCGCCCCATTCGTTTCCACTACCTTAGAATGACTGTGTCGGAGACGTATGAGTATGTGGAAAAGGAAGGTTTCTCGAGCGACTGGTCTATGTGCTATTCCAATGACCCAGGGTTTAGAGCCAGCACTTGCCACCCGTTTTATTTCTTTAATCTGAAAAAAAATGAGGTGTCCAATTTGAAGATATATCCAACGGCAGTGATGGATAAAACTTTAAAGCAGAACCTTAAGTTGAACGCAGAAGAGAGTTTGCAATATATTCTTCGTCTGCGGAATGTCGTGAAAGAGGTCGACGGAACGTTCATCACGCTTTTCCATAATGAACATTTCACAGAAAATTTCGGTTGGAAGGGATGGAAAGAGATGTATGAGAGGATGCTCGTAGCGTGCCAATCAAGATAAAATCGTTGCTTTTATTGTATATTTGTATAATAACAAAAGACGATTTGTCCTACAAATATTTTGCCTATCTCTTAGATTGACCTTTTCTCGTTTCTTTATTGTATCTTTGTAATCCTTGTTTGTATCAAGGTTTGTTTCTTGTAAAAATATTAGATAAAATATGAAAATGAAAATAATATCTGCAATCGTCTTGCTCGTTATTGTCTCTTTCTCCGCCGAGGCAAAGTTGACAAAGAATAAGGTTACAGAGGATTATATTGAAAAATATGCACCAATCGCCGTTAAAAAAATGCAGGAGCATGGCATTCCTGCCAGTATCTCTTTGGCTCAGGGCATTTTGGAGTCTGGCTCAGGGCAGAGCGATTTGGCGAAGAAGTCAAACAATCACTTTGGAATTAAATGTGGCGGTAACTGGAACGGCGACAAAGTCTATCATGACGATGATAAGAAACAGGAGTGCTTCAGAAAGTATAAGACGCCAGAACTCTCGTTTGAAGATCATTCTGCTTTTTTGAAGAAAGACAGATACAAGAAATTATTTGATTTGGACATTCGTGACTATGAGGGATGGGCGAAGGGTTTGAAAGAATGTGGCTATGCTACTGATCCTAAATATGCAAGCCGACTCTGCGATATCATTGAGACTTACGAACTTTACAACTACGACAAGGGAACTTTAGAGATGGGGGCGACGGATGTGATTGCCTCAAATCCAACTCAAGACGATACGATTGAACCTGTTCGTAAGAAAGGTAGTACGATGGGAAGCATCCTCCCTTATCGAGTTCATGAGGTTGCTAAAAATGGCAAGACGAAATATGTGAAAGCGAAGAAGGGCGATACATTTGTGAGCCTTGCTAAAGAGTTTGACGTTCGTGTATGGCAGATCAAAAAGTACAACGGATTGAAGCGAAACGAGGATAGAACGTTGAACGATGGTGATATCGTTTATATCACAAGACATAAGAAATAAGAAGATTGTATCTTGCTTGACTAAATATCTTGACAGCTCGTGGTTTGATTTGCTACGAGCTGTTTTTTTTGTGAAAAAAAACTCTTCTCTTTTTTGGCTTATAATGTGTTGTTTATTAGTAAATTTGCGAGAAATAATCATTTTGTCCTAAATACATAGCTAAACTATATGAATAAAATTGTAAGCAAGGAACACTTCTCTGCGAACGTGGTGAAGTTAGAGGTTGAAGCTCCTCTTATTGCGAAATCACGAAAGGCGGGACATTTTGTCATAGTTCGTGTGTGGGAAAAGGGAGAGCGTATTCCATTGACAATTGCCGGTGCGGATATTGAAAAAGGCACGATCACGTTGGTGGTTCAAAAGATTGGTGTTTCCACAACAAGACTTTGCGATTTGAACGTTGGCGATGAAATTTTAGACGTGGTTGGCCCGTTAGGACAGGCTACTCACATTGAAAAATTCGGAACTGTGGTTTGCGCAGGTGGCGGTGTCGGAGTCGCTCCTCTCTTGCCAATTGTCGAAGCACTGAAAAAGGCAGGAAACCGTGTTGTAACCGTTCTGGCGGCTCGTACGAAAGAACTGATTATTTTGGAAGATCAGATGCGTGAATGGTCTGACGAGGTGATTGTTATGACGGACGATGGTTCTTACGGCGAGAAGGGCTTGGTGACGACGGGGGTTGAGAACGTAATCAAAAGGGAAAAGGTGGACCTTTGTGTCACAATCGGTCCCGCTATCATGATGAAATTCGTTTCTTTGCTTACTAAGAAATATGAGTTGCCTACAGTGGCGTCTTTCAATACGATTATGGTCGATGGTACTGGAATGTGTGGAGCATGCCGCTTGACGGTCGATGGTCAGACTAAGTTCGTTTGTGTGGAAGGCCCCGAGTTCGATGCGCATAAGGTGGACTTTGATGAGATGCTGCTTCGTATGGGCGCTTACCGTGATGAGGAGAGAGCCGATTTCTTGAAAAAGATTCAACAGGCGTAATTCTACATTCTTAATTTCTAAAAATATAGTTAATGGCAGAAGATAGAAATGTGGCTTGGCGTGAAGAGTTGCGCAAGGCGACAAAAAATAAAGACCGTTTGAATATCGCTCGTGTCAAAATGAACGAGTTGGATCCTCAATACCGTGCGAGAGTGCGAGAGGAGGTGAACCAAGGGTTGACCGTAGAGCAGGCTCTTGAAGAGTCGAAGCGTTGTTTGGATTGTCCAAATCCTACTTGTATGACAGGTTGCCCCGTCTCTATCAATATTCCCGGTTTCATCAAGAACATAGAAAGAGGTGATTTCCTTGAGGCAGCAAAGGTTTTGAAAGAGACGAGCGCGCTTCCTGCTGTGTGTGGTCGTGTTTGTCCACAGGAAAAACAGTGTGAGTCTCAGTGTTTCTACAAGATAAAAATGAAAAAAGAACCTGTTGCCATCGGTTATCTGGAACGCTTCGCGGCTGATTATGAGCGTGAAAGCGGTAATATATCTATCCCGGAAATTCCACAGAAGAATGGGAAGAAAGTTGCAGTGGTCGGTTCTGGTCCTGCTGGTCTGTCATTCGCAGGCGATATGGCCAAGAGGGGCTATGAGGTGACTGTCTTTGAGGCGTTGCACGAGATTGGAGGAGTGCTGAAATATGGTATCCCTGAGTTTCGCTTGCCCAATAAAATAGTTGATGTTGAGATCGACAATCTCTCAAAGATGGGGGTGAAGTTCGTAAAGGACTGCATCGTCGGCAAGACTTTGTCTGTCGAGGATTTAAAAGAGGAGGGTTTTCAAGGCGTTTTTGTGGCAAGTGGAGCAGGTCTTCCTCGCTTTATGCATATAAAGGGTGAAAATCTGATAGGTGTTCTCTCTTCTAATGAATACTTGACCCGTGTTAATTTGATGGATGCATCAAATCCTGAGAGTGATACCCCTATCTATAAGGGTAAAAATGTGGCTGTTATCGGCGGAGGAAACACCGCAATGGACTCTGTGCGAACTGCTCTGCGTATGGGAGCTGAGCGTGCAATGATTGTTTACCGACGTTCTGAAGAGGAGATGCCTGCTCGTTTGGAAGAAGTGAAACATGCGAAGGAGGAGGGTGTCGAGTTTCTGACTTTGCATAATCCGATTGAATATTTGGGCGATGAGAAGGGCAGAGTCAATTTGATGCGCTTGCAGAAAATGGAGTTGGGTGAGCCGGATGTTTCGGGTCGTCGTTCTCCTGTTCCTGTTGAGGGCGCCATAGAGGAGATTCCTGTAGATCAGGTCATCGTAAGTATTGGTGTTTCTCCCAATCCATTGGTTCCAAACTCGGTTTCAGGATTGAGTGTCAGCAAAAAAGGGACAATTGAAGTAAACGAGTCGATGCAATCGTCTATTCCGACAATCTTTGCAGGCGGTGACATCGTCAGAGGTGGTGCGACAGTGATTTTAGCTATGGGGGATGGTCGTGCCGCCGCAAAATCTATGGACGAGTATCTGTCCAAGTAAATATGGGTCGGCTGTCTCTGCGAAGTGGATTTGTCTGAGTGAATTGAAAAAAATGTATTAAATTTGCAACCGTGGTTTACTGTGTAGACCACGGATTTTTTATTGAATATAAAATTGAATTTAGAATATAGAAAGGAAAAGCATGAAGACGGATATAATTTTGTCGGGTGTGGGTGGACAAGGAATTTTGTCTATCGCAGCAGTAATCGGAGAGGCCGCAATCAAGGAGAATTTATATATGAAACAGGCAGAGACGCACGGAATGAGCCAACGTGGCGGAGACGTGCAGTCTAACCTTCGCATTTCCGACCAACCCATCGCGTCCGACCTTATCGGTTTGGGTTCTGCAGATTTGATCATATCTCTCGAACCTATGGAGGCTTTGCGCTATCTGCCATACTTGCACGCTGATGGCTGTGTCGTAACGAACCAGACTCCGCTTGTTAACATTCCTGACTATCCAAATGTCGACGATGTGTTGGATGAGGTGAAGAAAGTGAAGAACCATGTGATTATTGATGTCGATTCTATCGCTAAGGAAGTTGGCTCTCCTCGTGTGTCTAACATTGTTATGTTAGGGGCTTCTCTTCCTTTTTTGGGCATCCCATCTTCCGTGGTTGAAGAGGGTATTCGCTCTATATTTGGAAGAAAAGGCGAAGAGGTGGTCGCATTGAACTTGAAGGCTTTGGCTGCTGGTGAGGCCGCTGCGGTTAAAAAATAATAATCCTTTTAGATTAAGATTTATGTGGCAACGTATCCAGACCGTCTACTTGGCGGTAACTTTTGTGTTGACACTGTTGATGTTCTTTCTCCCATTAAGCCATTTTGTGGGAGGCGGTGTGGAATATATCTATACGGGTGTGGGTTTGAAACATATCGTTCTCGCACCTGACTCCTCTGTCACGTCGACAGCGTTCGATTTCTATTCTATCCCATTAGCACTACTTCTTGTCTTGATTTTGGTGGTGAATGTAGTTGGAATAGGACTCTACCGGAATCGTGTTTTCCAAATCCGTTTCAACATTTTCAACTGCATCCTTAATTTGGGTGTGTATGCTATGTTTGCTCTCTTTGCGTGGACTACAAGAGGTGGTTTTGAAACAGAGGGCATGGAGATGACGAGTCTGTCTTATGGCGTCGCTTTGACATTCCCCTTGGTTAATATCGTCTTGACTTATCTCGCTATCCGCGCAATAGGAAAAGATGAGGCGTTGGTGCGTTCTTACGACAGATTACGATAAAGATGACCTTAGAGGGAGATAGGGTGGTGTTGCGTGCGGTCGAACCTGAAGATGCAGACCTGTTGTATCAGTGGGAAAACGACGCTACTTTGTGGCAGGACAGTAGTGCGATAGCACCTTACTCTAAGTACCAACTGAAGACTTACATTGAAACAGCAGGTGATATTTACGCATTGCGACAGTTGCGCTTGATGATTTCAAGGAAAAGTGATGGTCTGACGATCGGGTGTGTGGATTTGTTTGAATTCGAGCCACGACACGGACGTGCCGAATTGGGAATTTTGATAGATAAAGACTTTCGTAGAAAAGGATATGCTACAGAGGCGTTAGCTCTTATAGAGGTATACGCCTTTCGTTTTTTGAACCTTCATCAGCTGTATTGCTATGTGAGTAGGAGAAATGAACCTTCGCAAAGGTTGTTCTACGCTGCCGGTTTTCAGCTGGGCGCGACGCTGCACGACTGGTTTCGAAATGAGGATTGGGAGGATGCATTGCTCTTTCAGAAAATGTTTCATGGTTGTAAAATAAAATAGATGTCTTTGTCCATCTTTGGGAAAAATTAAACTTAATGATATGATAGATAAAAAAGTTGTTCAGTCGGTGATTGACGGCATGCATTTGCCAAATTTCAGTAAGGCGACAATTAGAGAGATTTGCATGATTGCTAATAAAGTAGAGGCTCAAACAGGCGAAAAATATGTTCGTATGGAGATGGGTGTCCCTGGATTCGCACCAGACGCTGTCGGTACGAAAGCCGAGATCGAAGCTCTTCAGATGGGGGTCGCTTCAAAATATCCAATGTTGGATGGCCATCCTGATTTGAAAAAACAAGCTTCTCGCTTTGTGAAGGCTTTTATTGACGTGGATGTTGATCCTGAGGGATGCGTGCCTGTCTCTGGTTCTATGCAGGGTACTTACGCTTCTTTTTTGGTCTCAGGTCAGTCTGATCCAAAGAAAGACACTGTCCTCTTTATTGACCCGGGATTTCCAGTGCAGAAGACTCAGCTGCTCGTGCAAGGTCTGAAGTGGGAGTCGTTCGATATGTATGAGTTTCGTGGAAAGTCCTTGATTGATAAAGTGGAAAGCTACTTGAAAAAAGGGAATGTTTGCAATATCGTCTATTCTAATCCTAACAACCCGTCATGGTTCTGTTTGACCGATGAGGAGTTGAAGGGTATTGGCGCTTTGGCAACTAAATACGATGTCATTGTGATGGAAGATTTGGCTTACTTTGCAATGGATTTTCGTCACGATTTGAGCAAGCCGTTCCAAGCTCCGTTCCAACCAACAGTCGCTAAATATACAGATAATTACATTTTGTTGATTTCTGGCTCTAAGGCGTTTAGTTATGCTGGTCAACGTATTGGGGTGGTAGCGATTTCTGATAAATTGTTCCATCGTGCTTATCAAGGATTGAAAGACCGTTATGGCATAGGCGAGTTCGGTACAGTCTTCGTGAATCGTATTTTGTATGTGCTCTCTTCTGGAACGTCTCATTCTGCACAGTATGCTTTGGCGGCAATGTTTAAGGCAGCTTGCGATGGCGAGTACAATTTCTTGGAGACGGTTCGTAAATATGGTGATCGTGCAAAGAAGATGAAGGCAATCTTTGAGAATCATGGATTCCACATTGTATACGACAAAGACATCGACCAAACTATCGGCGACGGATTCTATTTCACCGTTGGCTACAAAGATATGAAAGGTGGCGATTTGATGTACAAACTTCTGTTCTACGGAATCAGTGCCATCAGTCTTGATACAACGGGAAGTTTACAACAAGGCTTGCGTGTCTGCACCTCTTTCATTCAAGACAATCAGTACGACGACTTAGATGAGCGTTTGGCTGAGTTTGAGAAAGAAAACTAAAAAAAAAAAGAACTCCATTTGTAATGAAATGCTGCAGGTGGAGTTTTCTCTTGAAAACTATATTTTCGCAAATAATGCGGATTTTTGGTAGCCAATACATGGACAAATAATATAATATGTTCAATATGAAGAAATTTTTTACTTTTCTATTTGGTTTTGTATCTTGCTTCGCTGTGCTTTTTGCTGCGGTTAAAACGGAGATGCGAATGCGTGTCCTCAAAGGAGGCGAACTCTTTTGGCAGACTGCTGTGGAGAAGGTTCTTTCCATCGATTTTCAAGAGGAAGAGGATAACACTTCTATAGTACAAAGTATGAACGTCTCGCTAAGAAGTGAAGATGAAAAGTGGCAAAGCAGAGTAGATGCTTTTGATAGTCTCTGTTTTCAACGTGATACGTTGAAATATGACGTGGTGAAAGATGGCGCTTTGATTGCCGCAACTTTCAACGTGACGGATAAGAAAAAAATCTGTTTTTCTCAAGGTAATTTACAGTTTAATGCCGTTGAGGGAACGCATGTTACGGCGGATGGTTCTGCTGCGGGTACATGGCGTTTTGCAGAAAACCAATACGACTATGTAGGAAGCGCAAATGACAGTATTTCCGAAACATATCATGGTTGGATTGATTTGTTTGCATGGGGTACAAGTGGTTGGAACAGTGGCGCGAAGGAATATCAACCTTGGGCTACCTCCGACACTCATTCTGATTATAATGTTGGCGGTGAGGAAAAAACCAGCTTGACAGATTCATACGCGAATGCAGACTGGGGCGTTTTTAACGCTATCTCTAATGGAGGAAATCAACCTACTATGTGGAATACGCTTACTGCCGATGAGTGGTCTTATTTGCTATCTCATTACAAGTGGACAATGGGAATGGTGGGCGAAGATAGCGTACTTTGTTTTATGTTGCTTCCAGATGATTTCCAAACTCCTGCGAATATCAATATGAGTGTCTTAAGCGACTTGAATGATGATTGGGATGAAGCCGACTACTCATCTAATGTGTACACGGATGTAGAGTTTGCAAAATTGGAAAGAGAGGGTGTCGTAGCTTTGCCTTGCAGTGGTCGTCGTATGGTAAAAAAATCAGGAAGTGGCAATGTGGGTAATTATTGGTCGTCTACTTCATCTGAAGGAGGAAAAGCATGTAAAATATCTTTTAGCTATACGAGTTTTACACCTCAAACCGTGGCTTATAAGGACTATGGATATGCTGTGCGTCTCGTGAAACATCTAAATTATGAAGTGAGATTCCTTGATTATGATGGTTCTGTACTTCTTGATTCCGTTTACAATGCGGGTGATTTGCCTGTTGCTCCATCTGTTTCTCGCGAAGATGGCAAGTATCGTTATTACTTCAAAGGCTGGGATAAAGAAATAACGGAGGCGAAAGAAGATATCGTCTATACTGCCCTCTATGATAGTACGCTTATAGTGAGAGAGAACGGATTGTTGAAACGAGCTACTGTTAGGGTTTCAGATGGAAGGTATGTCTATTTCTCTCAAGGAAACTTGCAATATAATGCGAAGAGTAAAACATGGCGTCTCGCCGATAATCAATATGACATCGTCGGTATGGACAATAAGGAGATTTCCGAAAAGTATGATGGTTGGATCGACTTGTTCGGTTTTGGAACGAGTGGATGGAATTCCAATTTTACATCTTACCAACCTTGGGCTACTGAAATATCGAGTGACTCTTATCAGAATAATAGTCTGAAATATGACTATATAAATTCAGACTGGGCTTTCTATAATGATATTGTAACTACGGGAGTTGGAGCAAATTCCTGCCGTACGCTGACAGGCGATGAGTGGAAGTACATTATAGAGAATGATCGTTGGACGATGGGTGAAATTGGTGATAATGGGGTCTTGTGTTTTATGATTTTCCCTGAAGATTATGTGGCGATTGATACTATCCCTGTCTATTTCCCAGAAGATAAATCTATTGAAAATGACGTTGTTTCGTTGCAAGAAAACAGTTTCGAAAACAATGTTTATTCTGAAGCGCAATTTGGAAAATTAGAGGAGCTTGGGGTTGTTGCTCTCCCTTGCGGTGGTCATCGCTATGGTGAAACAATTTCTAACGTTAATGTCCTCGGTATGTATTGGTCTACGACTTCTACTGGGGATGCTTCTTACAATTTTAAGTTCTCTTCTTCTTCTGTTGGTGTTGAAACTAGACCTGCGTTCCATGGCTTCTCCGTTCGTCCTGTTCAAGATCTGTCCGTTATAGTAAAATTCGTAAATTATGATGGAACTGTGATTTACGATTTCCCAGTAGAATATGGAAAGATGCCTATCGAACCTGCTACACCTACACGGAATGATAGCGACGAGTATCAATATACTTTCAAGGGTTGGGATAAAGAGGTCTCAAAAGCGATTTGTGATGTTATCTACACCGCGGTTTATGATAGTACGCTAATTGATAAAGCAGATGGCTTGCGATAGGAAGACAATAAAGATGTCATCTCTAAAGATGTGTAGAGAGTGAAACTTTGATAGTTCATCATAGAAGAAGAGCAGAAT
Organism: Bacteroidaceae bacterium; assembly: GCA_963619325.1. Lineage (GTDB taxonomy): Bacteria > Bacteroidota > Bacteroidia > Bacteroidales > Paludibacteraceae > UBA1181. The sequence goes on along the minus strand of CAVEVQ010000037.1, from coordinate 3,409 downwards.
CAATAGGTTCTGCTCTTCTTTACTTTATGAGTGTGATATAAATGACTTGCTTATAATCTTCCCAAAACTTTCGCACAATTAATTTTTCCCCATACTGGATGATTAAGTAGATTTGAATATTTACCTCAAATAGAGATAAAAAAAAGCGACTGAAATTCACATTTCAATCGCCTACTGCGGTGAGAGGGGGATTCGAACCCCCGGAACGGTTACCCGTTCGTCAGTTTAGCAAACTGGTGGTTTCAGCCACTCACCCATCTCACCAAACCCCGATACCTCGGTTTTGCGAGTGCAAATGTAAAACGTTTTTTTGTAATATCCAAATTGAAATGAGGAAAATTTAGTGCTACTTTTGTGCGTCGTGTTTTTTCACCGACTGTCGTTATATGAAAAATAAAATAGGATTAATCGTAATACTGCTTACTGTTATGGTAGCCTGTGTTATTGGTGGCTATTGTGTCCTTTTGAAATCTAATGTAAAAGATACTGGCAGAAAAATGTTTGTTCTTGTGGATACTGAGGACGGCCAATCTGATATTTTGAGAAAGATAGAGGATGTAAACGGTGTCAAAAATATGTCGACACTAAAGATGGTGGCGTCTGTGTTTCGTCTACAAGAAAAGAAGAAATCGGGTCGTTATGAGCTGAAACTAGGGGAGTCGAACCTTGATATTGTCCGTAAAATCATTTATGGGCGCCAAACGCCTGTCCGTATCTCTTTTAACGCTGTGCGAACGAAGGAGATATTGGCTGAAAAAATCACAGAGAAACTTCAAATGTCGGCAGACGAGTTCTTGGTGGTGCTGGATAGTCCAGAGACTTTGGAAAAATATGGTTTGACTTCTGAAACAATTATCTCTATTTTCCTTCCTAACACATACGAGGTTTATTGGAACATCTCCCCGTCTGACCTTATTGAACGGATGAAGAAAGAGTATGATAAGTTTTGGACGGACGACAGATTGTCTCGCCTGGCAGACTGCCAGCTGACGCAAACAGAGGTCAGCATCTTGGCTTCTATCGTTGAGGAAGAGACTTTAAAGAAAGACGAGAAGCCAATGGTGGCGGGGCTTTATCTCAACCGCTTGCGTATCGGGATGGCATTGCAAGCCGACCCAACCATCAAATTCGCTTTGCAGGATTTTTCTCTGAAACGCATTTATGGTGGTCATTTACAGTGCGATTCGCCTTATAATACTTATAAATACGCAGGTTTGCCCCCTGGCCCTATTCGTACCCCCTCTGCCGATGGCATCGATGCTGTTCTCCACTATTCGCATCACAATTTTTTGTATATGTGCGCAAAGGAAGATTTCTCAGGCTATCATAATTTTGCTTCAACTTACGCTGCCCACCAAGAGAATGCTCAGAAATATCGTCGAGCGTTAAACCGATTGAATATAAGATAAAACCCCACTGTGCTTGAAACTAATATCAAAATATAAAATGTGGGTTGTTTCTGAATCTATAAATAAGGGACAAATACGGAGGATAAATATGAGGTTAATGACTCTTAAACTTTCTCTTCCTCTTAATTCTTTGGTCTCATAGGAACAGGATAAACGTCAAAATGGTTGCCTAAGCCATTGATTGACAAGTGGTTTTGCGACTCGTTAAAATTTATTGCAAAATTTCCGCCAAATCATTTGGTTCGTAAGAAAAAAGCCTCTATCTTTGCACTCGCTTTCGGAAAGGGAAGCGGTCGAGCGGGGAGCCGAGAGACCGACAGCAAGAAGAGATTTTTGAAGGAAATTGATTGATTCAGCAGGAAACAAGGGAAAGGAGATTTCCTGGGGAAACCCGGGAGTCACAATGGACCGTCAATTTTAGCGAGCAGTAGCACCGGGCCTAAGGAAAAAAGAAAAGGAAAAACAATTCATACAACGGAGAGTTTGATCCTGGCTCAGGATGAACGCTAGCGACAGGCCTAACACATGCAAGTCGAGGGGCAGCATTGGGTAGCAATACCCAGATGGCGACCGGCGCACGGGTGAGTAACGCGTGTGCAACCTGCCCCCGGTACCGGGACAGCCCCCCGAAAGGGGGATTAATACCGGATTCGGCCGTTGTGGGGCATCCCACGGCGGCGAAACGCGAGGACCGGGGATGGGCACGCGTCCCATTAGGAAGACGGCGGGGTAACGGCCCACCGTTCCGTCGATGGGTAGGGGTTCTGAGAGGAAGGCCCCCCACATTGGTACTGAGACACGGACCAAACTCCTACGGGAGGCAGCAGTGAGGAATATTGGTCAATGGGCGGAAGCCTGAACCAGCCAAGTCGCGTGCGGGATGAAGGCCCTACGGGTCGCAGACCGCTTTTGCGGGGGGATAACGCCGGCGACGTGTCGCCGGGTGAAGGTACCCCGCGAATAAGGATCGGCTAACTCCGTGCCAGCAGCCGCGGTAATACGGAGGATCCGAGCGTTATCCGGATTCATTGGGTTTAAAGGGTGCGCAGGCGGGCCGTTAAGCGTCCGGTGAAAGGCCAGGGCTCAACCCTGGCACTGCCGGGCGAACTGGCGGCCTTGAGTCGCGGCGAGGGCTGCGGAACGCGGGGTGTAGCGGTGAAATGCTTAGATACCCCGCAGAACTCCGATTGCGAAGGCAGCAGCCCAGGGGCGTACTGACGCTGAGGCACGAAGGCATGGGGATCGAACAGGATTAGATACCCTGGTAGTCCATGCAGTAAACGATGAGCGCCCGCCCTGCGCTCGATAGAGTGCGGGGCTTAGCGAAAGCGTTAAGCGCTCCACCTGGGGAGTACGCCGGCAACGGTGAAACTCAAAGGAATTGACGGGGGCCCGCACAAGCGGAGGAACATGTGGTTTAATTCGATGATACGCGAGGAACCTTACCCGGGCTTGAAAGTCAGCCGAGGGCCTGGAGACAGGCCCGCCCGCAAGGGGGCGAAACTAGGTGCTGCATGGTTGTCGTCAGCTCGTGCCGTGAGGTGTTGGCTCAAGTGCCATAACGAGCGCAACCCCCGCCCATAGTTGCCACCGGGTGAAGCCGGGCACTCTATGGGGACTGCCGCCGCAAGGTGCGAGGAGGGTGGGGATGACGTCAAATCAGCACGGCCCTTACGTCCGGGGCGACACACGTGTTACAATGGCGCGCACAGAAGGCCGCGAGCCCGCGAGGGTGAGCCAATCCCCAAAGCGCGCCCTAGTTCGGACTGGGGTCTGCAACCCGACCCCACGAAGCTGGATTCGCTAGTAATCGCGCATCAGCCATGGCGCGGTGAATACGTTCCCGGGCCTTGTACACACCGCCCGTCAAGCCATGAAAGCCGGGGGCGCCTGAAGTCCGTGACCGAAAGGAGCGGCCTAGGGCGAAACTGGTGATTGGGGCTAAGTCGTAACAAGGTAGCCGTACCGGAAGGTGCGGCTGGAACACCTCCTTTCTGGAG
>CAVEVQ010000036.1:0-19903 GCA_963619325.1 Bacteroidaceae bacterium | reverse complement strand
AGGAATCCAGCCCTATCTTTTGCGGGTTCAAAAAGTTTTAGCGGACAGCAATAACTTTTAATAGTCCACGCCTACTTTATTCTCTGCAGCCAACTTTTTGAGATTAATCAACGCATAGCGGATTCTTCCAAGTGCTGTGTTGATACTGATGTTCTCAGAGGCAGCAATGTCCTTGAAACTCATCTCTTTGAAGAATCTCATTTTTACGATGGTTTGTTGGTTTTCGGGTAGTTGGTCAATTAGATCAATCACATTGTTGATCATGTTTTCCTTCTGCCAATACTCTTCTAAACCATCATCGCATAGCTTAATGTCATTGAGCAAGTCAATCTCGTAGTCATCGTTTGACACCGTATTGTCATTCTTCGCCTTCCTGAAGGAATCAATGACAAGATTATGTGCAATTCTGAGAATCCACGGACCAAACTTGCCTTTCTCTGTATATCCGCCTTGTTTGATTGTTGTGATTGCCTTGACAAACGTATCTTGGAAAATATCGTTTGCCACGTCAGTATCTTTGGTAGAGGCATAGATATAACTAAAAACTTTGCTCTTGTACCTTTTGAGTAACTCATCGAATGCTGCGTTGTCGTTCATCGCATACATACGTACCAACTCCTCGTCGGTTCTATTTTGCAATTCCATATTTCTTAATTTTTTAATTAAGTAGGAATGTTTCGATAGGCAAATGTTTTTGGTTAGTACTATTTTTTTTTTCAATGTTCAGTATCTTATAGGCTTCATGCTATAAGACAATGGCAAATGTAACTTTTTTCTTGTAGTCGCAAAACTATGAAATATGAAAAAATCAAAATTTTAAGAAAATTTAAATTGTTCTATGTTCTTAAATCCTCTTAAAAATTCTTCTGCTGTGATTCTTTTCTTGCCAGGCATTTGTAGGGAAAGGATACGGATGAATCCAGATTCTACGGCTACATCGAGTGCCTTTTTGTCTGCCCTGATTGTTCCGAATGGCAAGGTGTGTGTGTCGTTAATTGCTTGAGTGTCAAATATTTTGACGTTGTACTCTGTTCCGTTGCCATCTGTCATAATGCTCCATGCAGCTGGGTAGGGCGATAAGCCTCTGACAAGGTTGTGAATGGCGATTGGGGTCTTACTCCAGTCTATTTTGCAAGTCTCTTTGAATATTTTTGGAGCGGATTTGAGTTCTGCTTCATCGGTATAGAACTCCTTTTGCTCCCTCGTCTCTAATTTCCCTTCAATAAGGAGGTCGACGGTTTTCAACACCAAATCAGCACCGATCAACATCAACTTGTCGTGTACTGTGCCAACGTTGTCGCTGTCTGCAATCGTGATCTTCTCTTGCAATGCAATCTTCCCAGTGTCGATTTCTTCAGTTAAGAAGAAGGTGGTTACACCAGTCTCTTTCTCTCCATTGATGACTGCCCAGTTGAGCGGAGCAGCACCGCGGTATTGGGGGAGAAGGGCTGCGTGTAGGTTGAATGTGCCAAATTTAGGCATGTCCCAAACCACTTTCGGCAACATACGGAAAGCAACTACAATCTGTAAATCTGCTTGCCAAGCCTTGAGTGATTCAAGAAATTCCTCATTCTTCAATTTTTCAGGTTGCAGCAATGGTATGTTATGAGCCACGGCGAAATCCTTCACAGGAGAAGACTGAATCTTGTGTCCTCGCCCCACCGCTTTGTCTGGCATCGTAATACATCCTACGACATTGTAGCCGTTTTCAACTAATCTCTTAAGAGGTGCTACCGCAAATTCGGGAGTCCCCATGTATACAATTCGTAGCGATTTTTTATCCATTGTGATCCTTATGAATTAGAGATGAATTTTAAAATAATGCGTATCTCAAAATGATAAGACGTAGGCGACTTTGTTTATTTCCGAGTTCCTGTTCCCCACATGAGTTTTTCTCTGAGATTGTTGAAAAAGTCATGGTCTTGCTGTCTGAGAATCTTTGTGGTGAAATTTGCTTTCTTGATTTTAAGAGGAATTTGTTCGTTGAACACGTTGTTTCGTCCGTCTAAAGCGATAAGATATTGTTTGTTTCTACTTTCTACACGAAGATTTATTTCCCAATCGTCAGGGATGATGATGGGTCGCACGTTCAGACTGTGAGGTGCGACGGGTGTAATGATGAAATTGGAGGCTTGTGGCACGAGAATGGGTCCACCGACGCTCATAGAGTAGGCTGTGGAGCCAGTTGCTGTGGCGATCAGCAACCCATCTGCCTGATAAGAGTTGATGAATGTGCCATTCGCCCAGGCGTGGATGGTGATCATAGAAGAACAATCTCGTTTTAGAATGGCGATTTCGTTCATGGCGTAGTTGAAGTCTGTGTAGTCCCGATCCTCTGTGTAGAGCCGTAGCCAAGCGTGTTCTTCTGTCCTGAAACGACCTTCCAAGACATTCGAGAGACAATTTTCGATGTCATTGCCTGGCACATCGGCTAAGAAACCTAAACGACCTGCGTTGATGCCCATAATAGGGGTGTCTTTACGACCGATTTTCGCGGCGGTGCGGATGAATGTTCCATCTCCTCCGATACTGATCGCTAAGTCGGCATCAAATTCGTTGTCTTCTATGATTGTATGTTTAAACGAAAGGTCGAAGCCTTTTTCTACCAGAAATCGGCAAAACGCGGGTTCTAAGAGGATTTCAGCATTACGATCTAATAATAAATCGACTACCTTGCGGGTGTATTCCGCTACTTCGATTCTTCGCTTGTTCCCGAAAATTGCAACCTTCATTATATTCTATAAAATTATTGATTTAAAAAAAGGACGTCTACCATTAAGTAGACATCCTTATATGTTTTTCTATAAAAGTCTCCTTTTCTCTGACTTCGCTATTCGTCCGAAACAGACTTTGCGGATTTTTTTGAAAGAAAAACGAGTGTGTTTTTATTTCTTTCTGTTTCCGTAACGGCTCATGAACTTGTCTACACGACCTGCGGTGTCGACCATCTTAGACTTTCCAGTGAAGAAAGGGTGTGAAGACGATGAAATTTCAAGTTTTACTAGCGGTAAAGTCTCACCATCAATCTCGATAGTGTCCTTTGTGGCTACTGTTGAGCGAGTAATAAATATGTCACCGTTAGACAAGTCTTTGAACACAACTGGACGGTAATTCTCTGGTTGAATTTCCTTATTCATTTTTTATAAGTTTTTAATTTACACATTAATTTGTTGGTAACCTATGCAAATGGCGGTGCAAATTTAAAAGAAAAAAACTTAAAAAAAAACATTGTGGCTTTTTTTTAGTGATTGTGGAAAACTTCTTGTACTTTTACGACCCTCAAGAAGGGATAGAAGTGAATGTCTATTCTCTTCATAGTTGTATATATATTATAATGTGTTGAAATGAGAAAAAAAGTAATAAGTGTTATTTTGTTAGTTTTTACGTGTATGGCATGTTGTGCAGAGGGAGTAAAGACTCCTAAGGACGTAGTTGTTGAGATGAATACGAGTCTCGGTAAAATGAAAATTAAACTGTATGGTGAGACACCTCAACATCAGGCTAATTTCCTAAAGTTGGTTGAACAAGGATTCTATAGTGATTTGTTGTTTCACCGTGTGATTAAGGATTTCATGATTCAAGGTGGCGATCCAGAATCGAAGAACGCTAAGTCGGATAAGATGTTAGGCGCAGGTGGCGTCGGGTATACTGTTCCTGCCGAGTTCGTTTATCCTAAGTTCTATCATAAGAAAGGTGCGTTGGCCGCTGCTCGACAAGGTGATCAGGTAAATCCGACTAAGGCATCTTCTGGTTGCCAATTCTACATCGTGCAGGGAAAGGTGATGAAAGATGCGGAACTCAAATCTATTGAAATGGGCTTGTTAGGTAAGGCGAAAGAGGCTCGCTTCTATGAAATCGTTCGGGAGAGAGGCGATGAGGTGAAGAAACTCCGTATGGCTCGTGATGCTGAAGGTTTGCAGAAACTGCAGACTGAAATTGTCGCTCAAATGGAAAAAGAGTTTGAGAGTCGTGAAGATGATTTTAAAATGTCTGAGCAAATGAAGAAAGACTATCAAACCATCGGAGGAACCCCTTTCTTGGACAACGACTATACTGTCTTTGGTGAAGTTATAGAGGGCTTGGAGGTGATTGATAAAATCGCCGCAGTTGAGACATCCAAGGGTGATCGCCCCAAAGAGGATGTTAAAATCTTGTTTGTGAAAGTTGTTGAGTAATACGCAACTAATTATTATAGAAGAAAAACAAGGAATGTCGCATATAAAAAGCGCACCAATGAAAAAGAGAACATTGGTGCGCTTCTTTTATATGTTCCAATGATTATTTGAAAAACATTTCAACAACCCATTTCCATATAAAATAGCCTGCGACGATGAGCGAAAGTCCCGTGTTGCAGATAAAACCAATAAACGAACCCACGCCTGATTTGAGTGCTATCTTTACGTCTTTGTTAAAAAGTAATTCGCCAACGAAAGCGCCAATCATCGGACCTAAAATGATGCCAATGGGACCGCCAAACAGACCGATGAACAAACCGATAGTGCTACCCCGAACACCCCATTTCGTCCCCCCGAATTTCTTCGTGAACCAAATAGGAAAATAATAACTCGCTATTTGTGTAACGATGGTAAGAGCCAAAAACACCCCCAATTCTGTATGAGAAAATTCAACTTTGTCTGTGAAGTGAAGCAATACTAATCCCACAAACGAAATGGGAATGCCTGGCAATACGGGGACTATACAACCTGCAAGTCCAATCAACACGCAAATACCGCTAATAATGTAGAGTGCTATTTCCATAAATGTATGATAGTGAAATGAATATGATCCATTATATTAGAACATAACGTAACAAAGGTAGAATTATTGGTAAAAATAATAAATTCTTCATGTGATATGAGTGTGAAAAAGAAAAGAGTTCTATCTTTTGTCGGTAACAAAATAAAATATGGAGGAAAAATTCCACAAAATTTTGTCAAATAAAACTTGTTTGTAAATGAATTTCGTTAAATTTGCCACGTTGCTGTATGTCGGGTATGACATAGAGAAGCAATGATGTGGAAATATAAATGTCGTTTTGATAAAAAACAAGTATGCAAGAACAGTTGAACCCTCAGGATATGAGAGAGGTTAGTGAGAACGAAAGTGTTCAATCGCCTGCTTTGGATAGCACAAAGGAAGAACAAAATTGTGAAGTTTTACCGACCTCTGAGGCGTCTCAAGAAGAGTGCGAAGAGCCGACCATTAATTACAGTGAATATACAGAAGGTCAGTTGGTTGAGGCTGCAAAGGAATTGATGAAGAATGTTCCTGATTCGTATGCTTCTATCAAAGGGCGTATGGACGCTATTAAACATGCTTTTTATAAAAATGTAAAAGCCAAAACTGACGAGGCGTTGAAGAAGTTCTTGGAAGAGGGCGGCAAAAGAGAGGATTTTGTTGTCTCTGCTAATCCTTTAGAAGAGGAACTTCGAGAGTTGATGAATCGTTTCAAGGAGAAGCGAACCGCTGAGATTCAGCGTAACGATGCTGAAAAATTGCAGAATCTCGCCGAAAAGAAGAGAATTTTAGAGGAGATGAAGAGCATCATCGACTCTGAGGAGGATTTCTCCGCAAAAACACAAAAGTTTAAGAAATTACAACAAGAGTGGAAAGAAGTTGGTTTAGTGCCTGCTTCTGAAGTGAATAGTATATTCAAGACATATCAGTTGTACAACGAGAGTTTCTACGATAACGTAAAGATAAACAATGAATTACGTGATTATGATTTTCGTAAGAACTTAGAGTTGAAAGTCTCTCTCTGCGAGCAAGCCGAAAAGTTGGCGGAACTCAAAGATGTTGTTGCCGCATTTCGTAGGTTGCAGGAACTGCACGATGAATGGAGAGAGATAGGGCCTGTGGCTCGTGAAAAGAGAGAGGAGATATGGACTCGCTTCAAGGATGCTTCTACTGTTGTAAACAAGAAACATCACGATTATTTCGACCAGCTTCGTGCTTCCGAGGTGGAGAATCTCAGAAAGAAAACCGCTTTGTGTGAACAATTAGAGTCTGTTGATTTGACAACTTTCTCAACTTACAAAGAGTGGCAAGAACAGACTGAGAAGATTCTGAAGCTGCAGGAGGAGTGGAAACAAATCGGATTTGCTCCTAAAAAAGACAATACGACGATTTTTGAGCGTTTCCGCACGTCATGTGATAACTTTTTCAAGGCTAAAAATGTCTTCTTCAAGAACACGAAGGAACAGTTGGTTGTCAACTTGAACAAGAAAATAGCTCTTTGTGAGAAAGCAGAGTCTTTGAAAGATAGTACGGATTGGAAGAAAACATCGGACGAGCTGGTTCAATTACAAAAAGAGTGGAAGACCATTGGCGCTGTTCCTAAGAAACAATCTGAACTTGTCTGGAAACGTTTCGTGGAGGCGTGTGACACGTTCTTCAATCGTAAAAATGAAGAGTTGAGTGGCGCTCGAAAGGAACAAGAAGAAAATCTCAATAAGAAGAAGGAGATTGTTGAGAAGATAAAGTCTTTGAGCGATGGTTCAGAACAGTCGTACGCAGACTTAAAGGCACTTATCGCAGAATGGAATGCAGTAGGACATGTTCCGTTTAAGGAGAAAGATAAAATCTACAAGAAATATAAGGAAGCTATCGACAAGCAGTTTGACAAATTGAATTTAGATAAGGCTTCACGTCGTGTAGAGGCTGTGAAAGAGAGTGCAAAGTCACTTTCTCCGAAAGAGCAGCAGAAGGTTTTGTTTGACGAGAGAAGAAAACTGATGAAGAGATACGAAGCTCTCAATTCTGAGATTGCAACATACGAGAATAACATTAGTTTCTTTGCTTCGTCAAAGAAAGCAGATTCGCTGGTGAAAGATTATGAGGATAAAATAGTTAAATTGAAAGGTGTGCGTGATAATCTGCTTGCGCAGATTAAAAATTTAGATGCGGCATCGAACAATAAAGCTTAGAGTTATAGAATAGAAGAAAGTCGGCTGAAGAAGCCTGCTTGTTCTCAGAAAAAAGAAAATTATAAACTAATTTGTTTTGAAAGTATGAAACCTTTTGACGAAGATTGGCAGGATGATTCCGTGAGGAACTACAATGCGAAGGAAAATGCAGATTCACAATCTAATAGAAAAAGTTATAATCCTAATTTCTCTTCAGATAATAAGTTGAGAGGGGGAGATGGTGATGTTCCTCGTCGCCCTCGTAAGCGTGTGGGTGAGTCAACGGGCTATACTCCGCAGGAGAGCGAATATTCGAGTCGTGGAGGCTACCGCCCTCGCAACAACTACAGCAATAATGGGGGAGGCTACAACAATGGCGGAAACCGTGGCGGTTATGGCAACAATCGCGGTGGCTACAATAATGGTGGCAATCGTGGCTACAACAACTATGGCAATGGTGGCAACGATGGTTACAACAACAATAGAAACTTCGGAGGTAATTTCAACAACGCCTATAAGTTTGAAGTGAATTTCGATGAAGACGGAGGTAGGTCTGATATGCAAGACAAACCTCAGTCATATAATCGCGGCGGCTACAACAATGGTGGCAATGGTTACGGAAACAACCGTGGCGGTGGCTACAATAATGGCGGAAATCGTGGCGGTTACGGTAATAATGGTGGCTACAACAATGGCGGAAATCGTGGCGGCTATGGCAACAATGGCGGTCGCGGTGGCTACAACAATGGCGGAAATCGTCCGAACAATTTCCGTGGTAACAACAAACCACAAGGTGGACGACCTAACGGAAACAAGGGTGGACAGAATCGTAATTTGACTCGTCCAATTGAGTACAAGTCGATTGTTGAAGATCCAAACGAGGAGATTCGTTTGAACAAGTTCTTGGCTAATGCTGGAATTTGTTCTCGTCGCGAGGCTGACGAATTGATTCAGACAGGGGTTATCTCTGTCAATGGGCAGGTAGTGTCTGAATTGGGAGCAAAGATTTTGAGAGGAGATAAGGTGATGATTCATGACCAGCTTGTCTCACCAGATAAGAGAATCTACCTTTTGCTCAACAAACCAAAAGATTGTGTAACCACAAGCGATGACCCATACGCAAAGACAACTGTCATGGATTTGGTTAAGAATGCATGTCGCGAGCGTATTTATCCAGTAGGTCGTTTGGACAGAAACACAACAGGTGTCTTGTTGCTCACCAATGACGGAGATCTTTCTGCTAAGTTGACCCACCCTAAGTACAACAAGAAAAAGATTTATCAAGTAACATTAGATAAGCCTTTGGAGCAAGAGCATTTTGATCAAATGCTTGCGGGCGTAGAATTGGAAGATGGAGAAATCAAGGCGGATGATTTGCAGTTCAACGACCCTGAGGACAACCGAAAGGTCGGAATTGAGATTCATTCAGGAAGAAATCGTATCGTTCGCCGTATATTCGAGCATTTCGGTTATCGAGTGATTCGTTTGGACCGTGTCTACTTCGCTGGTTTGACAAAAAAGAATTTGAAACGTGGACAATGGCGTTTCTTGACCGAGAAAGAGGTCAGCATGCTTCGTATGGGCGCATTTGAGTAGAGTCCTATCCCAAATAAAAAATAATATATGGCAAATGTAGATGTATTATTAGGATTGCAATGGGGTGATGAGGGTAAAGGAAAGGTTGTAGATGTCCTTACTCCGAATTACGATGTTGTAACTCGTTTCCAGGGTGGACCTAACGCAGGTCATACTTTGGAGTTTGAAGGGCAGAAATATGTTCTTCGTTCAATCCCTTCAGGAATCTTCCAAGGAGGTAAAATCAACGTCATCGGCAATGGTGTCGTTCTTGACCCGGCACTCTTTAAAAAGGAGGTCGAGGAATTAGAGAAGACAGGCCATGACTTGACTAAGCGGCTGTTTATTTCAAAAAAAGCTCACTTGATATTGCCTACTCATCGTATTTTGGACGCGGCGTACGAGTCTGCCAAAGGTGCGGGAAAGATTGGAACGACGGGTAAAGGAATTGGACCTACATACACCGATAAGGTGAGTCGTAATGGTTTGCGTGTCGGAGATCTCCTTTCTGGATTTGATGAGAAGTATGCGAAAGCAATTGCCCGTCATAAAGAGATATTGAGTCACTATGATTATCAATACGATTTGGAGCCTATTGAGAAGGAGTGGTTTGCAGGTGTTGAGAAATTGAAGCAATATCAATTCATTGATAGCGAGTATGTCTTGAACGGACTTTTGGACGATGACAAGGCCATATTGGCTGAGGGTGCACAGGGTACGATGTTGGATGTTGATTTCGGTTCGTATCCATTCGTAACCTCTTCAAACACTATCTGTGCAGGTGCATGCACTGGTTTGGGTGTCGCACCTCGTAGAATTGGTGATGTATATGGTATCTTCAAAGCATATTGTACGCGTGTAGGTTCGGGTCCGTTCCCAACTGAGCTGTTTGATGAGACAGGAAAAACCATTCGTGACTTAGGACATGAATATGGCGCGGTAACAGGAAGAGAGCGCCGTTGTGGTTGGATTGACTTGGTTGCCTTAAAATATGCGGTGATGATTAATGGTGTGACAAAGTTGATTATGATGAAGAGCGATGTTCTGGATGACTTTGGCACTATCAAGGCTTGTATTGCATATAAAGTTGATGGAGAAGAGACAGACGAGTTCCCTTTTGACATAAAGGAAGGTCAGATAGAACCTGTTTATCAGGAGTTCAAGGGATGGAAGACGAAAATGAACAAGATGAAGAGTGAGGATGAGTTCCCTGATGAGTTCAATGCTTACCTTGATTATTTAGAGGATTACTTAGGTGTTCCTGTTCAAATTGTTTCAGTTGGTCCGGATCGTGAGCAAACTATCCTTCGTTATGTGAAATAATAAGGTGTGATGATATTAGAAAGCCCTGAAGACCATTTACTTCGGGGCTTTTTTGTTGTAAAACGAAAGACGATGGAAGAAAAGACGATTTGTGAGCTTTTAAAGTTTGTAGCCCAGGAGATAGGAACAGACCATTCTGGACATGACGTACAACATGCACAAAGGGTAGTCGTTAATTCCCGTAAAATTTTGGAGAAAGAACAGGGAAACGAGAAAATTATCGTTGCAGCAGCTTGTTTACATGATTGCATAGATCATAAACTGTTTAGCAACATAGATTCTCAACTTGAGAAGATTTATGTTTTGTTGCAAAATCTTGGCTATACAACGGTTGAGATAGCGGAAATTTCTGATATCATTCAAACAATTTCATTTTCTTGCAAAGAGAGTAGAACGTTGAAAACATTTAATGCGCAGATCGTTTGTGATGCCGACCGCTTAGACGCGATGGGGGCAATTGGCATTATCAGAACGATAGAATACGGAAATAGTAGAGGTAGACGATTCTATGAGGGCTACTCGGATATAGAAAAGGTGAAGAAAGGAGCGTTTGACCAAATTTCTTCAACTTCAACTTTAGCGCATTTCTATGATAAGCTGTTGTTGTTGAATGATTTAATGTATACGCAAACGGCGAAAAAGATGGCAGAAAAACGATACCTCTTTATGATGAATTTTCTGACTGAATTTTCTGATGAAATTGATAATAATTTGTAAATTTAATTTTATGAAGAATAATATTGTGTTAAGGGATTTGCTTATAGTTGCTTCCCTGTTTTTTATATCTGTTTTTGCACAGGCGGCAGACGATAAACTTACGAATTTAAATTATACGTTAAGTAATTATATGCCGTATGAGAGTCCGAGAGTTGAGTGTGCAAAACCGCCTAAGGGTTATAAGCCGTTTTACATTAGCCATTATGGTCGGCATGGCTCACGTTTCCATTATTCTTCTTATGACTATGAGAAGATGTATCGACTCTTTCAGAAGGCAGACTCTGCTAAGGCGTTGACGGCGCAGGGTATGTTGGTGTCAGATCGTTTCAAAAAAATGTATTTTGAATATTATGACAGGGCTGGTGATTTGACCCCGATGGGAGTAGTTCAACATAAGTCTATTGCTCATAATATGATGGAAAACTATCCTGAACTATTTGAAAAAGGGTCGGTAGTAGATGCTAAGTCATCTACTTCTACACGTTGCATTATGAGTATGGATGCCTTTTGTCAGCAAATCAAAGAGGAGAATCCGCATGTTGAGATTCGTAATGAATCAAGCAAGCGACTGATGTGTTATTTAGCATCTCCGAAACATGCGAGTCGAGACATAGAGCGACGACAGAGAGATTCAACGTGGAAGGCCGCGTTTGGAGATTTGCATAAAAAGTACGTGCATCCGGTGCGAATGGTGAAACAATTGTTTAGAGACAGTGCGTATGTGGCGAAAAATGTAGATACGATTGCTTTTATGCGTGATTTCTACACATTGAAATGTAGTTTGGCAAGTTTCCCGACAGATGTGAATTTTGATGATGTATGGTTGCCCGAAGAGTTGATAGGCAATTGGATAGTTCAGAATGCCTGGTGGTATGGATCGTACGGCCCTTGTCCGATGACGAAGAATGAAAGTCGTTTTTTTGAGACGGATCTGTTGAAAAAAATCATAGAAGAGGCTGACGCCGCCATACAAAAAGGTGATGTGCAGGTCAATCTGCGGTTTGGACATGACACCGCTCTGATGCCGTTGACAGCCTTGATGGGGTTGAGTGGGTGTGATGCGAAGGTTACTAATTTAGACACGTTGCGGTATGTATGGAACGATTATAAAATCATTCCGATGGCAGGCAATGTACAGATTGTATTCTATCGGTCGAAGAAAAAGGATGACGTTTTGGTGAGGGTGATGTTGAACGAGCGGGATGTGACTTTGCCGATAGAGAGTGAAGTTGCCCCTTATTACGAATGGGGTAAGATGAAAAAGTATTTTAATGATGTGTTAGCAGAGCAAAAGTGAATGTGAAAGATTGTTAAATGCTTTTTTATCATTATATTTGCGTGAATTAAAGATGAAATTTTAGACGAAAAAAGAAAAAAGATGAATGTAATTACGAAGACGGTTGCATTGCCAGATGGAAGAACAATTTCTGTCGAGACCGGGAAGTTGGCGAAACAGGCCGATGGTTCGGTAGTTGTTCGAATGGGCAATACGATGTTGTTGGCAACTGTATGTTGCGCGAAAGATGCTGTCCCTGGCACTGATTTCATGCCATTGACTGTAGAGTACAAAGAGAAATATGGTGCTTTCGGACGTTTCCCTGGAGGTTTTACTAAAAGAGAGGGAAAGGCATCTGATTATGAAATTCTAACTGCACGTTTGATAGACCGCGCATTGCGTCCGTTGTTCCCAGATAATTTTCATGCAGAGACATTTGTGAATGTCATCATGATTTCTGCTGATGGAGTAGATCAACCTGATGCGTTGGCTGGCTTTGCCGCTTCGGCTGCGTTGGCTGTTTCTGATATACCTTTCAATGGACCTATTTCAGAGGTTCGTGTGGCTCGTGTTAATGGAGAGTTCGTAATCGACCCTACTTTCGAGCAGTTGGAAAAGGCTGATATGGACTTGATGGTTGGCGCAACCTACGAGAACATAATGATGGTTGAAGGTGAGATGGACGAGGTCTCAGAGCAGGATTTGCTCAATGCCCTCAAGGCGGCTCATGAAGCTATCAAACCAATGTGCTTGGTTCAGAAAGAGTTGATGAAAGAGGTTGGAACAGAGGTTAAGCGCGAATATTGCCACGAGGAGAATGACGAGGAGTTGGAGAAAGATGTTTGGGCAAAATGCTACGACAAGGCATACGCTTTGGCAACTTCTGCCAATACAGACAAACACGACCGTGAGAATAAGTTCCAAGGTGTGAAAGATGAATATATCGCTTCATTGAATCTTTCTGACGAAGAGTTGGAGGCTAAGGCTGGAATGATTGAGCGTTATTACCACGCTGTAGAGAAGGAGGCTATGCGTCGTTCTATCTTAGATGAGGGTAAACGTTTGGATGGTCGTAAAACTACTGAAATTCGTCCTATTTGGTGTGAAGTAGGTTACTTGCCTGGACCTCACGGATCAGCGATATTCACTCGTGGTGAAACTCAGTCTCTCACAACTTGTACTTTGGGAACAAAGAATGACGAGAAATTGGTCGATGACGTGTTGACTCACGCAAAAGAGCGTTTCTTGCTCCACTATAATTTCCCTCCGTTCTCAACGGGAGAGGCAAAAGCACAAAGAGGTGTGGGTCGTCGTGAAATCGGACATGGCCATTTGGCATGGCGCGCATTGAAGAGAATGATTCCTGCCGATTATCCATATTGTGTGCGTGTTGTGTCTGATATTATGGAGTCTAACGGTTCTTCCTCAATGGCAACTGTATGTGCCGGTACTTTGGCTTTGATGGATGCTGGTGTTAAGATTAAGAAACCCGTTTCCGGTATTGCAATGGGGTTGATCACCGATAAGGGTAATGTTAAATATTCGGTTCTTTCTGATATCTTGGGTGATGAGGATCATTTGGGTGATATGGACTTTAAGGTCACAGGAACGAAAGATGGAATCACTGCCACTCAGATGGATATCAAGGTTGACGGTCTGTCATACGAAATCCTTGAAAAGGCTTTGAATCAGGCTAAGGATGGTCGTCTTCACATTTTGAGTAAGATCACAGAGACTATCACAGAACCTCGTGAAGACTTGAAGCCACATGCTCCGCGTATTGTAACGTTTGATGTTCCAAAGGAAATGATAGGTGCTATCATTGGCCCTGGTGGAAAGATTATCCAAGACATTCAGGAGAAATCTGGCGCTACTGTTACGATTGAAGAGGCAGATGGTAAAGGACATGTCGAGGTTGCCGCTACGAACAAGACTTCTTTGGATGCTGCTGTATCTCGTATCAAAGGTATCGTTGCAGTTCCTGAGGTAGGAGAGGTTTACGATGCCAAGGTGAAATCAATCATGCCATACGGCGCGTTTGTTGAGTTTATGCCAGGCAAGGAAGGATTGCTCCACATTTCGGAGATTGAATGGAGAAGAATTGAGAAGATGGAAGATACTGGTATGAAAGAAGGCGATATGATTCAGGTTAAGTTGCTTGATATCGATGCTAAGACTGGTAAGTTCAAACTCTCACATAAGGCTCTTTTACAACGTCCACAACGTGAAGAGAAAAAAGACTAATTGTTGAGGATGTAAAATATATTTCATATATTTGGAAAGCGTGGTTTTATTGTAAGCCACGCTTTCTTTTTCTTTTGTGAAGTCATGAAAGAATAACACTTAAAAAAGAAGTCTATGAAACATGTTGTTTATATAGTTGGAGGAGTGTTGTTGCTCTTCTGTCTGCTCGTCCTATTATTCCTTGCTTTTTGTACGGTGGGGGATTATAAGCCAAAGTCGTATGAAAAAATTTCAAAGGGGAACTCTCGTCAAGTTGTGCCTGACACATTCTCTGTTTTCACTTGGAATACTGGTTATGCGGGACTGAATCGTGAGATGGATTTCTTCTATGATGGAGGAGTGCAAGTTCGTCCGACAAAGGAGAAAGTGGAAGATAATTTGTCTAAAATAACCACATTGATAGGAACTATTAACGCGGATTTCAATTTTTTGCAAGAGGTAGATCTGTGTGCTAAACGAAGTTATCAAATTGATGAATATCAACATTATCGGAACGCTTTCCCCAATTTATACGCGTCGTTTGCCACAAATTACAAGGTTAAGTATGTGCCACTGCCTATCAGAGAACCAATGGGAGGTGTTGAAGCAGGATTGGTAACTTTAGGCAAATACGAAGCGGTAGAGACGACACGGCATGCCTATCCGTTCAATTTTTCATGGCCGTTGCGAGTTTTTATGTTAGACCGCTGTTTCTTAGAGACGAGGTATCCATCAAAAAATGGGAAGGAGTTGGTCTTGATAAACACGCATAATTCTGCTTTTGATAAAAATGGAAAATTGAGGATCCCAGAATTATGTATGTTGAGGGATTATATGGTAGGCGAGTGTGAGAAGGGGAACTATGTGATTGCGGGGGGAGATTTCAATCAATGTCCTGTAGGTTTGGAATCAAAGTTTGAAGGAGAACTATTTGATTTTGACGAATTTATTATGATACCAGACACTCTTTTCCCTTCAGGTTGGAACTTTGAATATGATAATTCTGTTCCGACGAATAGGAGGGCGAATATTCCGTATGAGAGAGGGAAGACAAAGGTGACCTTGTTAGACTTTTTTATAACGTCGCCTAATGTGTCATGTGTAGAGTGTGAGGGTATTGATCTCTCTTTTCAGAATAGTGATCACAATCCAGTTTTTGCAAGATTTTCGTTGAGGTAGAGTCATAGAAAGTAAAGTAATGGCAGCCTTAGCATGATTTAAGTAATAATGAAAAAAAATAAGGGTTGAGTAAGAACTCAACCCTTAAATATTGAAAAATCCTAAAGAGTATTATTTCAATTTAGTGTAGCCGTATTTTGCAGTAGCACCCAATTCTTCCTCGATACGGATTAATTGGTTGTACTTAGCCATACGGTCGGTACGGCTCATAGAACCAGTCTTGATTTGTCCAGAGTTAGTAGCGACAGCGATGTCAGCAATAGTGGTATCCTCTGTTTCTCCAGAACGGTGAGAAGTAACAGTTGTGTAGCCATGACGGTGAGCCATTTCAATAGCGTCCAAAGTCTCAGTCAAAGAACCGATTTGGTTAACCTTGATCAAGATAGAGTTAGCAGCACCCATTTGGATACCCTTTTGGAGGAATTTAACGTTAGTTACGAACAAGTCGTCTCCTACCAACTGGCACTTGCCACCGATAGCCTTGGTGAGTTCAACCCAGTCTTCCCAGTCGTTCTCGTCAAGACCATCCTCGATAGAGTCGATAGGGTATTTGTTAACCAACTCTTCCAAGAATTTGATTTGCTCAGCGGCAGAAAGTTTCTTTCCGTTAGGATCTTTCTTCTTTCCGTCTTTTAATTGCTTGTAGTCGTAGAACCACTTTCCGTTCTCTTGAACAGCGAACTCAGAAGCAGCGCAGTCCATTGCGATTTTAACATCATCGCCTGGTTTGTAGCCAGCGTCCTTGATAGCTTGAACGATGCTTTCGAGAGCGTCCTCGATACCGTCCAATGCAGGAGCGAAACCTCCCTCATCTCCAACAGCAGTTGACAAGCCTCTCTTCTTGAGTAACTTAGCCAAAGCGTGGAATACCTCTGCACCCATACGGATAGCCTCTTTCTCGCTCTTAGCACCAACTGGGCGAATCATAAACTCCTGGAAAGCGATAGGAGCGTCAGAGTGTGCACCACCGTTGATGATGTTCATCATTGGAACTGGCAAAGTGTATGCGTTAGCACCACCGATGTAGCGATACAAAGGAATATTCAAAGATTTAGCGGCAGCCTGAGCAACAGCCAATGAAACGCCTAAGATAGCGTTTGCACCTAACTTGCTCTTTGTTGGTGTTCCATCCAAATCCAACATCTTGTAGTCAATAGCACGTTGCTCAAGAACGTTGAAGCCCTTCAAGGCAGGAGCGATCACGTTGTTTACGTTTTCAACAGCCTTCAAAACACCTTTACCACCGAAACGATTCTTGTCGCCATCGCGCAACTCAAGTGCTTCGTTTTCTCCTGTAGATGCTCCTGATGGAACAGCAGCACGACCTACAAGTCCGTTCTCAAGTGTTACGTCAACCTCTACTGTTGGGTTTCCGCGTGAATCAATGATCTCACGCGCATGGATCTTCTCAATTTTCATTGTTTATATTGTTTTAATTGGTTATGCCTTGAATGGCTATAATTTTGTTTTGCAATTTTAGCGAAAAATTTCGACTTTTCGACAATGTTGTTGACAGTTATTTTCAACTTTAGTCCTTCCAGAAGCATGTTTTTCTCCAACCTTTGCCTTCTCTATTCAACGAATTTATTTTTCGGCTTTTTCATCTAAAAGGGCGAAGTCTGTCACTTGTTTGATGTCTTCTACATAATGAAAATTTAGTTCTTTAAGATATTCTTTTGGAATCTCCAAAATGTCTCTTTCGTTTTCTTTGCAGAGAATAAGGTCGGTGATGCCCGCTCTCTTGGCCGCTAATATCTTTTCTCGAATGCCACCGACAGGAATTACCTTGCCACGAAGGGTTATTTCTCCGGTCATGGCTAAGTTCTTTCTAACCTTGCGTTTGGTGAGAGAGGAGACTAACGACGTAACCATCGTAATGCCGGCCGACGGGCCGTCTTTGGGAACTGCTCCTTCAGGGACATGGATATGAATGCTGTATTCTTCAAAGATGTTCGTGTCTATGTCCCAAAAATTGGCATGTGAACGGATGTATTCCAAGGCGATGATAGCTGATTCCTTCATCACGTCTCCTAAGTTTCCTGTTAACGTCAATTTCGGCGTTTTAGATTTGCTGAGGCTGGATTCTACAAAGAGGATTTCACCTCCGACAGAAGTCCATGCCAGTCCTGTAACGACACCTGCGTAGTCGTTGCCCTGGTACTTGTCTCGTGTGTATTTGACTGCTCCCAAAAGTTCTTTAAGTTCTTTGTCCTCTTTCAGAACGATAGGGTAATCTTCGTCTGAGAATTCTTTCGTGGCTATCTTATAAGCGAATTTGCGCATGATTTGGCTAATTTGCTTATCTAACTGGCGTACTCCGGATTCGCGTGTGTAGCCTTCGATGATTTTGTCAACGGCAGACTCCTCGATTTTGAGTTGCTCTGGTTTGATGCCATGGTTGCTCATCTCGTTAGGAATGAGATGGTCTAAGGCTATGCGTAACTTTTCTTCCTGGATATAGCCGTCTACTTCGATAATCTCCATACGGTCAAGCAAAGGTTTAGACACTTGGCTGAGGTCGTTGGCTGTGGCGATGAACATCACCTTAGAGAGGTCGTAGTCGATGTCAAGGAAATTGTCGTGGAAAGCAATGTTCTGTTCTGGATCTAAAACCTCCAGAAG
Organism: Bacteroidaceae bacterium; assembly: GCA_963619325.1. Lineage (GTDB taxonomy): Bacteria > Bacteroidota > Bacteroidia > Bacteroidales > Paludibacteraceae > UBA1181. The sequence goes on along the minus strand of CAVEVQ010000036.1, from coordinate 2,083 downwards.
GGCTGCTTCGGGATCTCCCTTGTAGTCGTGGCTTACCTTGTCAATCTCGTCTAAGACGAAGACAGGGTTGGAGGAGCCTGCTTTTTGCAACCCTTGAATGATACGTCCAGGCATTGCTCCGATGTAAGTGCGGCGGTGTCCGCGAAGTTCTGCTTCGTCATGCAGACCTCCTAAAGAGATGCGGACATATTTGCGGTTCATCGACTCCGCAATAGATTTACCTAAAGAGGTTTTTCCAACTCCAGGCGCACCAACCAGACAGATGATGGGCGATTTGAAATCGTGTTTCATCTTAAGAACTGCAAGATGTTCAAGGATGCGTTGCTTTACCTTTTCCATGCCAAAGTGGTCGCGATCTAATATTTTCTTGACATTTTTCAGGTTGAGGCTGTCTTTTGTATATTCACCCCAAGGCAACTTAACGATGGTGTCTAAGTAGGAGAGCTGAACGGAATATTCGGCGCTCTGCTGAGACATACGCTCCAATCGGCCTAATTCTGTTTCAAAGGTCTCTTTCACCTCTTTTGTCCATTTCTTCTTTGCGGCTTTCGCCTTCAAGTCTTCTATGAACTTAGACTGGTTGTCGCCTAACTCATCTTGAATGGTTTTTATTTGTTGATGAAGAAAATATTCGCGTTGTTGCTGTTCAATGCCCTCGTGCGTTTTGTTCTGAATGGAGAGCTTGATTTCAATCATCTGCAACTCTCTATTGAGGCACTCTAACAAGTGATATCCACGTTGCATCAACTCTGAAATTTCCAAGATAGACTGCTTCTCTTCTACGGGCAACCCGAGGTTGGCCGCTGCGAAGTTGATAAGCGCGGCATCCCCTTCTATATTGCGGATGGCAAAAGAGGTCTCTGGAGGCATGTTCCCCGAACCTTTGATGATGCGGTTTGATGTCTCTTTGATGGCGGCCATCAAGCCGGAAAACTCTTTTTCATCCTCTTCTGAGGGTTTGATATCAGCGACTGGTGAAACATCGGCACGGTAAAAAGGTTTTGTGGAAACAATGGTGTCCAAAGAGACTCGCTTTTTACCCTGTAGAATTGCTGTGGTATTTCCATCTGGCAACTCAAAAATCTTGATGACCGTAGCAACAGCTCCGATAGAGTAGAGGTCGTCCTGAACGGGTTCTTCTACTTTTGCATCTTTCTGAGTGAAGACTGATAAGAAGGTCTTGTTTTTGTATGCGTTGCGGACAGCCGCCAATGACTTCTTACGACCTAAAGATACAGGAAGGATCACGTCTGGAAACAGAACGACGTTACGGAGAGCCACCATGGGGAGACTCTTCGTTTCTTCTTCTTTTAATTCAATGGTTTCTTCTCCATCGGTGATCATCGGTAAAAAACCTGCACTGTTAGGTTCGTCTTCAATTAGTGAGATTGGAAATTTTTTATTAATCATAAAAATTGAAATTTTTCTAAAATGATTACATAAAAGTTTAATGCCTTAAAATGTGGCGACTGCCATATTGTCATATTTCACCTGTTCAAGGGGGAATAAAGGTGTAAACTTTTGTTCGTTGTATTCAGATGTGACTTTTCTCTTCTTGTTCTAACAATCATATTGTCAGAATGTTGTATATATCTAAACTTTTTTTCTGTAGTATAGATTCAATTTCTGTGCCAAACTTAAAATGCTGACATTTTTGTCATATTGTTTTTTTCATAAGAAGAGGGGTCGGACAACGTCCAACCCCTCTTCTTGTATAGGTTTCAATTAAATAAAAATCGGTACTTTCTTTCAGATTATTGTCTGATCAGAGTGAAGTGTCCTGTATACTGCATGTCAATTTCTTCAATGTTAATGACATACCAGTAATCGGTCGACGGCATTTTCATTCCATTGTATTCTCCGTTCCAACCGTCTTCTGAACCTATGTATTCGGCTATGAGTTTACCGTAGCGGTCATAGATTTGGATACGAGCATTTGGATAGACGTCGACCATGTTGCCGATTTCCCAGGTGTCGTTGACACCGTCACCGTTGGGTGTGAATTGATTTGGCACGCTGATTTGTGGCGCGGAGAGTGAGAAGTCGTATGAGGTCTCACAGCCGACCGCGTCGCGGACGTAGG
>CAVEVQ010000035.1:0-20656 GCA_963619325.1 Bacteroidaceae bacterium | reverse complement strand
TTGCGCCAATGGGAAAAGGTTCGGGGATTGGGAAATGGACTTGATTGTCGGGGGGCAATAACAAAGGGGCCATGGTCACGCTTGTAGAAAGGTCTACCGGGCATACTTGGAGTTGAATCTTCCAAAACTAATTAAATGCTTTTGAAATATCTTTTTTGTGGGAAAATAATTAAATTTGCGCCAATGTTGAATTAGGGCTGGTTTATTGTATGTCAGATTGAAAAAACAATTTAAATATATTTATACATGAAGAAAAGAATACTTACAGCGATGGTTTTCGCATTGCTTTTGGGGGCTCAAATGAGTGCTATTTCCTTGACTGTTGTGCCTCTTACGGGCGAAGAACAGAGTACTGCTATTGATCAGATTGGTTCTTGGAAGTTTGATGGCGACTCTATTATGATGCTTTATTCAAAGGCTGACGGATCTGTCCTTTACACCAAGAAATTGTCTGAGGTTCGTAAGGTAGTCTTCAAAGAAATTTCCACTTCTTCGGAAGCCGTTAAGGGTAATAGCGGTGCATACGTTGTTTATCCTAACCCAACTCAAGATGAACTTTTTGTCAAGGGTGCTGACGATCAAACAGAACTTCGCGTGATAGATTTGCAAGGTCGTGTCGTTCGTTCCGCAAAGGGTGCAAGTGTTAATGTAGACAACCTCGCAAATGGGGTCTACAACCTTTTGGTTAATGGCGAAGTTTTCCGTTTCATCAAGAAATAGTCAGTAAGTCATTTTCTATAGTAGAAGGCGTGCTATTCCTTAGTACGCTTTCTTTTTTGTAGGTTCATGCGAAAACTTCTTTTAGCACCTCTAATGAGTGTATCTCTCCAAAACTGTCGGTGTGAAGTTTGTAATACTCTAAAAGATAGTTTATCACTTGTTCTCGTTCTGCTTTTGTAAAGCGGAAATAGGCATAGTTGAGGGGGGTCATTCTCAGTAATTTTTGCATTTGTCCTGTCTCTCTTCTTTGCAGAAAATGGGTGTGAGGGGGAAGTGTGTTGGTGTATTCCGCTTGCAAAAGGTCAAAATAGCGGTAATGCGTTGTCTCTTCTCTTTGTGGCTGAAAACCTAAAAATCGAGAAAGTCGTATTAGGAAAAGTATGTGGAAATTACCTAACCCTTTTTTGCTTTGCGATAATGTCGCAACCGAATTTCTTACGAAGTTAAAGAGATTGTCATCTTTTTCATTGGTTTTCAAAACATGTAACAAAACTTCGGAGACGAAAAAGGAAAGCGCGCTCTTTATCGGATTGAATATCAGTTCTGGGTTAGGATCCAACTGTTTAATCTCATTGATGATGTTCAGTTCGCGATTGTTGCGAATGTTCACATCTATGTTCACCATTGAGAGCGGATGCAGACATGCGCTCCCCTTGTGCTTCTTGCTTTTCGTCCCATAGAGTAGAAAAGCAGCGCGTCCCACCTCATGTGTGTAGAGGTCAACTATGCTGGCGTTGTCTTTAAACTTGTTAACGCTCAGCACGATGCCATCTGTCTTCAAATTCATGGTGTTAATAGATTACAGTGCAATGAAAGCAGAATTGTCCAGTTTCTTTGATTACCAAACATTTCTTTTCGTTGCGTATTTCTTTAATGGTTTGGTGCAGGATTTTTTGCAAATTCTTATATCGCACCGCTTGCCCTGTTTTGTTATTGTAAAACTCCCAATATGAAATGTCAAAAGACGCGCCGAAAGCGTGGCTTGTGGTGTCACGTGTGGCGTTGAGGTTTGAGTTCCTCAGTGTGTTTTGGCTTTCCAATGTACGGAGGCATGAAGTCAGAATGATGGAGTAGGAATTGAGCTTTTTCTGTTCTAATTTCTCGTGGAAACGGTTGCAAATCTCATTTAAAAGGCAAACTGCGTCGGGGGTCAAGTATGGATAGGAGTAGTGCATGGGTTTCTTAACATAATGCTCTCCCTCATCAACATATTGCAAAATTTTATTTGCCAACAGGGAATCGCGTACAGCGAGAAAATCCGCGTTTTTGCGAAATGGCTCTTTCAGTCCAACTTCTTTTCCTGTGATGATGTGCATGCGGTTGGGGTCCCGCAAAAAATAGCTGTTTTTCAGCGATGCATAGAGAGTGCAGTGTTTGCGAGGTTTGGCGGTAGTGTCTTGTGTTGTCTCTATAGTGTCAGTTTTTGCGTCTGGTATTTCTGTCATAGTCTCTGTCTGGACGGAAGATTGACATCCGTTCAGTATTGTCAATGATGATGCGAAAACGATGACAGATATCAGAAGGTGGTTCAAAAACTGTTTCATTTTGGTTCTAATCTGAATAGTTTAGAGTGGAAGGTCGCGATGAGTTTTCCTTCTTCGTTGGTGATGTCTACTCGGTAGGATGCGATGGTTCTGCGAACCGATACCTCTGTCGCTTTGGCTGTAAGCACCCCTTGCGATACGGCTTTGATGAAATCTATGGATCCGTCTAACGACACCGTGAGTTTCTCGTGCGTGTTGGCGGCCGCCGCACAGGTGAAGTCTGCTAATGTGAACAACGCTCCTCCTTGGACTGTGCCATTGCCGTTCAAATGAATATCTGAAATGACCATTTCAGAAGTGGCCGTTCCTTCGCCTACTTCAATGAGACGAATGCCGTTGTGTTCGACAAATTTGTCTCTCGTCATTAATGCGAATACTTGTTCTTTGTCCATACAATATTAACATTTTTTTATTTACAACGTGTTAAAAACATTGTTATTTCATGGTATTCTGTTCAAAGCATATAAGCAATTAATCAATCGCTTTAACATAGCAACGACGACGCATGTGAAGTTCTTTTTCGTAGTTGTCCCAGATTCCAACAGCGTTGATGTTTGTTTCCAACTGAGGGTTCGTCAACGCATATCTGAAATGGTTATCTATATATGCTTGGTTCAACTGGGTGAAGAAGAGGGAATGGATGCCTCGTTTTTGCCAGTCGGGATGCACGCCATTCAGATATAGATCAATAGTGTCTTTGTTCTTCAGCCCCTTCAAAAGGTGAATGAACCCAAAAGGGAAGAGTTTTCCCTTCGCTTTTTGATAAGCGGCTGAGAGGTTGGGCATGCTGATTCCGAAAGCCACAACTTTGTCTTGGGAGTCAACGATAATGCTGACGTATTTGGGATTGACAAACGAGAAATAATTGCCGATGATGACTTCAATCTCGCGGTCTGTCAGTTGTGAATATCCGTAAAGGTCTGCGAAGGAGGCGTTGAGGGTTATGAAAAGGTCGTGTGCGTACTTCTTGATTTCGCTTTTCTTTTTGAAATGAAGAACTCTCAAATCGTTGTTTTTCTGTGCGATAATGTTATTGATGCGTACAATTTTATCGGGGACGGCATTGCCGACGGTGATGCGGTATTGAAGCCAATCCTCGGCCTTCGAATAGCCTAAATGTTCAAGGAATTTTGGATAATAGGGGTAGTTGTAGAGGGTGGCGATAGTAGGCACTTTGTCAAACCCCTCGACGAGCATTCCTTCTTTGTCCATGTCGTTAAATCCTAATGGTCCATGTATTCCTGTCATGCCGTTTGCTTTTCCCCATTGTTCCACTGTCTCGAGCAGCAGTCGTGCTACTTCGATGTCGTCTGTGAAATCGAACCATCCGAAACGCACTTTGTCCCCCCATTTTTGGTTGGCAGCATAGTTGATGATGCCTGCGATGCGCCCTACGATTCTACCGTCCTTATAGGCCAACCAATAGCGTGCCTTGCTGTGCTCAAAAGCGGGGTTTTTATCTTTGCGTAGTGTGTTCAACTCGTCAAACTCCAGCGCCGGCACCCATTGTGGGCAGCCTGCATAGAGCTCATTGACAAAGCGAATGAACTTTTTTAAATCTTTGTCGGTTACGACTTCCTTAATCTCAATCATATAATGATGAACGAAGTTTTTTACTTCGAGCCTGCAAATTTATGATTTTTTTTTGGGTGTTGTGAAAATAAAGGTCTATTTTTGTGGTCGCAAACGCCGCTATAGCTCAGTTGGTAGAGCAACGCATTCGTAATGCGTAGGTCGCGAGTTCGAGTCTCGCTATCGGCTCGGATGGCAGTTCTTTAGGTTGAGGGCTGCCTTTTTTATTTGCGATTCAGTATGTCTGAAAGTGTAATTTGTACGGAAATGAAAAAACGTATTGCTTTTGTGATTAATCCTATTTCAGGGACAAGTGACAAAAAGGATCTCCCTGATCTTATCAACGAAGTGTTGGACGCTGAGAAGTGGGAAACGCCGACCATCGTGTTCACCGAATATGCAGGGCATGGTAGAAAATTAGCAAAACAATACGCTTCTGAGCAGTATGACGTAGTTGTCGCTTGCGGTGGCGATGGTACGATGAACGAGGTGGCTTCAGGACTTATCGGTTCTAATACTGCGTTCAGCATCGTTCCATACGGGTCGGGAAATGGACTTGCTCGCCATCTTGGCATTTCAATGACGCCACGAAAGGCAATCAAACAGATCAATGAGGGGTCTCGTCGTGAAATGGATTATGGACTTGTCGATAATGAACCCTTCTTTTGTACTTGTGGCACTGGTTTCGATGCCCATATTAGCCATACTTTTGCAAACGCTAATACAAGAGGGTTGTTTACATACATCAAGATAATCGTAAAAGAATATTTCAAGTATAAGTCGTACAGATACAAACTCTCGTTCGGCGAGGGCTATATTTCGCGTCGGGCTTTTTTGATAACTTTTGCGAACGCCTCCCAGTACGGAAATATGGCGTATATCGCACCGCATGCCAGTACGCGCGATGGTCTGATGGACATCTGTATTCTCGACCCATTCCCTATTTATGCGATCCCTCGTTTAGCGTGGCAGCTTTTTATGAAGAGAATTGATCAGAGTCGCCACGTTACTACCATGCAGGCCAGCCGAGTCATTCTCTCCCGTCCTTACGAAGGAGAGTTCCATATTGACGGCGAACCCATTAATTTAGGGACAGATATATGTGTGGAAATTGTTCCGAAGGGGTTGAATGTGTATCTGTAGGGCTTAATCTATGCGTTTTCTCCGAACAAGGCTTTGTCGATTTCTTCCGAAATGCCTAATTTGCCGTTGATTACGGAAACGATGTCAAAGCGTCCTTTTGTGCAGAGAGCGTTGTCTGACGTGCGGTAGATGTCCTCGTAGAAAACGTAACGCCACCCCTCTTTCTGTACATTGAGGCGGCAGACGAACTTGTCGTTGCTCACGAGAGACTTCTTGTATTGCAATTCGGCTTTCGCTACGACAAGGATAATGCCGCGTTTCGTCAATTCTGCGAAATCTAGATTGATAGTTTGTATGAAACGATGGCGGGCATGTTCCATATAGTGCTGATAGTTTGCATTATTGACGATTCCTTGAATGTCACATTCATAGTCGCGCACTTCAAATTCATATTCAAAAATATAATCTGCCATTTTGGTCAAATGTTGAAAAATTGTAATGTGCAAAGGTAAAAAAATAGGTGAGAAAAATTTTCAATAACTCTTTTAAAGGATAAGAAACGTAACAAAAAAATCTGTATCTTTGCGCGGTTTTCTGGGGAGTGGTTTTGTGTTGTGATAGCGAGGAGAGGGAGTCCCGAGAGAATGATGTAATATAACGATATATATAGAGAGAAAGATACTTTTATAAAATTATAATTTTATGATTAACACCAAGAATGCAAAATTGAACGCATGGGTAAAGATGTGGGCTGATATTTGTCAACCTGAGGATGTTTACTTGTGTGATGGCTCTGATGCCGAGTTCACTCGTCTTATGGACGAATGTGTAGCAAAAGGTTTGGCTAAGAAGTTGAACGAAAAGAAACGTCCTAATAGCTACTATTTCCAGTCTGATCCTAGTGATGTTGCTCGTGTAGAGAACCGTACTTTCATTTGTTCTAAGAAGCAAGAAGATGCAGGACCAACTAACAACTGGATGGATCCTGTTCAAATGAAGCATATCTTGATCAACAAGTACAACGGTTGTATGAAGGGTCGTACTATGTACGTTATCCCATTCTCAATGGGTCCTCTCGGTGGTCCTATCAGCCAGTTGGGTGTTGAGATTACTGACTCTGCATACGTTGTTGGATCAATGAAGATCATGACTCGTATGGGTAGCAAGGCTTTGGAATTGATTGAGAAGACGGGTGATTTCATCCCTTGTATCCACTCAGTAGGAAAGCCATTGCCAGACGGATTGACCGACAAGAAGTGGCCTTGCGCTCCAATTGATGACAAGTACATCGTTCAATTCCCTGAGGAGCACGAGATTTGGACATACGGTTCAGGTTACGGAGGAAATGCATTGCTTGGTAAGAAGTGCTTCGCTTTGCGTATCGCTTCTGTTATGGCTAAAGAGGGAGGCTGGTTGGCTGAACACATGTTGATTCTCGGTTTGACTAACCCTAAGGGTGAGAAGAAATATGTGTGCGCTGCGTTCCCTTCTGCTTGTGGTAAGACTAACTTGGCTATGTTGATCCCTACTATTCCAGGATGGAAGGTTGAGACTGTTGGTGATGATATCGCTTGGATGAAATATGGTAAGGATGGTCGTCTTTACGCTATCAATCCTGAGGCTGGTTTCTTCGGTGTTGCACCATATACTTCTGCTAAGACTAACAAAAACGCTTTGGAGAGCTGCAACGAGAACACTATCTTCACGAACGTTGGTTACACTCCAGATGGTGATATTTGGTGGGAAGGTATCGGATATGATTGTCCTAAGGGTACTATCGATTGGAAGGGTAACGTTGTTGACGATCCTTCTTCTCGCGATAAGGATGAGAACCCAGTTGCTCACAAGAACTCTCGTTTCGCTGCTCCTGCTAATCAATGTCCAGGTATCAGCCCTGAATGGGAGGCTGAGGCAGGTGTTCCTGTTTCTGCAATCTTGTTCGGTGGTCGCCGTCCAAGCACCGTTCCTTTGATCCACGAGGCTAACGACTGGAATCACGGTGTTTACATGGGATCTATCGTAGGTTCTGAGGTTACTGCTGCCGCTATCGGTTTGAAAGCAGGTGTACGTCGTGATCCATTCGCTATGTTGCCATTCTGTGGTTACAATATGGGAGACTACTTCCAACACTGGATTAACGTTGGTGCTGCCGCAAAGGATAAGACTAAGTTGCCTAAGATCTTCTTCGTTAACTGGTTCCGTAAAGACAACGGTAAGTTCTTGTGGCCAGGTTACGGTGATAACAGCCGTGTTTTGGCTTATATCTTCGATCGTTGCGATGGCAAGGGCGAAACAGTTGACACTGTAATCGGTAAGGTTCCTGCTCCTGGTCAAATCAACATTGATGGTTTGGAAGACGTTGACGCTGAGACTATGAAGAAGGTTTTGGCTGTTAACCCAGAAGAGTGGAAGGACGAGGTTAAGTTGATTGAAGAGCACTACGCTAAGTTCGGCAAACACCTTCCTAAGGAGTTGCGTGCTGAGTTGGACGCTTTCAAGAAAAGACTTGGAATGTAATCCGACGACGTATAGATAAATAATAAAAGCCGCACTCTAAGGTGCGGCTTTTTTATTGTTGCTTGTCTCAAGAAAACATTCTATAAAACAGCAGGATAAGTCTTTGATATGTTCTGCTCTCTATGGCATAATTCTACCCTAACACCAAATTTCTGGGCGATGTGTGCTGCCACATGCTCGGCAGAGTAGACTGAACGATGTCTGCCTCCAGTACAACCGAACGAGAGCATTAATGAGGTGAATCCTCGCTCCATATATCGTTGAACATGCGCATCCGCTAAAGCATAGATATGGCCTAAGAATTTGAGAATCTCGCCGTCTTGTTCAAGAAAGTCGATTACAGGCTGATCCATACCCGTCAGCGGTTTATACTGTTCATATTTCCCTGGATTATGAACGCCGCGACAATCGAACACATAGCCGCCACCATTCCCCGAAGTGTCTTCTGGAATACCTTTCTTGTAAGAAAAACTGAAAACTTTCACCGTCAGTTTTGTGTTGTCCAACAATTCTTTCTTCTCTGAGGTATATTCTTCTGCAAGTTTTTTCAGAATAGAGATTAAATAAGGATAATCAGAAAAATCATTGTTTGCGATCAGGTCTGCTATGTTTTTCATCGCCAACGGAATGCTTTCCACAAAATATTCCTTCTTTTCAAACAAACCTCTGTAGCCGTATGCGCCTAGCACTTGCAACTGACGGAAAAGGACGAACAGAGTTAGCGTCTTCTTGAATGTTACTTCGTTGACAGTCTGATACTTGCGAAGTGAGCCTATGTAGGTTTGTATCAATTCTTCTCTCACCTCAACAGGGTAGTTCGCTTTGGCTTGCCATATAAAGGAGGCAACATCATAAAAGATGGGTCCCCGCCTACCACCTTGAAAATCAATGAAATAAGGATTCCCATCCTTTAACATGACGTTGCGCGACTGAAAATCTCTATACAAGAAAGTGTCACTGTCGTATTGTAGCAGAGCATCTGTCAATTTGATGAAATCTTGTTCCAAACTCATCTCAAAGAAATTAACTTTCATCAATTTTAGAAAGCAATATTTGAAATAGTTTAGATCCCACATGATTGAAGTCTTGTCCATAGCAGGGATAGGGTAGCAGACGGAAAAATCAAGTTCTTTAGCTGCATTAAATTGAAAGTCAGCGAGTTGAGAAATCGTTTTCCGAAGAATTGCTCGGCTTTCATCTGAAAAGACGTGTGCCTTAATGTCTGGTGTAATTGCCTGATAGAGGGAGACGTCGCCTAAGTCTTCTTGCAGGTAAAATAAAGAATCATCGGAGACGGAAACGACTTTAGGCGTGTTAAGATGTTGTTTCTCAAAATGTTTCGCCAATGCGATAAATGCTTTATTCTCGTTGACCGATTCTCCTTGTACGCCAATCAATGAATCGTTGTCGGATGAAAGTCTGTAATATTTACGGTTAGAGCCCTCCCCTTTCAGTAGGGTGCAGATGGGCTTTTCTCCCACTAAATTCTCATATAATGAAATTAATTGTTCCATTCTGATAATCAATTTTAAAAATTTTTGTCAACTTGCGATTTTAAAAGTGGTTTGCTATGATCCAAATTGACTGAAACGGCTTCAAAATTACTATTTTTGCAAGACTAATTTTTTACAGATGATTATTTTCAACACTACATTTTCAGTTTCTCCTCGGGTAGAACAGAATTTCTTAGCGTGGATGCGCAAGTCGTGTGTTTCGAGTATTCAAGCGTGCGGCTACATCGGAAGACTTCGTTTTCTGAAAGTTCATACACAGGATTCCGAGACATGCACCTATAGCTTGCAGGTAGAGTTGCCTTCGCACGACAAGGTTGCGACCTTCCAAGAAGACTATTTCATTGATGTTAAGCAGTCGCTCTTAGAATCCTTTGGTGTTGAGGCTTTGCCGTTTTCAACGGTGTTGGAGGAGTGCGAGTTGTAATAGACAAAAATTATGGAAAAGAAGACAAAACATACATTAATAAATGGTGATAGTAGGAATCTTTCATTGATTCCTGACAAGTCAGTCCATTTGGTTATTACATCGCCTCCATATTGGCAGCTAAAAGACTATGGGAACGAGAACCAGATTGGCTTTCACGATAGTTATGAGGAGTATATCAATAACTTGAATCTTGTTTGGTCTGAGTGTAACAGAATTTTACACGATGGGTGTCGTTTGTGTGTCAACATAGGCGATCAGTTTGCTCGTTCTGTCTATTATGGGAGGTACAAGGTTATACCGATAAGAACAGAAATTATAAGGTTTTGTGAAGCTCTGAAGTTGGACTATATGGGGGCAATAATATGGCAAAAGCAGACAACGATGAATACGACTGGAGGGGCGGCTATAATGGGGAGTTTCCCATATCCTCGAAATGGAATATTAAAGATTGACTATGAGTTTATCCTTATTTTCAAAAAACAAGGAAAGTCGCCTGCACCGACGGTGGAACAAAAAAACAATCCGAAATGACAAAAGAAGAGTGGAATACCTACTTCTCATCTCATTGGAATTTTGGGGGTGCAAAACAAGATGGACATATTGCAGTGTTTCCAGAAGAACTTCCACATCGTCTTATAAAAATGTTTTCTTTTGCAGGTGAAACTGTTTTCGACCCTTTTATGGGAAGTGGAACCACTGCTTTGGCTGCAAGAAATTTAGGACGGAACTCTATTGGATATGAGATAAATCCAGATTTCAAGTCTTTTTATGAGGAAAAAGTGACGCAGCCAACGCTTTTCAATGATGCTGAGTTTGAATTTCTCACAGATATAAATGCTTTTGATGTAAACGAGAAGAAAGAAGAATTACCCTATCAATTCCAAGATCCTCATAAAATGGATAATAAGATTGATGTCAAATCGTTGCAGTTTGGATCAAAGATTGACAGTGAGAAGAAAGAACGTCAAGAACTTTTTTCAGTGAAGTCTGTTTATGCTCCTAATATCGTTAAACTTAATAATGATTTGGTAATAAGATTGATCGGGGTGAAACCAATTGAAGAAAAGGAAAAGGAAGCAGTTGAGTTTTTAATTGAAAAAACGAAGGGTAAGAAGGTGTTTCTTAGATATGATAACGATAAATATGATGAGGGTAACAATTTAATGTGCTATTTATATTTGGAGAACAAAACATTTATAAACTCACATCTTGTTAAATCAAAATTGGTTGATGTTGATAATTCTTTTAATTTTAAATATATTGATAAGTTTAATAAATTGCATAATAGTCTGAAGGGAGAAATTGCGAACAAAGAGGTTGTCAAAAAGATTCAAGATGAGATAAAGCGACTTAGTTCTCAAGGTAGGTAAAATGCTGAAATCAACCCCTTTGAAGAAACGATGAATGTGCTGTTGGAGTGTGAGTTGTAACCTCTAAAAAGAATTTGCATATATCTTCTTTTTTCTCTACCTTTGCAAAATATTTTTCCAATGTTGGGAAATATTCAAAAAAATAAATAATGAGTTCATTTAAGGAATTAGGGTTAAGCGAAGAGATTCTTCACGGTATTGAGGACTTGGGATTTGTCGAGCCAATGCCGATTCAGGAGAAAGTTACTCCTTTTTTGTTAGGAGACAGCACGGAGGATTTAGTCGCACTAGCCCAAACGGGAACTGGAAAGACCGCAGGCTTCGGTCTTCCTCTATTACAGTTAACAGACAGCCACGTGCAGAAGATTCAGGCTCTTGTCCTTTCTCCGACAAGAGAACTTTGCATCCAAATTTCCAATGACTTGAAGAAATTCTCGAAGTACATCAAGGGAATGAAGATCGTGCCTGTTTATGGTGGTGAAAGCATCGTTACTCAGTTCAAACAGTTGGATATTCCGCCTCAAATCTTGGTGGCTACTCCTGGTCGTCTGATCGACCTCATCGAACGTGGTAAGGTTGACCTTTCTGGCATTCGTTACTTAGTACTTGACGAGGCTGATGAAATGCTCAATATGGGCTTTCAAGAGGATATTGAACGTATTCTTGAGGAAACTCCAGAAGATCGTCGCACGCTCCTCTTCTCTGCTACCATGCCTAAGGAAATCGCTGAGATTTCTAAGAAATATATGAAGAACAGAGTTGAGATCTCTATCGGTAGGGTCAACTCGGGTACTGAAAATGTGGAGCATGTCTACTATATGGTGCAGGCAAAGGATCGCTACAACTGCTTGAAACGTGTTGTCGACATCAATCCTGACATCTACGCTATCATCTTCTGTCGTACTCGCCAGGAAACGAAAGACATTGCCGACAATTTGATGGCAGATGGCTACAACGCTGATGCTTTGCATGGCGACCTTTCTCAGGCTCAGCGCGACACGGTTATGCAGCGTTTCAGAAGCAAGAAACTCCAGATTCTCGTAGCTACGGACGTGGCTGCTCGTGGTTTGGACGTTAACAACTTGACTCACGTCATCAACTATAACCTTCCAGACGACATTGAGAACTATACTCACCGAAGTGGTCGTACGGGACGTGCAGGTAAGAAGGGTATCTCTGTGGCTATCATACACTCTCGCGAACGCAATAGGATTCGTAGCATTGAGAAGCAGATCAACAGAACGTTCGTGCAAATGCCAGTCCCTTCTGGTTTGGAAGTGTGTCAGTCGCAGCTATTCTCGACTGTCCGTAAGATTAAAGAGGCTACAGAGAATGTTGATCGCGAGCAAATTGCCCCTTACTTGCCAACTATCATGGACGAGTTGAAAGACTTGAGTCGTGAGGATCTAATCATCAATTTCGTTTCTCAAGAGTTCAACCGTTTCTTGGAATATTACAAGGATGCGCCAGACCTCAACTTAGGTGTTGCGGGCGATAAGAGAAAGGAACGCGACCGAGAGAAGAACGAGAAAAAACGTGGTGATAGAGGAGAGAGAGGCGAACGTCGCAGAGATCGCAAATCTGCGGGTAATGCTGAGGATATGACTCGTTTGAAAATCAATATGGGTTCTCGTGATGGTTTCACTCCAAAACGGGTTCTTGGTTTGATCAACGATACTACCGATAGCCATGATATTGATGTTCATGGTATTGAAATTACGAATCGTTATTCTTTCTTCGATGTGGATAAATCTGTCGTTCCTATGATGATGGATGCTTTCCGTAATAGAGGCGATGAGGTAGAGTTGATGGAGGTTGAAGATCGTCCTTCCCGTAGAGAAAAAGGTGAGGATAGAGAGAAAGGCGGAAAGGATGGCGAACATTTCTATAGCCAGTTTAGCGAAGGTGGACGCAAAGATCGTGGCGGTCGTCGCGACCGTGGCGGAAGAGACAGCGGCTCTCGCCGAGGCGGAGACGATCGTGGCGGTAAGAGAGAGTTCCGCAGAAACAAAGATAGTTTCCGCCGTCATCGTTAGGACGTTCAAACATTCTGCTATTTGAATGGATGACGCATATTTGACTATAACCTCACCTTGTGAGGGTCTTTATAAGGAAAAGGGGAGCAAGTTCTTTGCTTTCGCTTTTCCTGTTTTTTCTAAAGAACAAGTAAAACCGATTATTGACGACCTTCGGAAAAAACACCATGATGCCCGTCATGTTTGCTTTGCCTATATTATAAACCCTTTAAATCCTGAAACACGTTCCAACGACGACGGAGAACCCTCAGGGACGGCTGGACGCCCTATTTTAGGTGCATTGATGTCTAAAAATGTCGTAAATGTGCTGATGGTCGTCGTGCGCTATTTTGGTGGCACAAAATTGGGAACAAGTGGTCTGATTAACGCTTATAAAACGGCCTCGTTGGATGCTTTTGAAAACGGCGAAATCGTGGAACGCAATTTAGAGGCAACTTTTACCATAGCATTTGGCTATTTTATTATGAATGATGTGATGAAGGTGGTGAAAGAGGATAATCCGACGGTTGTTTCGCAAAACTTCGACAATGAGTGTCGGATGCAATTACAAATTCGCCTTAATGACTATGAACGAATAAAGTCGAAGTTTGAGAAATTGGAAGGATTGAAAATTGAGGAATAGCAACGACATACGTCTGCTGATTTGCGACGAATAGATTCCTTGTTGTCTTTCGTTGCCTGGATTAGGTAGAAAATAAAAAGGCGTGCTGGTTATCAGCACGCCTTCTCATTATAGAGAATAGTTTATTTGTTTACTCTGAATTTCTCGTTGCCGTTCTTGATATAGTCAACGATTTGTTTGGCGGCAGCAATACCAGCATTGGTGTTAGCTTCTGTTGTTTGAGCCCCCATCTTCTTAGGAGTTGAGAAGTAGCGACCCTCGAACTTAGCGAACTCAGCGTCAGCGTCTGGCTTGATATCTGTGATGTACTTCAAGTCCTCTCTGACAGCCAACAATTTAATGAGACCTTCCTCGTCAATAACCTCTTTGCGAGCCGTGTTGATGAGGATGCCGCCCTTCTTCATCTTGCCAACCAGGTCGAAGTTGATGCTCTTATTAGTCTCTGGAGTCGCAGGAATGTGAAGAGAAACAATGTCGCAAGTAGAGAACAAATCCTCTTGTTTTGCAACTGCCTTAACACCTGCCTCCTCGATAGCAGAAGCGGGGCAGAAAGCATCGTATGCGTAAACTTCCATTCCGAATCCTTTTGCAACGCGAGCAACATTACGTCCAACGTTACCGAATGCGAGCAAGCCTAATTTTTTGCCCATCAATTCAGAACCAGACTTCCCGTTGTAGAAGTTGCGAACTGCGAACACCAATAAACCGAATACCAACTCAGCAACTGCATTGGCGTTTTGACCTGGAGTGTTCATTACTACCACGTTGTGAGCGGTAGCGGCAGCGAGGTCTACGTTATCGTAACCCGCACCTGCGCGAACAACAATTTTCAAGTTCTTAGCAGCGTCGAATACCTCGTTATCAATCACATCGCTACGGATGATGATAGCGTCAACGTCGGCAGCTGCGTCGAGCAATTGCTTCTTCTCTGTGTATTTCTCTAACAATACTGTTTGGAAGCCAGCGGCGTCCAAAACACTCTTTATACCATCAATGGCAACCTTTGCGAAAGGTTTCTCTGTGGCAACTAATACTTTTGTCATACGATTTAGTTTAAGTGAGTAGAGACGCCTCGTCGACGCCTCTACCAAGTTTATTTTTTTGAGAATATGTGTGAAACTTCACGCATACCAAGATTTTCGATTTAACGTCTCTTGTTAATTATTTAACGTGAGCAGCCTCGAACTCGTTCATGCAGTCAACGAGAGCTTGAACGCTTTCAATAGGAAGTGCGTTGTAGCAAGAAGCGCGGAAACCACCCACCAAACGGTGACCCTTGATTCCAACCATACCCTTAGAAGTAGCGAACTTGAAGAACTCGTCTGCAAGGTCAGCGTATTGCTCTTTCAATACGAAGCAGATGTTCATGCGAGAGCGGTCTTCTTTCTTAGCAGTACCAACGAAGATCTTACTGTTGTCGATTGCGTTGTAGAGAAGTTCAGCCTTAGCCTTGTTTCTACGTTCCATTTCCTTGACACCGCCTTGAGCCTTCAACCAACGGAGGTTCAACAAAGCCGTGTAGATAGGCAATACAGGAGGAGTGTTGAACATAGAACCGTTGTCGACGTGAGTGCGGTAGTCCAACATTGTAGGGATTTGGCGAGATACCTTACCGAGTAATTCGTTCTTGACGATAACGAATGTAACACCAGCAGGAGCCAAGTTTTTCTGGGCGCCTCCGTAGATCATTCCGTATTTAGAAACGTCAACTGGGTGCGAGAAAATGTCTGAAGACATATCAGCGATTACTGGAATCGGAGAGTCAATGTCTTGAAGCAACTCAGTTCCGTAGATTGTGTTATTAGTAGTGATGTGAAGATAGTCGGCATCCGTTGGGATTTGGTAGTCCTTACCAGCCTTAGGCACCCAAGTGAAGTTCTCGTTAGCAGAAGTCGCAACTTCAACAACGTCGCCGAACAACTTAGCCTCTTTCATTGCCTTCTTAGCCCAAACACCCGTGTTAACGTATGCTGCTTTCTTCTCCAAGAAGTTGAAAGGAACCATACAGAATTCCAAGCTTGCACCGCCACCAAGGAAGATAACTGAATACCCCTCAGGGATGTTGAGAATTTCTTTGAACAAAGCAACAGCCTCGTCTACAACTGGCTGGAAGTTTTTCGCACGGTGACTGATCTCCAACAATGACAATCCATCGTTCTGGAAATCCAACACTGCTTGTGCGGTTTGCTCAATCACTTCTCTTGGAAGAATTGACGGTCCGGCATTGAAATTATGTTTTTTCATATCTCTATGTATTAAATATGTTTTTACTTTTATGAGTCGCTTTCAAGACTTACTTTGCTTCTTGCCGTAGCCTATAGGGAACGACGGTGCAAAATTAGAAAACTTTTTGCTATAGGAAAAATTTCTTTAGTGTTTTTTTGTAAACAAAAAATTAATATAAACTTACTGAACTTTGATTTGCGCTTGTTTTGCTTACGTTGTGTATTGAATTATTGTTGTTTGCTTTCTTTTTGATATTTAATCTTTGTAAAACTTTGTTTTAACTAACAAATTGGCAAACGTTTTTTTAACGTGTTCTCTCTAATATTGGCTATATCACAATAGAAAAATGCTAATTTTGAAATGTGTTTTTCCTCATTGACTCATCAATATTGCTAATTAATGGCTATCTCTGCAAACTTTTCAAATATAGATCGTGTAGTTCTTGGTGTTGATCCTGGTACGAATGTTATGGGCTATGGCGTTCTTCGGATAGAGGGAAGAAAGGTGGAATACGTCGCTATGGGTATTGTTGATCTGAGGAAAATAGACGATCCTTATTTGAAATTGAAGACTATCCACAGTAGGACGATTGAGATTATTGAAAAATTCTTGCCCGATGAGTTTGCCATAGAGGCGCAGTTTTTCGGAAAAAATGTTCAGTCTATGCTGAAGTTAGGTCGGGCTCAGGGGGTGGCTATATCGGCTGCGTTGCAGAGAGACCTCCCTATTGCAGAGTATGCGCCACTGAAGGTGAAGATGGCGATTACAGGCAATGGTTCGGCTTCGAAAGAGCAGGTGGCGAAGATGCTGCAGAACTTGTTGCATATCCCGAGTGAGGACTTGGAGACGAAATTTGATGCTACGGACGCACTCGCTATTGCGCTTTGCCACTATTATGAGACCAATTCACCGATAAAAGAAAAGAAATTCAGTAGTTGGGCTGATTTTGCCACGAAGAATGAGGGGAGAATCTATAGAAAATAATTTCGGTGTGTTGAACGACAATTTTTCCTGAAAATTTTATAAAATTTAAGAAAATCATATTCAATCTGAATTTTTATTTTTAATTTGCGGTTCGTTGAAGAAAAGGCGCAATTTATTCTTTTATTTATAATATAAACAGGTTAAACCATGATTACACACCGACTTAAATTGTGGACGATAGGGCTTTCTATGCTCGTTGGCATTTCTCTTCATGCGGAGAAGAGTGTCTACATTCCAACCAATTTCAATTCCTCATGGCAGGATGATTATTGTAATAAAAACGGTCAGAACGGTACCATTAGTTCTATTGATGATCTGAAGGATGATAGTGAGCGATGGAGTAAAAACCGCTCGTATCAGACGGAGAACATTGTTTGTTTTTGGGAAGCGGGCTTTGGTACAGATCCCGAGAAGATGATCAATCCTAACAACACGTCGCAGACGTTCAATTTGAAGACGTTCCTTGCCGCCTGCGAGGATATTTTTGACCATCATGTCAACACGTTGCACGCCACTTGGAACGATGGAAAGTATATCACTAAATACAAACTCTTGTTCATGCTCAATTACACCACCTCTTGGATGGCATATGGAGGCGGATACGACTATACCATTGGAGCGATGTGGCTTGATCCCGCCGCTTTGGGTGTGAATTCAATGGCTGAATATCCTTATTTCACGTTGGCGCATGAGTTGTTCCACACAATGTCGTACCAATGTTATTCTGATCGTCCGAGCGATGAGTACCGTGCATTTCAGGACACGAAAAATGGTGCGTTTTGGGAGCGTTCGGCCAATCATGGCGCTTTACAAATGTATCCATATGTGAATGAGGATTTCGCCCGTTATATGTACGCAACTCATTCTCATTTTCTCAACACGAGAAAGCATTATACGACATCGTTCTTCCTTGAAAATCTCACGCAAACGGAAGGTGTTTTGGCGTTGGGCGAGTTATGGAAACGAAACCTCAAGGACGAACATCCAATGCAGACGGCTTGCCGTTATTTCTTTGACAACAACCAGGCAAAACTCAACGCTTTTGTGGCAGAGTCGGCGATGAGAATGGTTACATTCAACTTTAATGAGGGTACGAATGGAAGGTATTATAAAAGTGTGGTCGATGGTCTCTCTTATCCGACGGATGGAACAGGCATTGTGCAGTTCTTCGATATCGTTCAGAAGAAGCATAGAACGATTCTTTATGCGGTTAATGCTGAGAAAAACCACTATGCGATACGCGACTGTCAAGCACCGCAGGATTATGGGTTCAACGCTATTCAGATTTTCCCTACCAATGTGAATGCGGATGGGTCGGCAACTTTTAAGATGCGTTTCCGTGGTCATAATGAGAATGATTCGAAGGATGCAAATAAGAAGTCGGGCTGGGCATACGGATTTGTAGCAAAGAAGACGGATGGAACGGTTCGTATGGGAAATATTTACGACAATGCGGATCAGACTATTTCGTTCACGAAAGAGGCTACCGATAGTGAAGTCTGGCTCGTTGTAGCAGGAGCGCCTACGGAGCATAACTCTGCCCACAACTATTCTTGGGAGGCTGGTTTGCCTAAATACTACCGTTACCCTTACGAGGTGTGTTTTGAGAATGCTGTCCCTATGGGGTATAATGATGACTATGAAGGGGCAAAGAGCAATGGCGCACCTCATAGCAACGGTGGAGGTTGGGTTGCTTCTACTGCGACAGTTGCCTCGTCGGCGTATGTTGGTCCGAATGCGAAAGTGTTGGGGACTGCGACGGTTTCTGACAATGCGAGAATTGAAGATTACGCTATTGTGAAAGGTGCGGCTAAGGTGTATGGCAATGCGGTCGTGAAGGAAAATGCGATGGTCTTTACTAACGCTGAGGTGTATGGTGATGCTGTTGTGTCGGGTTCTGCTCGTGTTTTCAATGGCAGCAAAGTGTACGGCAATGCGTTTGTGACGGATAACGCATTCCTAATCTCTACCGAGGTGAAAGATAATGCGATCTGCTGTGGTAACCTTTGGCAGCGTGAGTATGGATTCTACTATAACACAAGCGGATTCAAGATTGAAGGCACCTGCGTAGCGGGTGGTGATTGTGAAGATGCAGGAGAGCTCAATAATAGCGGTTCTTCTGAGTCAAGCGGAACGTTCTTGCAATGGCCTGAGTCGGGCAACAATTCGCGTTCTCGCCATGATGGAGTGGGCAATCTTTCCGTCGATCAAATCACGACATTGCGGAACAATTGGAACGATCTCAACCAAAGATTTTCTATTCTAAATTCCACACATACAAGTAATTATGACATTAATTATCCATATAGTTATTTTACAGACGATGAGATGGAAGTAGGTGAAAGTGTTGATGAGGGTGAGTTTACGGTCGCCAATAAAGGAACGTACGTTGCGGTTACAGGAAAAGTGCCTGATGGGACAACCTATTGTGTGCTTAATGAGGCTGGTGTCGCAGTTTCTGAAGGGAATATATATTCTGCCTCCTCCGTTGTGATCCCATCTTATTGTCAATCAGGGAAATATACCGTGAATATTCAAAATAGCGACAATTCTTATTGTGAGATTATCAGCAAGTAATCGTCTAACTTTTCAAACAGATTTATCATGAAAAAAATAGCATATTCAATACTTGCTGCACTGCTCTTAGGCGCAAGTTCATCTTTTGCCGCCATCCAACTGAAATGGAATGCAACGGCGAATCAGACAAAATATATTTATTCTATAACTGGGACATATTCAATTGATTGGGGAGATGGAACGACCGACTCCAACTTATCGCACACCTACACGACGGCAGGTAACTATACTGTGGAGGTATCTGGGGCGGTAACGGGGTTTGACCTCCGTGGAGATGGGTCCAATGGCGAATCAGGTGTTACGGACTTGTCATTCACAGAGACAGATAAAACGCTCACTACGCTTAATATTTGGGCCAACTCTTCGCTTGTTAATCTCAATCTTCAGAATGCGGTGGCATTGACGAGATTGGATATAACATTGTTGCCGATAATAAAGTTGGATCTTACGAAAAACACAGCGTTGCAATCGCTTGATTTTAAACGTTGTGCAAGCATTTCCGACTTGGCACTGCCAGAAACATTCCCGAATTTGACAGTCGTAGATGCGAACAATAGTGCGCTTCCAGCATGTCAGCTCAATGCGCTTTTCAAATCTCTTTCTACGAATGGTGGTACAATCTATTCCGTTGGATGCACAGGTGATGCCACGAGCGACCCTACGATTGCCACTAATAAAGGATGGACATTCGGTAATGGAGGAGCAGGAGACGGCTCGGCAGTTTGCGAAACGCCTTTATCTGCGGTTTCAAATGTTTCCACATCAAAGAAATCTGAGGATTATGTAGTCTTATTCACTGGTAGTGAAAGTGCAACATCTTATTCTGTAAAGGTTCTGAAAGAGGGCGCAACAGACTGTGATGCAGTGTTCTACAACTCGACAAGTGAGAGTGTCAATGTGCCGGGCAGTGTGGTTGATCTTGAAACGACATCTTTCTATGTCTATTCAATCAAAGGAACGCAATATGTTGAGGCGGGACCGTTCAAATTTAGTGATAACTCAACGGATAATGTAGAGGTGAAAAATTACGCTTGGCGGGTGTATGTGGACAAGAATATTGTTACCGTCTCTGGTCTCTCAAAAGGGGATAAAATCACGCTATATCGTGTTTCTGGTGATGTAGTAGCGTCCAAAGTTGCTTTAGAAGAGGAGATGAGATTTGAAGTCTCTTCAGGAGTATACCTTGTGAAGCATGGTTCGGAGACGGAAAAAGTAGTTGTGAAGTAGGATTTCTTTATTTCGTTAAGGGAAAAAGGTAAAAACTATTGCCGCCCGTTAAAATCTGTGTTTTTGTCCATAGTTATGTGATTTTTTTTTACAAACGAAGGTAACTAAAAATAGGCTGAGTTCCGAGAGAGGAATTCAGCCTATAATTTTTGTTTGAAAAGAAAATTTAGCGGACAGCAGTATTTTTAATTATTGCTGTCCGCTAAAACTCAAAAGAGCATAATTATCCTGCCCGAA
>CAVEVQ010000034.1:0-21853 GCA_963619325.1 Bacteroidaceae bacterium | reverse complement strand
AGGCTTCGGGCAGGATAATTATGCTCTTTTGAGTTTTAGCGGACAGCAATATTTATCAAAACAAATCTCATAATGAGTTTTGCCCAATCTTTTCAAGATGATATACAGGGTGGTAAGTCGTTGTTGTCCATCAATTATCTCCCAGATTATCTTTCCTTCTTCATCAAATTGCTCAACGACAACAATAGGTTGAAGACAATAGGATTGAATCATAGCCCCAACGGACTGTTTTTGCAAGAAAGCATCTATGTCTTCCAAAAGAGCCTGAACATGAAGCTCTGTCCATCTGTAACCACGCTGGTATGATGGGACAAGGTAATGTTCTACGCGTTTTGGACGTGAAGGGGTTTCCTTGTTTAAAATAAGTTGCCCTATCGGTTTTGTTTGTATTTCATTCATATTTTATAATTACAATGTGAGTAAAAACAGTTATCACATTGTGTAACGTTATATCTTTGATTTTATTGTATGAATTTTTAAAGCGACCATTCGTCTTCTATAATCAGTGTCTTCATCTTTTTTCTCTAACTTATTTATATAGCATCACAATACTACCTGCCGTTATAAGCAAGGCTCCGACAATCACCTTGGCATTGACAGGTTCCTTCAGGAAAAGGAACGACAGACAGATGGTGAACACTACACTCAGTTTGTCTACGGGTACCACATGCGACACGTCACCAATCTGCAAGGCTTTGAAATAGAACAGCCAAGATAGACCCGTTGCCGCTCCCGACAGAATTAGGAACAGCCATGTATGACCGGATATACTCTTCACCTCACTCGCATGGGTTCCCACCAACACAATTCCCCATGTGATGAAGAGGATGATGGTGGTACGGATAGCCGTGGCAAGGTCTGAATTGATGTCCTTCACTCCAATCTTGGCGAAGATTGCCGTAAGGGCGGCAAAGAAGGCTGAAAGCAAAGCGTAATACTTCCACATAATTCTCTATGTTTTCTAAACAGACAGCACAAAGATAAGGAGTAAAATTGTAGAAAGTTTAAATCACTGATAACAGACTTTGACTTAAGATAGAAAAGGACTCACAGTCCAAACAACCTCTCCGCATTCCGTGTAGTTGCCTCTGCTACCTCCTCCACCGAAATGCCCTTCACCTCCGCTATCTTCTTCGCAACGTAGACAACATAACTGGTCTCGTTGCGCTTGCCTCTGAACGGTACGGGTGTCAGGTATGGGCAATCGGTCTCCAACAAGAGCCGCTCCAAAGGCAACTCCTTCACCACCTCGGCAATACCTGCATTCTTGAACGTTACAACTCCATTGATACCGTAATAGAAATCTCCTAGCCTTGCAATCTCCCTCGACATCTCTATCGTCCCCGAAAAACTATGAAAGACTCCTCGCAAATCGCTCTTGTCAAACTGCTTCAACACGGCTATCGTCTCGTCCATCGCCTTGCGAACATGTAACGCCACCGGCAACCCTAAATCAACCGCCCACCCGACTTGCTCCCGAAAAGCATCCTGCTGCTCTGCATAAAAAGTCCGATCCCAATAATAATCCAACCCTATCTCACCGACAGCTACATATTTCCGTTGTCCTACCGTAGCCTTCAGGGTAGCCAAATCATCCTTATAATGCTCCGTCACACTGGTCGGATGCAACCCAATCATCGACGAAAACAACTGCGGATTGCTATCCTCCAACGCCACCATCTTTGACCAACTCTCCACGTCAATGTTCGGCAACAACACTTTATGCACCCCCGCTGCCAATAGTCGCTCTACTGCCTCCGCACGATCGTCCTTAAACTCATCTTCATACAAATGGGAATGGGTATCTATCATCTTAATTCAATATTGGGAATTTCTTACTACAGCGAACCAAGATTTCTTCGCTCTTTCAAACCACAAATTTCGCAAAATATTGCTAATTTTACCTCTATGAACGGAGCAAATATTCACATATTCAACTGCGAGCAACTGCGAAAAGCAGAAGAAATTCTCACAAATTCTCTCTCTCATCTTTCAAGTCTCTCTTCTTCGGAACTGCGCGACTTGGCTGTAGTTTGGTGCTACTATTCTGGTAAAATTGAGGGAAACACCTATACTTACGTTGAGACGGAAACACTTCTGAAGGACGGCATCACCCCAGAAAAACGCTACGAAGACGCTAAGATGCTGAAAAACCTTCATAACACCTTCGTCAGCGAACTGGAATTTATCCACAAAGGGAGAAATCAAGAGCTGGTTGACGAACGCACACTCTTTCGCATCCACTCTATGATCTGCGATGGTTTAGTCTCCACCGAAGAGCGTGGTCAACTTCGCGACCGCCCCGTCCGCATCAGCGGCACAGAGGATATTCCACCCAAAAGCAGAGAGGATATTATGCTTCAACTTGGCACTATCCTATTCGACCAAGACAAACTTCAGAATCCATTGGAAAGAGCTGTCTTCATCCACTGCAACGTCGCACGCACTCAACCTTTCATCGACGGCAACAAACGAACTTCTCGTATGTTAGAAAGTATCGTCCTAATGAACGCCGACATCATCCCCGTCTATTCTGCCAAAGAAGCCGACATTCTCCACTATCGTCGTGGTCTCATTGACTTCTACGAAACTGGCGACTACACCCTATACGCTGACTATTTTCTCGACCGACAGCTTGATCGTCTGAAAGAAATCTCTCTATAGCAAACACACTGCAATCTCAAGTCCCATCAATAATCAACACCCTTAAAATCTTTCATTTCAGCATAAAAAAACCAGCAACAAGTAAACTCGTTACTGGCACTAACTATATCTATAATCTTTTTCCTACTCCTTACCCATCTCGTCTGTTGCCATCTCTGGGTCAATTAAAATACGACCACAATACTCACAAACGATAACCTTCTTGCGCAAACGAATATCCAACTGTCTCTGTGGCGGAATCCTGTTGAAACATCCTCCACAAGCGTCTCTCTCCACTGACACTACAGCCAAACCATTACGCGCATTTTTACGAATACGTTTGAACGCCGATAACAATCGCTCCTCTATATTCTCCTCAATCTGCTTCGCCTTCTCGCGCAAATGCTCCTCTTCTTGCTTCGTCTCACCAACAATCTCCTCCAACTCTTGTTTCTTCAAACGTAAATCCTCTTGGCGATCCTCAATGTATGATTCCGTCTTTGCTAACTCTTCTTTTTTAGTCTCTATATATTTCTTCGCCTCGCGAATCTTCTTCTCGTGAAGCTCAATGTCCAACTTGTGAAACTCAATCTCCTTAGAAAGATTCTCATATTCACGATTGTTCTTCACATCGTTCTGTTGCTCTTGATATTTGCCAATCAAATCGTTGGCGTTATCAATGTCCCTCTTTCTTCCGGAAATCTCAGACTCTACTTCTTTAATCTCATCCTTGAGATTCTCTACTCTTGTGTTCAAACCAACAATCTCATCCTCCAAGTCTTGCACCTCCAACGGAAGCTCTCCCCTCAAAGTCTTGATTTTGTCAATTTCTGAGTTTACCAATTGTAAGTCGAAGAGCGATTTCAACTTCTCCTCTACCGAAATTTCCTTTGATTCTTTCTCTGACATATCGTTTTCTTATATGTATTTCTTATAAGTACTTCACGGGATTATTCTCATAGCCCGAAAAATGCAACGCAAATTTAGCATTATTTTTTGAAACTAACCCATTTACTATCTCATAAAATATATCTTTTACATACTGCTCCGACTCATAATGACCTATATCAGCTAAAATCAACTTCCCATTGGGCTCAAAAAACTGATGATACTTCACATCAGCCGTCAAATAAATGTCCGCTTTTTCTGCTATCGCATCAACATAAAACTCAAAGGCAGACCCTCCACACAACGCCACTCGTTCCACTTTCTTACCTTCTTCTATCAAAGTATGTCTTAGTACGCCCAACTGCAACGTCTCTTTTACTCGCTTCAAAAAAAACACCGCATTCTCTGGCTCCGGCAATATCCCAACAACTCCCAAACCGAATCTTTCATTTTTCTCATTGACCACCAACGGCTTCTCTACTCGAATACCCAATTTCTCCGCAGTTCGATAACTTACGCCACCTGGAGCAGAATCCATGTTCGTATGCGATGAATATAAGGTAATATCATGTTTAATGGCTTTCACAAGTACCCTCCCCGTAGGGTCTATCGGACTAATTTTCTTCACACCATGAAACAACAACGGATGGTGAGAAATCACCACATTGCACCCCTCCTCAATCGCCTTGTCGAGAACCTCCTCTGTAATATCTACACATATATGCACTCCTTTCACTTCTTGCGTAGGGTCGCCCACCTGCAATCCGCTGTTATCATACGATTCTTGATATTTCAAGGGTGCAAACTCCTCAATCGCATCTATTATCTCTTGTATTCGCATTCTTCCTTATTTTTATATTCTTCTTTGCTTCCGTTTATCCCACTGTAAAAAGATGCCTGCCAAGATTGTTCCTGAGATGCTATGCCACGCACAACTAATCGCACAAGGTAACACTGCCAATGGCTGCGACGCAAAGAAATTTCCCGCCAACACAGTCGCCAAACCTGCATTCTGCATTCCTACTTCTATCGAAATGGTGCGTTTCTTCGCCGTACCGAACTTGGCAAATTTCCCCACCATCCAGCCTAACAAATAGCCTAAACTGTTGTGACAGAAAACTACCGCAAAAGTCCACAAGAACAATATCCAACCTCTCGCCACCAAATCATCATGTACCGTTGAAATCACGCCTCCTACAATCATCGCCAAACAGACTACGCTCAAACCTGGCATCAGACTTTGTATGATTGGGAACTCTTCTCTACTTGAAAACACATAATTCAACGCACGTCCTACTCCGACCGGTATAATCGTCACAATCAATATGTTTAAAAACATACCTATCGCATCTATCTCTATTATCTGCCCTGCTGTCACCTCCATCAAAAATGGTGTCATAATAGGAGCTAAAACAGTAGATGCGCATGTCATACCCACAGAAAACGCCACATCTCCATGACAGAGATAACTCATAATGTTACTTGATACGCCTCCTGGACAACATCCTACCAACAAAATACCCAACGCCAACGCTGGATCTAATTTAAAGAAATGCACCAACAAATATGCTACTCCCGGCATAATGATGAACTGCGCACAAGCTCCCGTAAAGATGTCTATTGGTCTTGACACCAATATCTTGAAATCTCTCGTCGTCAACGTCAGTCCCATCGTCAACATGATGATTCCTAAAATCACCGTCTGCGACGTTCCTCTCACCCAATCAAATGTATGGGGCATAAAAAAAGTGAAAACAGCTACGCATATCACGAAAAGCGAAGCATGGCTCGCTAAGAGTCGACTTATTGTCTGAAAAATCTTTAGCATTTTATTTATTTTTTCATTCTATGTATAGACTTTTAGAATCCTGTTGTGTTTTAAAATATCCCAATATTATAAATATTGTCATAGAACCATTTTAGAACGATAATTCTGTAACATCATTCTCGCGGCCTTCTTCGACACAGGCTCTTCTCCCAATGTCTTTATCAATTCGTCATATCCTTGCAAAACATTATTTCGATATTCAGCATTTCTCAATTTTTCAACCTCCTCTGTCACCCTCTCCACGGTCACCTCTTCCACTACCAACTCGGTTACCAACCTTCTATTAGTTATCAGATTTACCAACGATATATACTTTACATTGAGTATTTTTTCAAAGAACTTATGGACGAGCTTGCCTCCTCCCAATTTATAAACGACCACCTGTGGTACACGCATCAACGCAGTCTCCAATGTTGCCGTCCCCGATGTTACTATCGCCAACTCCGAATGTATCAACAACTCATACGTCTCCCCATAAACCACTTTAGCATTATACCCTTTCAAATAGCGATCATACACGCTATGCTCTATTGAAGGCGCTCCTGCTACAACCACTTGATAATCACCATATTTCGCTGCCGTCTCCAGCATCACTGGCAAAGAACTGTCAATCTCCTGCATTCTACTGCCTGCCAATAAAGCCATTATTGGCTTATCTTCTAATCCTATATTGCCCAAAAAATCCTTTCTCGTAGCATATTTCTGTCGGTAGCCTCTCACTGCATCCACACACGGATTCCCGACATAGTCCACTTCATAGCCCCGCTCTCTGTACCAATCTACTTCAAACGGCAATATGGAATACACCCTGTCAACATATTTCTTGATAGACTTCAACCGATACTCCTTCCACGCCCATAATTTTGGTGATATATAATAAAATACAGACGTTTTTTTTACATTTTTCTTCGTGTACTCTGCCATTTTCAAATTGAAGCTCGGATAATCAACCAATATCAAAATATCTGGCTGATAATCTTTTATCGCTTGCTTGCAATCTTTCATATTCTTCAGAATACTTCTCGCATGCAAAATGACAGGAATAAAACCCATATACGCCATCTCTTTATAATGTCGCACCATCTTTCCTCCCTGAGCCTGCATCAAATCGCCTCCTAAGAAACAAAAATCAGCCTGCTCGTCTTGTCGCTTCAATGCCGCCATCAAATTCGATGCATGCAAATCGCCTGAAGCCTCTCCTGCTATGATAAAGTATTTCATTAATCGCTAATTCATTACAACAAAAACCATCGCTAAAAGAACTGCCACAATCAGACCTTTGCCCGACTGAAAACGATCTGTTTTATAAAAGAAGAAAAAAAGAAACATTGATGGGAAAATCGAACCAATCATCAATGTCGTAAAATTAGGCAAGTCATATATCGCCCTTAACTTCGATTCCATTCCCTCTACCGTGCCAACGTAATTCATCGTCAGCAAATACAACACAACACATGTCAAGATTGCGGATAAGAAAAATCCAATAAAGAATTTATCAAAGCTTTTCTTCTCTAATTCTAAATATCCAGACGATTCCTGATCAAATTCATTGTCTATTCTATCTAAATCACTCATATATAGATTTTAATTGTGTTAGACTGTCATAATTTGTTCTATCTATCTGCGACGGCACAATCGACCCATAATGGTTCGTCAACGCCCAGTTGTCAGTATCGGTTGCCTCAGGCTCTCTACAGACGTAGAACCCTGCCAACTGATATGACTGCTGACCATATGGATGTTCTTTCAAAATATATTCTTCACTCCAACAAGCGTCAGACTGTCGGCAAACCTTCATTCCCTGCAACGGCCCAACTGGAAAATTGACATTCAAGAACGTAGCATACGCCAACGGATTTTTCAGCACTCTCGCGATAATCTTT
The DNA here is from genome assembly GCA_963619325.1 of Bacteroidaceae bacterium. Taxonomy (GTDB): domain Bacteria; phylum Bacteroidota; class Bacteroidia; order Bacteroidales; family Paludibacteraceae; genus UBA1181. Next base: position 14,611 of record CAVEVQ010000034.1, on the reverse strand, counting down.
CTTATCTCTGGCAACACATAACTAAAATCGGCATCTGCATCATGATCGCACAACGAAAGAGCTACCGTCTGCACGTTATTCGCACACCCCTCCGTAGCGGCTCCCACCGTAGCCGAATAAACTGCATTCACAGATGCATTCGAGCCATGGTTGATGCCTGATAAAAGCAAGTCGGGATATTTCTCTGAGAACAACGCAAACAAAGAGAGTTTCACACAATCCACTGGGGTTCCATCGCAAGCGTACACAACAAAACCTGACTCTTCATGCAACTTGTTCAACCTCACCTCCCGATTGTGCGTTATCGCACTCGACATGCCCGAACGACCACCATCAGGAGCCACGACAACCACGTTTCCAAACTCACGAGCTACCTTTATCAACTCCGTTATCCCCTTTGAATAAACGCCATCGTCATTCGTTATCAATATCGTTGGTCGGTCTGCCTCCAATTTTAGTTTATTCTCCATATTTCTTTCTTCTTTCTCACAAAATTAGAAAAATTAGTCGTGAAATACCACAAAACCACAAGAATGACTACGAAAACAGTCAAATTGCTTTATTACTACCACAACAAAAAAAAGAGAACCTTCCATCGGAAGGCTCTCTTTTATCTATCAAAGAATTTCTGATTAAGCGTTCTTAATCTTAGCAACCACAGCCTTGAAAGCCTCTGGCTGGTTCATAGCCAAATCTGCCAACACCTTACGGTTCATCTCAATACCACTCTTATGGATTGCACCCATCAACTGAGAGTAAGAATACCCCTCAAGACGTGCAGCCGCATTGATACGCTGAATCCACAAAGCGCGGAAATTTCTCTTCTTGTTCTTACGATCACGGTAAGCATACAAAAGACCTTTCTCCCAAGTATTCTTCGCTACTGTCCAAACATTCTTTCTTGCACCGTAGTAACCTCTGGTGAGTTTTAAAATTCTCTTTCTCTTTGCTCTAGAAGCAACATGATTTACTGATCTTGGCATTTTTTAAATTTTTTATGACCGTTAGCGCCCCATTTCCAAACATTTTTAGTTCTGAATGTGAACTTCAAGCTAAACAATCGATTAATAATTAAATTTGATTAGATGCAAAGCATTCTTTTAACGTTCTTTACGTCTGCTGAAGATACAATCGTATCGTGAGTCAACGCAAGTTTCTGCTTCTTAGTCTTCTTGGTCAAGATGTGACGTTTGAAAGCATGCTTTCTCTTAATCTTTCCTGATCCGGTAAGGGCAAACCTCTTTTTGGCACCGGAATTAGTCTTTACTTTTGGCATTTTTACTAAAAAATTTAATTATGAATATGATAAATCATTTCTTCTTCTTTGGCGAGAGTTGTATCGTCATCCTCTTTCCTTCCAACACCGGCAACTGATCCACTTTCGCATACTCCTCCAAGTCATTGGCAAAACGAAGTAACAAGACCTCTCCCTGCTCCTTGAACAAAATTGAACGTCCTTTGAAGAAAACATACGCCTTCAGTTTAGCGCCATCCTCCAAAAATCCAATCGCATGCTTCAACTTGAAATCATAGTCGTGCTCATCCGTCTGAGGTCCGAATCGAATCTCCTTGACCACAACCTTTGCCTGCTTGGCTTTGTTCTCTTTTTCCTTCTTCTTTTGTTGGTAAAGGAACTTCTGATAGTCAGCAACTCTACAAACTGGCGGAACCGCATTCGGAGAAATCTCAATCAAGTCTAACTCTTGCTCATCGGCAATGCGCAAAGCATCCTCGATAGAGTAAACTCCCTGCTCAACATTCTCACCCACCAAGCGTACCTCTTTCTCTCTGATACGATCATTGATACGATGCTTTTCTTTTGTGTTAGAACTTCCTCTTACTTCGGAATTATTCCTAACAAACGGTTTCGTTACGATAACTTATTCCTCCTAATTTTAAGTTTAACTTACTGACTATCATCTGCTATCAAAGTATGAATCTCCACTCTAATCACCAATTGGTCATCATCTTGTTGACTTCATCCTTCAAATTGGCAGCAAATTTAGCAATTTTTATTGAACCTTGGTCACCTTCGCCCTGTTTTCTTACAGAAACTTCATCATTTTCTGCTTCTTTTTCACCTACAATGAGCATATAAGGTATCCTCTTTACTTCATTATCACGGATTTTTCTTCCAATCTTTTCGTTGCGGTCATCCACAATAGCTCTGATATCATTGTCGTCTAAGTAGGATGCCACTTTTCTTGCATAATCATTGTATTTCTCACTAATAGGAAGAATTACAACCTGATCCGGGGTCAACCACAATGGGAACTTACCGCCTGTATGCTCAATTAACACAGCGACAAATCGTTCCATCGAACCGAATGGAGCACGGTGAATCATCACAGGTCTATGCTTCTGATTGTCTTCTCCGACATATTCCAAACCAAATCTTTCTGGCAAGTTATAGTCCACCTGAATAGTTCCTAACTGCCAACGTCTTCCTATGGCATCTTTCACCATAAAATCCAACTTTGGTCCATAGAACGCAGCCTCTCCATACTCAACCTTTGCCGGCATGTTCTTCTCCTTGCAAGCTTCAACAATCGCAGCCTCCGCCTTTTCCCAATTCTCATCTGAACCAACGTACTTGGTCTTGTTATTGGGGTCTCTTAACGAAATCTGAGCTTCAAAATTTTGAAAGTCCAAAGCCTTGAAGATGATTGATATGATGTCCATCACACGAATGAACTCATCTTTTACCTGATCTGGACGGCAGTAAATGTGAGCATCGTCCTGAGTGAACGAACGCACACGTGTCAATCCGTGCAACTCTCCGCTCTGCTCGTAACGATATACCGTTCCAAACTCCGCCAGTCTTAACGGAAGATCGCGATATGAACGTGGTTGCCATTTATAAATCATACAGTGATGAGGGCAGTTCATTGGCTTCAACATATAAACCTCACCCTCTTCAGGTGTGGTGATAGGTCGGAAACTGTCTTCTCCGTAGTGATCCCAGTGTCCTGAGGTTACATACAACTGTTTGTTTCCAATATGTGGAGTCATCACTTGCTGGTAACCAAATTTCTTCTGTATCTTCTTCAAGAACTCCTCCAAACGAAGTCTGAGCGCCGTTCCCTTTGGCAACCACATTGGCAGTCCTTTACCCACCATATCGGTGAACATAAACAACTCCAACTCTTTACCAATCTTGCGGTGGTCTCTCTTCTTTGCCTCTTCCAACAAAGCCAAATACTCATCAAGCATCTTCTTCTTAGGAAAAGTGATAGCGTAAAGTCTCGTCAACTGTTTGCGTTTCTCATCTCCCCTCCAATATGCACCTGCCAACGAAGTAATCTTTACAGCCTTGATGGGTGAAACGTCTGGCAAGTGAGGTCCACGACAAAGGTCTGTAAACGATCCCTGCTCATAGAGCGTTATTTTACCATCCTCCAACTCGCTAATCAACTCAGTCTTGTAGACCTCGCCTCGATCAGAGAACATTTTCATAGCATCCGCCTTGCTTATGTCTACACGAGACAAAACCTGCTTGGTAGCTACTATTTCCATCATTTTCTTCTCTATCGCAGCGAAATCAGACTCTTTCAAGACCTCCTCTCCAAAGTCAATATCATAATAGAAACCATTCTCGATGGCAGGACCGATACCAAACTTAGCGTTCGGATAGAGCATCTGGATAGCCTGAGCCATCAAGTGGGCAGATGTGTGCCAAAAAGTGTGCTTTCCTTCTTCATCATCAAACTTGAACAACTTGACCGAACAATCCTCGTTAATCGGACGATTCAAATCACGTGTCTCTCCATTCACTCCAATCGCAAGAACCTCCTGCGCCAATCGTGAACTGATACTCTCTGCAATCTGCATACCTGTCGTTCCATTTTCGTACTCCCGTACGGAACCATCAGGGAATGTTACCTTTATCATATCTTAAATTATTTCGAGCAGCCGACAAACGCCACCCCGTTAAAATATATTCAAACTCCGCAAATTTAACATTTATACGTCTATTACAATTAATCTATGCCACTTTTTTCATTTCAAAGACATATTTTTTGTGATTGCTTTCCATCTCATTTACATATCCTTAATGTTTATAAAAAGTAAAAAAGAGAGTCTGAAGCACTTGCTTCAAACTCTCTTCATTCTAATATTTCTATGAATATTATTTGCTATTCAATTGAGCATCGATAACTGCAACAACAGCCATATTGACGATGTCACGAACAGAAGCCTCTGCATCCAAAACATGAACTGGTTTCTTCAATCCCATCTGAACAGGACCAACACTTTCTGCCATTCCAAGACTCAATAAAGTACGATAACCAATGTTTGCCGAGTTCAAGCAAGGGAAAATCAAAGTATTGACATCCATTCCATCAATAGTGCTGAATGGATATTTCTCGTGACGAAGCTTCTTGTCCAATGCAAAGTTGACTTGCATTTCACCATCAACCAAAATTTCTGGATGATTTGCGTGAAGAGACTCAACCGCTGCATGAACATTGCAAGGATTACCTGTAGTGTCTGCTCCAAAGTTTGAATAAGACAACATTGCCATAACAGGTTTCTCATTGAAAAGCTTCACCGAACGATTTGTCAAAACAGCGATGTCGGCCAACTGCTCTGCATTTGGAGAGTCGTTTACCAAAGTATCTGCCAAGAAGAAAACTCCCTTGGTCGTATTCAAAATATTCATGGCGGCGATGTTCTTAACTCCGTCACGCATGCCAATGATATCAATTGCTGGTTTGATAGCATCCATATACTTTGTGTAGGAGCCGGTAATCATCGCATCAGCCTCGCCCAACTCAACCATCATTGCACCGAAATAGTTGCGGTCGTACATCTTCTCGTTAGCCTCAGAGTAAGTGTAACCCTTACGAGCCAACTTCTCAGAGATGTATTTTGCGTAACGGTTTCTGCGGGCATCCTCACGATCATGACGGAGGTTGATAATCTCAATGCCATCAATGTCAATATTATTTTCCGCTGCAATCTTCGCTATTCTCTCTTCGTTGCCCAACAAGATTGGAACACAAACACCGTCATTCTTAGTCTGAGAAGCGGCTTTCAAAGTATTCACGTTGTTTGCTTCGGTGAACACAACACGCTTAGGATCCTTCTTTGCGGCCTCTGTCAACTGACCAATTAACTTGTTGTCCAAGCCCATACGAGCGCGAAGTTCAGCCTTGTAAGCATCCCAATCTGTGATGTTCTTACGAGCAACACCAGACTCCATAGCAGCCTTAGCAACTGCAGGAGCAACGGTCTCAAGCAGACGAGGATCAAACGCAGTAGGAATGATGTAGTCAGGACCGAATTTGAGATTTTTATTATTGTATGCGATAGCAACTGCCTCTGGAACTGGTTGTTTAGCCAAGTCGGCCAAAGCCTTAACGGCAGCAACCTTCATTTCCTCATTAATCTTGCTAGCGTGAGTATCCAACGCTCCACGGAAAATATAAGGGAAACCAAGCACATTGTTGATCTGGTTCGGATAATCAGAACGACCCGTACCGAAGATAATGTCCGGACGAGCGGCATGAGCATCTTCAAATGAGATTTCTGGAGTTGGGTTAGCCAATGCGAACACGATTGGGTTCTTAGCCATTGTCTTAACCATGTCCTTACTCAAGACATTACCTTTTGAAAGACCCAGGAACACATCCGCATCCTTAACAGCCTCTGCCAAAGTCGTTATGTCGCGATCTGTAACGAACTCCTTCTTACGCTCGTTCAAATCAGTACGCTTGCTGTTGATGACACCCTTTGAATCGCACATCACGATGTTCTTCTTTTGGGCACCCAGCTTAACGTAGAGTCTTGTGCAAGAGTTGGCTGCAGCACCTGCACCGTTAACTACAATTTTCACATCCTCGATCTTCTTCCCTACAACGTCCAAAGCATTGACGAGTGCTGCTGAAGAGATGATAGCCGTACCATGTTGGTCGTCGTGCATCAAAGGAATGTCAAGTTCAGCCTTCAGACGATCTTCGATTTCAAAACACTCAGGAGCCTTGATGTCCTCAAGATTGATACCACCGAAAGTAGGAGATATCGCCTTGACAGTCTCAATGAACTTGTCAATGTTCTTCTCGTTCACTTCAATATCAAAAACATCAATATCGGCGAAAATCTTGAACAAAAGACCTTTACCCTCCATAACTGGCTTACCTGCCTGTGCACCTATATCGCCCAAACCGAGAACTGCCGTACCATTTGAAATAACGGCTACAAGGTTACCCTTTGCAGTGTAGTCGTATGCCTTATGTGCATCCTTTTGGATTTCTAAACATGGCTCTGCAACACCAGGTGAGTATGCCAACGACAAGTCGCGTTGTGTTGCTGTGGGTTTCGTTGGAACTACCTGTACCTTTCCAGGTCTACCTTCTGCGTGATATCTCAACGCATCTGATTGCTTTTTCTCGTCACTCATATAATCAGAATTTTATGTTTTTCAACACTCTATAAAACACTTGGTACAAATTTAGAATATTTTTCTATTCGCACCAAACATATATAATCAAAATGTAAGAAAAAGTATTATTTCCCTACTACTTAGATTTTGTTTTACGCTTTTTATATTACAATATGTATTGATTCATCCCTAAATAAGCATACATTTTGTAACTTTTTGTCTCTTTTTCCCCTTATTTCTTTACAAAATGAAAGCGTCTATTCACCTCTAATAAGGTTCATAAACTCTTCTCGCGTCTTCGCCGCATTGAATGCGCCTGTAAAGTCGGACGTGGTTGTCAAGGTGTTGGCTTTCTGCACGCCACGCATCTGCATACACATGTGTTGCGCCTCAATGACCACCATCACACCTAATGGATTCAACGTATTTTGAATGCACTCCTTAATCTGCACCGTCAGACGTTCTTGCACCTGCAAACGACGAGACAGTATCTCGACCACCCTTGCGATTTTACTTAAGCCCGTTATCTTTCCATTTGGAATGTAACCAATATGAGCTTTCCCGAAAAAAGGAAGGAGATGATGCTCGCACAAAGAATAGAATTCTATATCTTTCACAATCACCATTTGTCTATAGTCTTCTTCAAAAATGGCAGACCGCAAGACATCGGCAGGATCTAATTTGTAGCCATAAGTCAAGAATTGCATTGATTTAGCAACACGCTGAGGAGTTTTCTGAAGTCCTTCACGCTGCGTGTCTTCTCCTAACTCCTCCAACATAGAAGCAACCAACGGAGCAATTTTTTCTGTAACCTCCCTACTCGGATATTTTGCCAAATCCCATGGCCTAAACTCCAAATCGTCTTTTTTCTCCATTATTTCGCCTCCTCCAACGACAAATCTCTTGTCTCTTCATCTCTAACGACATACACCTCACCTGCCATCTCAGGGAAAGCGTTCAATATTTTTTTAGACATTACCAAAGCGTCTATATGCGTTCTGAAATCCCCCACCCTCAATTTCCAAAAAGGAGAGGCAAAAGAGAGATAGGAAGAAAGTTCAGGAAACACCTCCGTAATTTTCTTCTCGCGTTCGAGGGCATCTGATTTAGATTTTTTTTGGTTATTTCCCATATAGACCTGCACCCTATAGCCCAAAAATGTGATGTACTGCTTCTCTTCGTTTTCCATAATTTTCTTATCGAAAAGGGCAACCATCTTTGAATCTTGCGTAATATGCACAATCCCTTGTCCATTTTTATGGGCGGACAAACTCTCAAAAATATCTTCCTCATTAGTATGCTTCACCAACGCCTTCGTTTGCTGAGCATTCATCGAAACCACACAGCATAACAAAGCCACAAAGAGTATTAGTTTTCGATCCATTATAAACGAATTTTACACTTTTTATTACAAAAATAGAAAAAGAAAATTATAAACTACGCATAATCAGTAATTTGAAAAAATCACAACAGATACGCCTCATGAACCATTTGTTGCTGAGACATTATCCATAATTATCTGATATTTTCCACTTTTATTTCCTTTTTTCGCTCTCCATAAACAGCAGCATCTGCTTCAACATTTCAACTTTCTTCAAGTAAACACCTTGCGTTCTCGCTGCCTGAATGGGGTTGCTATAGATAGCACGAATCTCCAACTGGCGATGGTTGTCCCAATCTAATTTCATGCTGGGTGAATAAGGTTTCATTTGGTCGGTGCTGAGCATCATCTTCTCAACGAAATCGCCTGAGATATTGGCTCCACAGGCTCTTGCTCCGAGTACAGTCTCCCACATAAGGTCTTGCACCAACTGGCGAGAAGATGAATTTTGCATCAACTTGTCGGTCGAGGTGTCTAATGCCACTGTCAAACCATTGTAGGGTATGTTCCACACTAGCTTACGCCAACGATAAAGGTTCAAATCTTCTATGACATAAAAAGGAACGTTTGCAGCTTCAAAATCATCCTTCATCTGCTGCAAGATCTCCATCTGCGCACATTGATGGAAGCCCACCGTCAAAGCACCATAGTCGGCATGGTTAATCTCACCTTGCCCCACTCGAGAGGTACAGATGAAAGCCATACCTCCGGCAATGGAAAGACGAGGAAAATCTTGTGCCAATTCAGCCTCCAGACCTAAACCATTCTGAACTAAGACAACCACCGTGTCTTTGTGGCAGATGGGAGTCAAAATAGACTTCAGTTTGCCGTTCTGAGTGGATTTCAAAGCCACTAAGACAACATCACATTGAGGCATATCCTCAGCCGACTGATAGGCGTTGATTTTGGGTAGATAGAAGTCGCCGTTGCAGGAACTGACCTTCAAGCCGTGCGTTTTCACCCATTCATATTCCGAATGGTAGAGAAAATGCACGTCCTTTCCTATATTCGCTAATCGACCGCCGTAATAGCCACCAATCGCACCAACTCCAACAACACCATATTTCAGATTTTTGCTCATTTACCGAACAGTTTTTTCAATGGCTCAACATAGTCGAGTTTCTCCCAAGTGAAAAGTTCAACCTCCCTTGTAAATGTCTTTCCGAATACATCCTTGAAAGTTTTGGTAACTTTCTTAGGTTCACGACCCATGTGTCCGTAGGCTGCCGTCTCTTCATAGATAGGAGCACGAAGGTTGAGACGCTCCTCAATGGCTTTCGGACGAAGATCAAAAATTTTACTTGAGTGAATCTTCTGAGCAATCTCGCCATCCGAAATGTTCAATTTTGAAGTTCCGTAAGTGTTGACGTAGAGATTCATTGGTTCTGCGACACCGATAGCGTATGCCACCTGAACCAAAGCCTCGTCTGCTAAACCTGCTGCCACAATATTCTTTGCAATATGACGCGCAGCGTAGGCTGCTGAACGGTCGACCTTTGAAGGGTCTTTTCCAGAAAAAGCACCTCCGCCATGAGCACCACGACCACCATAAGTATCAACAATGATTTTACGACCCGTCAGCCCCGTATCACCACAAGGACCACCAAGTACGAATTTACCTGTTGGGTTAACAAACAGCTTATATTCGTTCTTGAAAAGATTTTGATACTGAGGATATTTGGCTAAAACACGAGGAATCAAGATGTTCTTCACATCCTCAGTGATTTGTTGCACCATCTTCTCATCCGCGGCTAATTGATTTTTCTCGTCAACGATAAACTCATCGTGTTGAGTAGAGACAACAATCGTATCAATACGAATAGGTTTGTTGTTGTCATCATATTCGATAGTAACCTGCGATTTTGCATCCGGACGGAGGTAAGTCATCTCCTTACCCTCTCGACGAATAGCGGCCAACTCGATAAGCAAAGTATGCGAGAGGTCTAAAGCAACAGGCATATAGTTTACCGTCTCGTTTGTAGCGTAACCAAACATCATACCTTGGTCGCCCGCCCCCTGATTGTAGGGGTCTTCACGTTCAACGCCGCGGTTGATATCAGGAGATTGACCATGAAGGGCATTCAAGATACCGCACGACTCACTGTCAAATTTATAGTCACTCTTCGTGTAACCAATACGTTTGATGACACCTCGAACAACGTCTTGCTCATTGATGACAGCCGTTGTTTTCAGTTCACCCGCCAAAACAACCTGCCCCGTGGTCACGAGCGTCTCACAAGCGACCTTAGCGTTCTTGTCTTGAGCCAAAATGTTGTCTAATATGGCATCTGAAATCTGATCCGCCACTTTGTCTGGATGTCCTTCAGAAACTGATTCTGACGTGAAAAAATAACTCATATATTTGTCCTTTCTAAATTTCTAAACCACACAATGATACAAATTCAACTATTGAAACGTAGCCGAAAAGACAAGCAAACAAATGAAACAAAATGAAGACGAATCTATACGATTTCGTTTTAGCATTTTTTTCTGTGGTTGCAAGCAGTCAAATCTATCCACATTTCTTTAGTGATTGCAAATTTACAACATATTTCATTACCTTTTTCACTTTACATGAAAAATTTATTTCAAAATCTTCATCAAAGAATCACGAACAGAGAAAAAGGCCTTGCGGTTACATGAATCTATAGGTTCAACTGGCGGAGACTTCAATTTCAAAGGATCAATAGGAGTTCCATTCTCGTAGACTCTGAAGTCTAAGTGAGGCCCCGTTGAAAGCCCAGTACTACCCACATATCCAATCACTTCACCTTGTTTCACCATACTGCCTTTTGAAATTTTCCCATATTTTGAGAGGTGCATATAGCTTGTCGTGTAGGTGCCGTTATGTTGAACTTTGACGGTATTTCCCCCACCATTCGTCCATCCTTTGAAGATGACGCGACCATCACCTATTGTTGAAACAGGCGTTCCTGTGGGTGCGGCATAGTCTACACCATGGTGAGGACGACTGATTTTCAGCACCGGATGAAAACGTCTATGCGTGAAGTGAGAACTGATACGAGAATAACTCAAAGGGGCTTTTAAGAAGGCTTTACGAAGGCTGTTTCCGTCATAGTCGTAGTAGTCTTCCCTACCATTCTGCGTAAAAGGGATAGCCAAGAAATCAACTCCACAATGTGTGAATTTTGCGCATTTGATAGTGTCAATGCGTACAAACGAAGAATCACACAACACCTCGACATATTGAGCCACATACTTGTCTCCTTTCTGCAAGCCGAAGAAATCAATGTTCCAAGCATAGACGTTGGAAAGTTGGAGCGCTAAATCGAATGGTACGCCCTGACCAACGACCGAGTTCCAAAGAGAGGTTTCTATTTCGCCCGAGACAACCCTCTCTCGATAAGTCAACTCCTTTTCGAAACGTTGCACAGAAAGCGTGTCACCAAAACCATAAACCATATATTCCGTTTGATCCACCTCGTAGATAAAATAGTCGGTAGTATGGACAGAGTCGGTATAGGTCTGAATAATATGATAAGGGTTTCCTGCCTTTATTTTGCGAACATTGAACATAGGCAACGATTTTACTTCCAAATCGTGAACCTGCTGAGGAGTTATTCCGTATTTTGCCAGGATTCCACCCAAAGTTTGGTTGTTTGGAACACGTTCGTGCAACACTTCACGATCTTCCACATCAATACCTAAAAAGCTATCACGAACTGCTACCTGTACTGTTACAGTATCTTTCCCTACTTGTCGCTCTTCCGCTGATTGATTCCGACTCGTATTCTGACAAGCACAGAACGTTGTGGCAATGAGCAAAAAACATATTAATTTATTCATATTTTACTTACCTATACAAACATAACGCATTACCGTGTATGCGTTGAAACATTATAAAATTATTATCTGCACTGAAATTCCAGCAATTTTTGAATCTCTGCCACTTTTTCTTCCATTGGCAAAGAAAAATCAATCCAATGAATAAAAAAGCCTCGACGCTCCATGCCACGAAACCATGTCATTTGGCGTTTAGCGAACTGATGGATGGCGATTTCCAACTCACTCACCATCTGCTCATAGGGTATTTCTCCTGTGATGTAGAGAGTTAAGTATTTGTATTCCAATCCGTAATATATCATATCTTCGGCAGAGACCCCCGAACTGAGGATGTTCCTCACCTCATCAACCATCCCTTCGTCCAAACGATCCTTTAGACGTTTTGAGATACGTTCACGCCGTGCCTCACGAGAGATGTCCACACCGACAATCAAAGCATTGATTTCCGGAAACTCCACGAACTCCGCAGGATGTACTTTGTAGTATTCTTGAATTTCAATGGCACGAATGGCACGTTTTGCCGTATCCACATCAGTGGTGTTGTGCAAAGTTTTGTAGGTAGAGAGAATTGCCGTCAGTTCCTCTAATGACTTATCTGCCAATTGTTCACGAAGTTCATTGTTTTGAGGAACAGGCATCATCTTATAGCCTTTCAAAACAGACTCTAAATAAAGACCTGTGCCACCACAGAGCAGGGGAAAAGCCCCCCTTGACTTTATATCCCTATAAGCAGAAAGGAAATCGCATTGATATTCAAAAAGGTTGTATTTGTAGCCAGGATCGGCAATATCAATGAGGTGATAAGGAATTTCTCGTCCGTCAATCTCATAATCAGAAAGGTCCTTACCCGTACCAATATCCATTTTACGATAAATCTGACGAGAATCTGCGCTGATGATTTCGGTCGCCACACCTTCGGAGATAAGTTTATCGGCGACATGGGTTGCCAAATTGGTTTTCCCAGAGGCAGTCGGACCAAGAATCGTTAACAAATCGTATTTTTCTGGCATATCACACACCTTTACAACACACTTTTCAGATGAAAACAGTCGCAAATATATGAAAAAGGGAGGTTTATGCGACCTCCCTTTTGATAAAACAACACAAAATTGCGGTTTATGATACCTATACCCTATAAATCAGCTTATCTAAAGTTGAAAGTAACACCCGCCATAGCCGTTGGAAGATTTCCATAACCAGGACTAGCCCAGTCAAATTGGAACTCCGCCTTCACTCCAAACACATCTGTGAAATACCATTTGCAACCAGTGAACATACCACCTGCGTATTTCACATAATCCCAATCGCCTGTCCATGCTGAACCTGTAGGAAACCAAAAGTTAAAGCCACTTGAAAGACCTGCATAGACATCCAAATGCTTTACAAACTCAAAGTGAAATGCCGCACGAACAAGAGCAGGAATCTGCATATATCCATGATGACTATCATCCCATTTGTTGTAGAAACAAATAGCGTGGTAGAAACCTAAGTCGACACCACCATTTTTTCCAAACACGCGCGAATTGATAAATCCGTGAGCCAAGCCCCAGTTTCCATCTACATTGACAGATGGCATCTTCGCACGATCATCATGCGTAGAAAGAAGACCCGGCGCACCAATTGCGAGCCCCAATGCAAATTTTCCTTTGTTAGCGAACTCAATCTCATCAACTTTCTCGGCAAAAGCGTTGGCGCAAATCATAGCGAACGCAGCCAAAAACAAAACTATTCTCTTCATTTTATAAATCTTATATTCTTCACAAAAAAAACTACTCGTATAACGCAAAAAACTTACGGATAGTATATCGGTCAAGAACTTTTTCTCAAAAATTTTTGGAGAGACAAACAAAAAAAGGCTTGCGACGAGGTTGCCGCAAGCCTTACTATATCATATTCCTTTCAATTAGAAATTAAAAGTTACACCAACCGCAAAGTAAGGAAGGTTATTCCAATGACCATTAGATTCATTAGAAATCCAATCTCCAGAGTATTCAGCCTTTACACCAAACACATCCGTGAAATACCACTTTGCACCAAGATACATACCAAAGATACCATCAACTTCAGTATCTGAATTTTTTGTACCATAATACTTATCAACATACTCTTGCGCCGCATCATTGTCAACAGAATAGTTATCTCTCCAATGATTTATCGCAACACCCCCTTGAAAACCAGCGTAAACATCCAAGTGTTTCACAAACTCAAAGTGGAAACCAGCACGAACATTGATTGGCAATTCCCATTGTCTCCACCTATACTCAATATCAATATCCTCAACACCAGAAACAATATCAAAGTGATCACCCCAGTGTTGGTAACCAACCTGCAAACCTAAGTCGATAGCACCGTTATTTCCGAAAGTCTTTGTGTGGATAAAGCCATCAGCCAAACCCCACATAGCATCTACACCAATGAAAGGCATATTAGCATTGTCTGTTGTTGGCGGAATACCAATCTCAGCACCCAAAGTGAACCGACCTTGGTTGGCGAACTCGATCTTGTCTACATTAGACGCATTTGCACTTCCCATTAACATGAATAAAGAAGCGATTGCTAACAAAAATTTCTTCATATCTCTATATTTTGTTTAAAAATTTACTAATTCACTTTCTGACACAAAAACGGGTGCAAATGTAGCATTTTTATTTTCTACAACATACCATTGCCTTAGAAAAATAATTTGTTGTTATATCGTATAGTATCGTCTCGTTTCTTGCAAACAATAAAAGGTAGACTTGCCCGAGAAAATCCAGGTGAACCTACCTGTCCGACAGAATTACAGACTCTTGGAACGTGCGTAGATGAAGTTGGTGATACCGAAGAACAGAGGCAGAGCCTGTGCCACAGCGAAGAGGAAGACGCAAGCACCAACCACCATCATGATCTTTTTATTGATAATCTGCTGATTGCTTGCAAGTGATTGATAATCAATATTTATCTCGCACCACGTTAGCCACAAGAAACAAAATAGAAACAAGAATTTCATTAAACCCGAAACGGAAAGCAAGAGAAAACATAAATTAACACGGAAATGAACG
>CAVEVQ010000033.1:0-21880 GCA_963619325.1 Bacteroidaceae bacterium | reverse complement strand
TCAGTTGGTAGAGCACTGGTCTCCAAAACCAGGTGTCGGGAGTTCGAGCCTCTCCTTCCGTGCAAATCTTTGATAGAAATGAATAATTCGGTAGTTAATTATATAAAAGATTCGTACAACGAACTTGTAAATAAGGTAACTTGGCCGTCTAAGAGTGAATTAGCTAATAGCGCAATTGTTGTTCTTGTAGCTTCCCTTCTAATTGCGTTGGTTGTATTTGCGATGGACAAGTGTATCGAGACTATAATGAAGTTTATCTACGAGGGATTGTTTTAATAAGTAAGGGAAAGCATGGCAGAGACGGAGAAGAAATGGTACGTGTTGCGTGCCATTAGTGGTAAGGAGAACAAGGTTCGTGAGACGATTGAGAATGAAATCAAAACTACGAATCTTGGTCTGTATGTTTCTAGAGTGTTGATTCCAACCGAGAAAATTTACCAAATCAGCAAAAACGGAAAGAAAATTGTAAAAGAAAGACCGTACCTTCCTGGCTATGTGCTAGTGGAGGCTAATTTGGTGGGTGAAGCTCTGCATCATCTGAGAGAGATGAATAACGTCATTGATTTCTTGGGCGACCGCACTTCAAAGACTAATGATCCTGTTCCTTTGCGTCAAAGCGAGGTGAATAGAATCTTGGGACAGATGGAAGAGGCCGCAGAAGAGTCAGAGGATGTTGCAATTCCATTCTTAGAGGGTGAGACAGTCAAGGTTACTTATGGTCCTTTTAGTGGCTTTAGAGGCACTATTGAGGAAGTGAACAATGAACGTAAGAAACTCAAGGTTAAAGTGAAAATCTTTGGTCGTGAGACTCCATTAGAGTTAGGATTTTTACAAGTGGAAAAGGAATAGTCGCAAGGCTATTTTTGTATATATAAATCATTTTTAAACAAAAAAGAAATGGCTAAAGAAGTTGCTGGATTTATCAAATTGCAGATAAAAGGAGGCGCTGCAAATCCATCACCTCCAGTAGGACCTGCATTGGGTTCTAAGGGTATTAATATAATGGATTTTTGTAAGCAGTTCAATGCCAGAACCCAGGATAAGGCAGGTAAGGTTTTGCCAGTCGTTATCACTTATTATGCAGATAAATCTTTTGATTTTGTAGTTAAGACTCCACCTGTTGCAGTTCAGTTGCTTGAGCTTACTAAGCTGAAAAGTGGATCTGCAGAGCCTAATCGTAAGAGAGTCGCTGAGATTACTTGGGATCAGGTTAAGGTCATCGCTGAAGATAAAATGCAGGATTTGAACTGTTTCACGGTACAATCTGCTATGACGATGGTTGCAGGAACTGCGAGAAGTATGGGTATCACTGTAAAAGGGGAATTTCCCGCTAATAACTAAATAAGCTTCAATTGCAATGGGTAAACTTACAAAAAATCAAAAGTTAGCATTAGAGAAGATTGAAGTTGGGAAATCTTACTCTTTGAAGGAGGCTTCTGCCTTGGTAAAAGAGTTGACTACTACCAAGTTTGATGCTTCTGTAGATGTAGATGTTCGTTTGGGTGTAGACCCACGTAAGGCTAACCAGATGGTTCGTGGCGTGGTTTCATTGCCAAATGGAACAGGAAAGACAGTTCGCGTATTGGCGTTGTGTACTCCAGATGCTGAGGCTGATGCAAAAGCAGCTGGCGCTGATTATGTTGGTCTTGACGAGTATATCGAAAAGATTAAAGGAGGATGGACAGATGTTGATGTTATCATCACTATGCCATCAATCATGGGTAAAATCGGTGCTTTAGGACGTGTGTTAGGACCTCGTGGTTTGATGCCAAATCCTAAGAGTGGAACTGTTACCAATGAAGTGGGCAAGGCTGTTCGCGAAGTAAAGCAAGGAAAGATTGACTTTAAAGTAGATAAGTTTGGTATTGTTCATGCATCTGTAGGAAAGGTTTCTTTCGCTCCAGAGGCAATTTTTGAGAATGCTAAAACTTTTATCGACACTTTGATTAAGTTAAAGCCTGCTACTGCCAAAGGTGATTATGTTAAGAGTATTTATCTTTCAAGTACAATGAGTCCGGGTATTAAAATCGACCCTAAATCATTAGATTAATTTAATATTTAGAAGCATGAAAAAGGAAGATAAAGACATTGTAATTAGTCAGGTACTCGAAAACTTGAATAATTATTCGCATTTCTACATTGCTGATGCGGCAGGTTTGACCGCTGATTTGACAAGCGATATCAGACGTGCATGTTTCAAGCAAGATATTAAGTTGGTTGTTGTCAAGAACACTTTGTTGAAGAAAGCTCTTGAAAGAAAAGAGGGTGATTACTCAGCATTGTACTCTGCTCTTGAGGGTCCAACCGCTCTGATGTTATCTAATACTGGAAATGCACCTGCAAGACTTATCAAAGAGTTTAGCAAGGGTAACAAAGTAGGAAAGCCAACATTAAAGGCTGCATACGTTGAAGAAGAGTTCTACGGAGCAGATCAATTGGATGCTTTGGTAAGCCTCAAGAGCAAGAACGAGCTTATTGGCGACGTTATTGCTTTGTTGCAATCTCCTATCAGAAATATCATCAAGGCTCTTCAAGATAGAGAAGAGACTTCATCAAACAACGAATAATTTACAAAGAATAATAACATTAAAGCATAAATAAAATGGCAGATTTGAAAGCTTTTGCAGAACAATTAGTTAACTTGACTGTTAAAGAAGTTAATGAGCTTGCTGAAATTTTGAAGAACGAGTACGGCATCGAGCCTGCTGCAGTAGCAGTAGCAGTAGCAGCTGGACCTGCAGCAGCCGCTGCAGAGGAGAAGACTTCTTTCGATGTAGTGTTGAAGTCAGCTGGTGCTAGCAAACTTGCTATCGTAAAATTGGTAAAAGAGTTGACTGGTCTCGGATTGAAAGAGGCAAAGGACTTGGTAGATGGTGCGCCTAACACAATCAAGGAAGGTGCAGATAAAGCTACTGCTGAGGATTTGAAGAAGCAACTTGAGGATGCTGGAGCAGAAGTTGAACTTAAATAGTAATTACAGTTCTGACTTGTTCAGAAACTTTGGTTTAGAACCTAGAAATAGGTTCTAAACTTTTTTGTGTCTATTTTCCTTTTAAGTTCATAAATTATTCTTAGATAATGTCTTCTATTAACAAAAATCAAAGAGTAACATTTGCAACTGTCAAGAATCAAATGGAATATCCAGATTTTCTTGAAGTGCAATTAAAGTCTTTTAGAGATTTTTTCCAAATTGATACGCCACCAGAACAACGTAAGAATGATGGCATGTTCAAAGTGTTCTCCGAGAATTTCCCGATCGCGGACACACGAAACAATTTTGTTCTTGAATTTTTAGACTATTATATAGATCCGTCTAAATATTCGATAGACGAGTGTATTGAACGCGGTTTAACGTATAGCGTTCCTCTAAAGGCTAAATTAAAACTGTATTGTACGGATCCTGACCATGAGGATTTTGAGACAATTATCCAAGATGTATATTTGGGAACTATCCCATATATGACTGAAAAGGGAACATTTGTCATTAATGGTGCGGAGCGTGTTATTGTATCTCAGTTGCATAGATCTCCTGGCGTTTTCTTTGGTCAGAGCATGCATGCAAATGGAACGAAACTCTATTCTGCTCGTATCATTCCGTTTAAAGGATCGTGGATTGAGTTTGCAACAGACATTAACAATGTAATGTATGCTTACATCGATCGTAAAAAGAAATTACCGGTAACTACGTTGTTGCGTGCTATCGGATTTGAAAGTGATAAAGATATTCTTGAAATCTTCGGCCTCTGCGAGGAGGTGAAAGTCTCTAAGGCAGGTTTAAAGAAAGTTGAGGGTCGAAGGTTGGCTGCTCGTGTTTTGAAGGCATGGGTAGAGGATTTTGTTGATGAGGATACAGGAGAGGTTGTTTCTATTGAGAGAAACGAGGTTGTTATAGACCGTGAGACAGTTCTTGATAAAGATAATGTTCAAGAAATTTTGGATTCGGGTGTGCAGACAATCCTTCTTCACAAAGAGGATCCAAATCTATCTGATTACAGTATTATCTATAATACTTTGCAGAAAGATCCTACAAACTCTGAGAAGGAGGCCGTGTACTATATATATCGTCAGATGCGTAGCGCAGAGCCTGCTGATGAGGCAGCGGCTCGTGAAGTAATAACGAACTTATTCTTCTCTGACAAACGTTATGACCTTGCAGATGTCGGACGTTATAGAATCAATAAGAAATTGAATCTTACGACCGATATGAGTGTTCGTGTCTTAACAAAAGAGGATATCATCGAGATTATCAAGTACTTGATTGAGTTGATTAATTCAAAGGCAGATGTCGATGATATTGACCACTTGAGTAACCGTCGTGTTCGTACTGTTGGCGAGCAGTTGTATAACCAATTTGGTGTCGGTCTTGCTCGTATGGCGCGTACGATTCGTGAGAGGATGAACATACGAGATAATGAGGTGTTCTCTCCGACTGAGTTGATTAATGCGAAGACTATCTCTTCTGTAATCAATTCATTCTTCGGAACGAATGCTTTGTCTCAGTTTATGGACCAGACAAATCCATTGGCGGAGATCACGCACAAACGTCGTTTGTCTGCGTTGGGTCCTGGTGGTTTGTCTCGTGATAGAGCAGGATTCGAGGTTCGAGATGTCCACTATACTCACTACGGACGCCTTTGTCCAATTGAGACTCCAGAAGGTCCAAACATTGGTTTGATTTCTTCTCTCTGTGTGTTTGCTAAGATTAACGATCTTGGATTCATTGAGACACCATACCGTATTGTAAACAATGGTAAGGTTGATGTTTCGGAGAATGGTATCAGGTATTTCACGGCAGAGGAAGAAGAGGGCAAGGTGATTGCGCAAGGAAATGCGCCTTTGGATGAGGAAGGAAATTTCCTTATCGATAAGGTGAAAGCTCGTGATGAGGCTGATTTCCCTGTTGTAGAGCCAGACCGTCTTGATCTGATGGATGTGGCGCCTCAGCAGATCGCGTCAATCGCCGCATGTTTAATTCCGTTTTTGGAGCATGATGATGCGAACCGTGCGTTGATGGGATCTAACATGATGCGTCAAGCCGTTCCTTTGCTTCGTACAGAGTCTCCTATTGTTGGAACTGGTATTGAGCGTCAGGTAGCAAGAGATTCTCGTACGCAAGTCGCCGCGGAAGGTGATGGTGTAGTAGAGTTCGTTGATGCAAGTGTAATCAAAGTAAGATATGACAGAACGGAAGATGAAGAGTTTGTTAATTTTGATTCTTCGGTGAAGGAATATGCATTGCCTAAATTCAGAAAGACGAACCAAAGTACTACGATTGACCTTCGTCCGATAGTTGAATGTGGACAACGAGTAACTAAGGGTCAGATTATGACGGAAGGTTATTCGACGCAGGATGGTGAGTTGGCAATCGGAAAGAACCTGTTAGTGGCGTTCATGCCTTGGAAGGGTTACAATTATGAGGATGCGATTGTAATCAATGAGAAAGTATGCAAGTATGATATTTTCACTTCAGTACACGTTGACGAATATCAGTTGGAGGTTCGTGAGACGAAAAGAGGAATGGAGGAGCTGACTTCCGATATTCCTAATGTAAGTGAAGATGCAACGAGAAACTTGGATGAAAATGGTATTATCCGTGTAGGTGCGTCTGTTGATCCAGGTGATATTATGATAGGAAAGATTACTCCTAAGGGAGAGTCTGATCCATCTCCAGAGGAAAAGTTGTTGCGTGCTATCTTTGGCGACAAGGCGGGAGATGTGAAGGATGCGTCGTTGAAAGCGAATCCGTCATTACACGGAGTTGTCATCAGGAAGCGTCTTTTCTCAAAGGCTTTGAAGACGAGAAAGACACGTTTGGCAGACAAGGAGAAATTGACCGCCATTGACGAAGAGTTTGATGCAAAGGCAATGGAGTTGAAAGGTGTCTTGGTTGATAAGTTAATGGTGCTGACCAATGGTAAAACTTCGCAGGGAGTGAAGGACTATTTGGGCGCAGATGTTATCGCCAAGGGAGCTAAGTTCACGAAGAAGGTGTTGGAGGATATCAATTATCAGGAAATACAGCTGACTAAGTGGACAAGCGACGCTCATAAAAACGATATGATTCATGATTTGATTATGAATTATATGCGCAAGTACAAGGAGTACGATGCCGAGATGAAGAGAAAGAAATTCAACATCACGATCGGAGATGAACTTCCATCTGGCATTGTTCAATTGGTAAAGGTTTATATTGCCAAGAAGCGTAAGATTCGTGTTGGAGATAAGATGGCAGGACGTCACGGAAACAAGGGTATTGTATCACGTATTGTTCGTCAGGAAGATATGCCATTCTTGGAGGATGGAACGCCTGTTGACATTGTGTTGAACCCGTTGGGTGTGCCTTCTCGTATGAACTTAGGTCAGATTTTTGAGACCGTATTAGGACATGCAGGATTGAAGTTGGGTGTCAAGTTCGCCACTCCAATCTTTGATGGTGCGACATTGGACGATTTGAACACGTGGACAGACAAAGCCGGACTTCCGAGATATGGAAAGACATATTTGTATGATGGAGGTACAGGAGAGCGTTTTGACCAGCCTGCGACAGTCGGAGTTATTTATATGTTGAAGTTGGGTCACATGGTTGATGATAAGATGCATGCTCGTTCAATCGGACCATACTCGTTGATTACGCAACAACCGTTAGGAGGTAAGGCTCAGTTTGGAGGACAGCGTTTTGGAGAGATGGAGGTTTGGGCATTGGAGGCGTTCGGTGCGTCGCATGTGCTTCAAGAGATTTTGACGATAAAGTCAGATGACGTGATGGGTCGTGCGAAGTCATACGAGGCTATCGTGAAAGGAGATCCAATGCCGCCTGCAGGTATTCCTGAATCATTGAACGTGTTATTGCACGAGTTGAGAGGTTTAGGTTTAAGTGTTAAACTCGAATAATGTTCATTTTTATTAAATACAAAAATGGGTTTTAGAAACGATAATAAAGTAAAGAATGCTTTCACGAAGATATCCATCGGCATCGCATCTCCAGAAGAAATTCTGGAGATGTCGAGCGGTGAAGTCTTGAAGCCAGAGACCATCAACTATAGAACATATAAGCCAGAGCGTGACGGTTTGTTCTGCGAGCGCATTTTTGGTCCTTCAAAGGATTACGAGTGTAATTGTGGAAAGTACAAGAGAATCCGTTACAAAGGAATTGTCTGTGATCGTTGTGGTGTTGAGGTTACCGAGAAGAAAGTACGTCGTGAGCGTATGGGGCACATTCAGTTGGTAGTTCCAGTGGCTCACATTTGGTATTTCCGTTCTTTACCTAATAAGATAGGGTATTTGTTAGGAATGCCAACCAAAAAGTTGGACTCGGTCATCTATTACGAGAAGTTTGTCGTTGTTCAACCAGGAATCAAAGAGGCAGATGGCATTGCAGCGCAAGACCTTTTGACGGAGGAAGAATATGTTGAGATTCTCAACTCTTTGCCAAAAGAGAATCAGATGTTGGATGATTCTGATCCAAACAAGTTCATCGCCAAGATGGGAGCTGAGGCAATCTACGATATGTTGCAGCGTGTTGATTTGGATTCTCTCTCATACGAGTTGAGAAATCGTGCAGGATTAGAATCTTCACAGCAACGTAAGACAGAAGCGTTGAAAAGATTACAGGTTGTAGAAGCTTTTCGTGCGTCTAATGGAAGAAACAAACCAGAGTGGATGATTGTGAAGATTGTTCCAGTTATTCCTCCAGAATTACGTCCGTTGGTGCCATTGGACGGAGGTCGTTTTGCGACATCCGACTTGAACGACCTCTATCGCCGTGTTATTATTCGTAATAATCGTTTGAAGAGATTGATAGAGATTAAGGCTCCTGATGTTATCTTGCGTAATGAGAAGCGTATGTTGCAGGAGGCGGTTGATTCGCTCTTTGATAACACAAGAAAATCGACTGCAGTAAAGACGGATGCGAACCGTCCGTTGAAATCTTTGTCAGACTCATTGAAAGGAAAGCAAGGACGTTTCCGTCAAAACTTGCTTGGTAAGCGTGTTGATTACTCTGCGCGTTCCGTAATCGTTGTGGGTCCGGAGTTGCACATGCACGAGTGTGGTTTGCCAAAGTATATGGCAGCGGAGCTTTACAAGCCGTTTGTAATACGTAAGTTGATTGAGCGTGGTATTGTAAAGACGGTCAAGTCCGCTAAGAAGATTGTAGATAGAAAAGATCCCGTTGTTTGGGATATTTTGGAATATGTGATGAAGGGGCATCCCGTGTTGTTGAACCGTGCTCCGACGTTGCACCGCTTGGGTATTCAGGCGTTCCAACCTCGAATGATAGAGGGCAAGGCCATTCAGTTGCACCCATTAGCATGTACAGCGTTCAATGCGGACTTTGATGGAGACCAGATGGCAGTTCACTTGCCATTGGGCAATGAGGCTGTTTTAGAGGCTCAAATGCTGATGTTGGCATCACACAATATCTTGAATCCAGCCAATGGTTCCCCAATCACGGTGCCATCTCAGGATATGGTTCTTGGATTGTATTACATCACAAAACCAAGAAAGGGTGCAAAAGGAGAGGGTCTTGTTTTCTATGGAAACGAAGAGGCTCAGATTGCATACAATGAGAACAAAGTTGATTTGCACGCACCTATCAAGGTGATTGTAAAAGACTTGAATGATAAAGGTGAATTGGTTGATACGATGACTGAGACGACGGTAGGTCGTTTGATTTTCAACGAATGTGTGCCTCAGGAGGTTGGCTATGTAAACACGTTGATTACGAAGAAATCACTTCGTGAAATCATTAGTAATGTAATCAAAGTGTGTGGAGTAGCTCGTACAGCTGATTTCCTTGACAAAATTAAGAACTTAGGATATTACATGGCATTCAAGGGATGTTTGTCGTTCAACTTGGAAAACGTGATTATTCCTAAGGAAAAAGAGGAACTGGTAAACAAAGGATATGCTGAAGTTGAGGAGGTGTTGAACAACTATAATATGGGATTCATCACCAACAACGAGCGTTACAACCAGATTATTGATATTTGGACGCACGTCAATGCAGACTTGGCAAATATTTTGATGAAGACTATTTCCGCCGACGACCAAGGATTTAACTCAGTATATATGATGTTGGATTCTGGAGCTCGTGGATCAAAGGAGCAGATTCGTCAGTTGTCCGGTATGCGTGGATTGATGGCGAAACCTCAGAAATCTGGAGCTGAAGGAGGACAAATCATTGAGAATCCGATTTTGTCAAACTTTAAGGAGGGTCTGTCTGTGTTGGAGTACTTTATCTCTACTCACGGTGCTCGTAAAGGTTTGGCCGATACGGCGTTGAAGACAGCCGATGCTGGATATTTGACACGTCGATTGGTTGATGTATCGCACGATGTCATCATTAATGAGGAGGATTGCGGAACGCTTCGTGGACTTGTTTGTACGGAGTTGAAGAACAACGACGAGGTTGTGGCTTCTCTGTATGAGAGAATCTTAGGACGTGTGTCTGTTCACGATGTCATTCATCCGTTGACGGGAGAGATTATTGTCCATTCTGGTGAGGAGATTAGAGAGGATGCTGCTCAAAAGATACAAGAATCGCCGATAGAGAGCGTTGAGATTCGTTCCGTTTTGACATGTGAGTCAAAGAAGGGAGTATGTGCTAAGTGTTATGGACGTAACTTGGCAACGGGTATGTTGGTTCAAAAAGGAGAGGCTGTAGGAGTTATCGCAGCACAGTCAATCGGAGAGCCAGGAACTCAGTTGACGTTGCGTACGTTCCACGTTGGAGGTGTGGCTGGAAATATTGCTGCAAATTCTGGAATTACGTCACATTATGATGGTATAGTTGAGATTGAAGAACTCCGCACCTTGGATGCTGAAGATGAAAACGGAAACCCAATAGACATTGTAGTTGGACGATTGGCTGAGTTGAAGATCGTAGATCCAAATACGAAAATTGCGCTGACCAATGCCAATATCCCTTACGGTGCTAAGTTGTTCGTTAAGAATGGAGCGATGGTGAAGAAGGGCGACCGTATTTGTGAATGGGACCCGTTCAACGCTGTCATCGTAATTGAGTATGCTGGTAAGATCAAGTTTGAAAATGTAATCGAAAACGTTACATATAAGACTGAGTCGGATGAAACGACTGGTTTGAAGGAGAAAATCATCATTGAGTCTAAGGACAAGACTAAGGTGCCTGAGGCGCATATTGTCAATGTGGCAGGTGATGTATTGAAAACATATAGTTTGCCTGTGGGCGCTCACGTTACGGTAGAAGATGGTCAAGATGTTAAGCCGGGTACGTTGCTGATTAAGATTCCGCGTGCAGTAGGTAGTGCAGGTGATATTACGGGAGGTCTTCCTCGTGTAACCGAGTTGTTTGAGGCTCGTAACCCATCGAACCCTGCTGTCGTTTCTGAAATCGATGGTGAAATTACATTAGGCAAAATCAAGCGAGGTAATAGAGAGATCACGGTAACCTCGAAGACTGGAGATGTAAAGAAGTATTTGGTTCCATTATCAAGACAAATCTTGGTGCAGGAGAACGACTATGTGCGTGCTGGTACACCGCTTTCTGATGGTGCTATCACTCCATCCGATATTCTTGCAATTATGGGTCCAACGGCTGTGCAAGAGTACATCGTTAATGAGGTGCAGGACGTTTATCGTTTGCAAGGTGTGAAGATTAATGATAAGCACTTTGAGGTGATTGTACGACAGATGATGCGTAAGGTCGAAATTCAAGATGCCGGAGACACTCGTTTCTTAGAGAAGGACATTGTCGACAAACTTGATTTCATGGAGGAGAATGATAGAATCTTTGGCAAGAAGGTTGTCGTTAATCCAGGAGACTCAGCAACGATGCAGGCAGGACAGATTGTTACTGCAAGAAAGCTTCGTGATGAGAACAGTGCTTTGAAGAGAAAGGACAGAAAACTTGTTGAAACCAGAGATGCTATTCCTGCAGTTTCTTCGCAAGTACTTCAAGGAATCACGCGTGCGGCATTGCAGACAAGCAGCTTCATGTCGGCTGCATCTTTCCAGGAAACTACGAAAGTGTTGACGGATGCTGCTATTCGTGGTAAGGTTGACAACTTGAATGGAATGAAGGAGAATGTGATTTGTGGACACTTGATTCCAGCAGGTACAGGTCAACGTGAGTTCGATAAACTGATTGTCGGATCTCGTGAGACTATGGAGGGCTTGGAGCGTGCGAGGGAACGCGAGGCAGAAGCGCATGCTATTGTAGAAGAGGAGGATGTTGACAATACATCTGAAAATATTGTTAATGTTCCAAAAGAGTAATAGAAGAAGGTAGACATAGACAAAGGAAATCGGTGAGAGCTGGTTTCCTTTGTCATTTAAAAAGAACAGGTAAAAATAAAAAGATATGGCAGACGATAATAAGGTGGAAAAAAAACAGATTAGTGTGGAATTACCTGAAGAAGTGTCGGATGGCATTTATTCAAACATGGCAGTCATCTCACATTCATCAACAGAGTTTATACTTGATTTTTTGCGAATAATGCCGAATTCTCCGAAAGCGAAGGTGAAATCGCGTATAATTCTGACTCCAGAGCATGCTAAACGTCTGTTGCGGGCTTTGGCAGAAAATATAGAAAAGTACGAAGAGCAGTTAGGCGAGGCAAAAGGAAAGTCGGAAGGATTCAATTCTCCATTCCCTTTTACGTTAAAGGGATCTGGTGAAGCATAAAAAATGCAGAAAGTTGCTGAAATGTAAAAAAAAGTTATCTTTGTGAGGTAGAACTTTTTAAAAATAAAGGATATGAAGAAAATTATAATTGCGGCATTGTTGGGTGTCTTTATGTTCCCAGCGTTATCATTTTCGGCGGAGTATATGAAGGTGTCGCCAGAGCGAATTGTAGATGGCTCTCAGCGTTGTTACAAGATTAGACCAGGATACTCTCGTAAGGACAAGGTAGAGTGGGTTAATTTCTGTGGTGAGTTTGACAACTTCTATTATGAGCAGGGATATGAGTACACTATCTATGTGGAGAAATATGATCCTAATGCTGATGTGATTCATGTGATTAAGACTATCGCTCGTGATAACAGTGAGGCTTATATGAAGCAGCTTGAGTTGAAAAAGAAGAGAGAAGCAAGAAAAGCTGCGCAAGGAAAATAAACGATGAGTCAGATAATAGCGCCATCAATGCTTTCTGCGGATTTTGCTAATTTGCAGAGAGATGTTGAGATGATCAATGAGAGTGAGGCCGATTGGTTTCACTTGGATATAATGGATGGAGTGTTTGTCCCGAATATTTCGTTTGGAATTCCAGTTGTTCAGGCAATTAAGAAATATTCCAAGAAGCCGTTGGACGTGCATTTGATGATTGTCAATCCTGACAATTTCGTCGAGCCTTTCTATAAAGCAGGCGCGGATATCATCAATGTGCACTATGAAGCGTGTACGCATTTGCACAGAAGTATACAGAAAATCAAGTCGTTAGGTATCAAGGCAGGAGTAACGTTGAATCCGCATACGCCTGTGTCAGTGTTGGAGGAGATTATCGGGGATGTTGACGTGGTAATGTTGATGTCGGTCAATCCAGGCTTTGGTGGTCAGACTTTCATTGAGAACACGATTGACAAAGTGGTGAGATTGAAGGAGTTGATTAATAGAAAGCACTCGTCGGCGTTGATTGAGATTGATGGAGGAGTTAACTATGAGACGGGTAAGCGACTGATAGCTGCAGGAGCAGATGTGTTAGTGGCTGGAAGTTTTGTCTTTGGAGCCAAATCGCCCAAAGAGACTATACAAGGATTAAAGAGACTGTGATGAGCAGTCTCTTTTTGTTTTGTGTGTAGTGTGGCGAAATTTTGTCAGACGACTTTTAATATGTATCTTTACAACGCTTAATTAAAAGTTAAGCGTTTTTGTTTTGTTTATGAAAACCTGTTTTAATGTTGCACAAATACCCCTTTTTTCGATTAGCTGTTTTTCTGATATTTGGCATATTGTTAGGTAAGTATTGCATTGGGTTGCAGTCTATAACCTTGCTCGTCGGTGCGTTGTTTTGTTGGGTGGCTTACCTAATGTTGTATCGTAAAAGTCGGTATGTCTACCAGTGGGTGTTTGGACTTGGTGTTGGGTTGTTGCTCACTTATATGGGTGTGGAGCGGATGCGATGGCAAGAGTCGCAAGTGGTAGATTCATTTCAGACCTTGTTGGAGGAGGAACAGAGAGATGAGATTGCGGTGCAGTTAGTGGATGTGCCGTTTGAGAAGCCTAAGAGTGTGCAGTTGCTGGTAAGAATGTTGCCAGACTCCCTACATCAAGAGGTGTATATACAATTGTATCTGAAGAAAGACAGCGCAAGTCTGATGTTGAAAGAAGGCGATTGGATTGTACTGAATTGTAAAGCATTGAAAGACAGAAAGAAAGCAATACTCAACGGTTTCGATTTTGATGCGTACCTGCGAGGACGAGGCATTTCGGGTTCGTTCTATATCCCCGAATATAGATGGCGTTTCCTGAGGGAGACTAAAGAATTTTCTTTTATTCGACTATCGCATTCCATTCAGAAATATTTGGTGGGTGTTTTTCAAGAGAACAAGATAGAAGGAAAAGAATTAGGAGTCTTGGCGGCTTTGACAATTGGAGATAAAACACTGCTGGATAAAGATTTGCGGAAAAGTTATTCTACGACGGGAGCTAGTCATATATTAGCGGTGAGTGGCTTACATGTAGGAGTTGTATTTCTTGTATTCACAAAGATTCTATCCCAGATTTTCAGGGGAGAACAGATGAAGAAAATTCGAATATTATTGGCTTTGAGTTCATTATGGATGTTCACGTTTGTTACGGGGCTTTCTCCATCTGTAGTGCGGGCTTCCATAATGCTTACGATAGGCTCCATGGCTGTGATATTTGGAAGGCTCTCGCTTACCTATAATTCGGTGTATGCATCGGCCTTTCTAATGCTTTTATATTCACCACGTTACCTATTTGATGTCAGTTTCCAATTAAGTTATTTGGCAGTGTTGTCTATTTTAATGTTTCAGCAGCCTATTTACAATATGATCGTCTTCCGAAGCCGATTTATGGACAGTTGTTGGTCTCTTTTGTCCGTCTCGCTGGCGGCGCAGTTGGGAACATTACCGTTGACGCTCTATTATTTCCACCAGTTGAGCAACGTCTTTTGGCTCTCAGGGTATGTAGTCATACCATTATCATCTATCATCATTTATTTAGCGATTACATTGTGGATGACTCATTGGATTCCGTGGTTTGGGGGACTTGTTTCATTTGTTTTGAATAAGATTGTTTGGGGAATGAATGAAGCAATACAATGGATGGAGACGATGGTAGGAGCAGTGCGAGAACACGTTATGATGTTAAGTATAGAGGTGGTCTGGCTTTACATAATGATGATTTTATTGTTTTTAAGTGTCAGGAAACTAAGTTTCAAAAGAATTTCTGCGATGTTTGTTGCCGTCTTTGTTTACAGCGTGTTCCAAACGATAAACAAAATATTTTTTGTAACTTAGCCCTCTAATATATACAAGAAAGAAAGTGTATATATAGGGACGAAAAAAGCAAAAAGTATGATATCGAAAATCATCAACGAGAGTTTGATTCAAGAGACGAAACGAGAAATTGAGAAAGTAAACAACATTGTGATTGTGTCGCATCTATCTCCGGATGGCGATTCGGTTGGTTCGTCCTTGGCATGGGCAAACTTTTTGTGCAGTATGGAGAAAAACGTAACTGTGATTATTCCGAATGCCTATCCAGCCTATTATGGTTGGATGTGGGGTATAAAGGATGTGTTGGTGTATGATAAGCAGAAAGAGATTGCGGATGAGAAAATCAAGGAGGCAGAGGCCATTTTCGCTTTGGATTTTAATGTCTTGAGTCGTATCGGGGATATGGGTTTGCGAGTTGCGGATGCCAAGGGGAAAAAAATCTTAGTGGATCATCATTTGGATCCGGGCAGTTTTGCCGACATTGTCATTTCGTACCCTCAGATGACATCTACTTCGGAAATGATTTTCCGATTGATTTGTCGTATGGGTTATTTCACGGATATGACACAAGAGTGTGCGGAGTGTATTTTTGTTGGTTTGATGACGGATACAGGGTCTTTCTCCTATAATTCAAATAATCCGGAACTGTACACTATCATTTCAGAGTTGATAAAGAAAGGTGTGGATAAGGATGAGATCTATCGTCGGGTTTACAACAATTTTTCAGAGTCGCGGTTCAGAATGTTAGGATTCTTGTTAAATAAGAAGTTGAAGACATATCCGGAATTGGGAGCTGCGGTAATGTGGCTTACGAAAGAGGAACTTAACATGTTTGACTATCGTCCTGGTGATACGGAAGGCTTCGTGAATATTCCATTGTCTATCAAGGGAATAGTCTTTTCTGCTTTTTTCAAAGAAGATATTGATAAAATCAGGATTTCATTTCGTTCGCAAGGAGGTGTAGAGGCGAATGTTTTTGCTCATGAATATTTCAATGGAGGCGGACATAAAAATGCAGCGGGTGGTACGTTGCATTGCTCAATTTATGATGCGGTAAAATTGTTTGACGAGAAAATTCCTTTGCTCAAAGAAGAACTTCAGAAGGAGAGGAGAAGGCAAGCTGTTGAATTGGGAGAAGAAGAGTCAACCGATGAACAGAATGGAGAAAAATAAGCAAGAGAGATGCGAAAAATCATCATATATATAGTTTGTTTTTTTTGTTTCTCGTCTTGTCAAGAACCTGCCCCTCAAGTGCCTTATAATAAAATAGAGAAACCTCAAACGGAGTCTGCTTTGATGGAGATGAATCGGCAGTTTGCTGCTATTGAAGATAGTTTGGTGACGGCATACGTTGATAGCGTGCAGAATGTAGATCAGAAAACCTTCACAACAACGAAGACGGGTTTGCGTTATTACATTGTGTGGAGTGGAAAGGGAGACCGAGTGGGCGATGATGATGACGTTACGTTCCGTTACACGGTGCGGCAGTTAGATGGCACTGTGTGTGATAAATTGAAGAATGTGGTAAAGACGGAGAATCTTGAGAAAGGAGATTTGACGAGAGGCATGCGCGAGGCATTGCGTTTGCTACCCGTTTCTGGAGAGGGTGAGTTCGTTATGCCCTCTTTTCTTGCGTACGGAGTTGTGGGGGTGTCTGGTTGTATTCCGCCGTGGACGCCTGTCTCTATGCAAATTTCCCTGATAGAAGTAAAAAAGAGATAGAAAGAAAATATGAATAAGAGAAAAATAAAGGTTGCGAAGTGTTTGATGATTCTTGTAGGATTTGTTCTTGCTGCATTATGGGGAACATCTTGTAAGAAATCAAACACCTATGCTGACTATGTGGACGATCAGAAAGAGAAAATTTCTTCATATCTATCAAAAAATAAAATTTCTGTGACGGGTACGATGCCAGAGGATACGACAGAATGGAAAGATGGAGAGAATGACATCTACTATCTGTATAGTTCGGGTAAAGCGGATGGATTATATTTTCATCTTTGTGACAAGGGATATGGAGATTTAGTGCCACAGACCAATTGGACGGCGTATGTTCGATATAAGGGGTATAGCTTGTCGGGGAATCTTGTATATGACTGCACGGCGGGGGTCAATCCTGACCCATTGTCTTTTGTGATTTTGAAAGATGCGTATGGAGCGTCGTATGGAAGAGGTTTCCAACAGGCGGTTCGGAATCTTCGAGTAGGCGGTCATTGTAAAGTTATCATTCCTTTTTCAATTGGAAATAGTACGTTGACGACGGTTTCTGGAGGAACACAGTCGGATTATGAGAACTACCAGCCGATGTTCTATGAGATTTGGTTGGTGGGCTTGGAGTAGCAAAGTTTGGGATGGAAGAACTGACGAAGAATAAAATCAAATGGATACAATCTCTTTCTAAGAAGAAAGAGCGAGATGGACAGGGATTGTTTTATGCGGAGGGAACAAAGTTGGTTAACGACTTGTTGCCCTATTTTGATTGTGTTTCGTTGGTGGCCACTTCGGAATATTTTGAAACCATGAAAAATCCGCGTGCGGTTGAGATTTTCGAAGTCTCAAGGGAAACTTTAAAGAAGGTTTCGTCTCAGTGTTCACCTCAATCGGTTCTTGCGGTTTTTCGTAAAAAAAACGGGGATTTAAATTATGATGAGTTGAAAGGGCGGCTTTCCCTGATGATAGACACCGTGCAGGATCCTGGAAACTTGGGGACGATTATAAGAGAGGCTGATTGGTTTGGCATTGAAAACATAATTTGTTCTAAGGAGACGGTTGATGTTTACAATCCGAAGGTAGTGCAGGCTACGATGGGAGCGTTGACGAGGGTTAAGGTCTATTATGTTGACTTGGTGAATGTTCTGAGAGAAATGCCAGGAGTCCCTATCTATGGAACTTTCCTGGAGGGCGCAAATGTCTATGACGAGAAGTTGACGGAGAACGGAATTATTGTAATGGGAAACGAAGGCAATGGCATATCCGACGAAGTGGCGAAATATGTGACGACAAAGTTACATATTCCGAGTTTCCCTAAAGGAAGGGCGACGTCAGAGTCGTTGAATGTAGGGGCAGCTGCGGCGATAGTCTGTTCGGAATTTCGTCGGAGGTTGTTGAAAAAATAAAGAAAAACGATGTCAAAAGTAGATGGAAAGTCGTTTCTGCAACGGCTGCGATTTAAGTATAAGATAGCGATATTAAACGAGAATACGTTGGAGGAGGTATGGCGTATCAGAATGTCAAAACTCTCGGCGATTGCATTCTCTTTTTTTCTTGCTGTCGTCTATTTTTTCTTGATTGCCTTTTTGATCATTAAGACACCTATGAGGGGTTTTTTGCCCGGCTATACAGACAATGCAAAACTTCGAAAGAGTCTGATTCTAACTGCTATACAAGTTGATTCTATTGCAGAAAAGGTGCAGTTGCAATCGCAATACTTAGATGTGTTACGGTCTGTGGTGAGAGGAGATATAAAAGTTGATTCGACGACTACGACAGAGAATTTGAAAAATGTGTCGACAGATCAGCTGTTAGATGCTTCAGAGAAAGAGGTTGCGTTCCGAGATTCGTTTGAGTCGGACGAATTGATGACGATGAGAATTGGCATAGAGGAGTCGAGAACGAAAAATTATCTGATGCAGAGACCCGCGCAGGGTCATGTGATAGAACCGTTTAACTCTCATAAGGGCGTGTATGGGTTGACCTTATCTGTCAATCAGAATTCATCCGTGTCATCTGTATTGGATGGTGTGGTGGTGTCGTCGGAATACACGTTGAATGATATTTATGTTATGTTGATACAACATTCAGACAATATGATGTCTGTTTACAAAATACGCCAGCCCTATATGAAAAAAGTTGGAGATCGGGTGCATGCGGGAGAAATCTTGTCTACATTCATGAAAGATTCGGATACATTCTTTGAGTTTCAACTTTGGAAGGATGGGGCGGTGCTAGATCCACAGGTTTTCATTGTTTTCTAAGGTGATGATATGGAGAAGAAAAAAATAGCCATTTTAGGTTCCACAGGGTCCATTGGAACACAGGCTTTACAGGTGATAGAAGATCATTCCGACAAGTTAGAGGCATACGTTCTGACGGCAAATAACAGCTCGCAATTGCTCATTCAACAAGCAAGGAAGTTTCATCCAGAGGTGGTTGTGATTGCTAATGAAAGCAAGTATGATGAAGTGAAGAATGCGTTGATTGATTTGCCTATAAAAGTGTTTGCAGGAGCTAAAGCGATAGCGGAGGCGGTTGAGTTGAAAGCCGTTGACATTGTTTTGACGGCGATGGTAGGCTATTCGGGATTATATCCAACGATAAAGGCCATTAAAGCAGGGAAAAGCATAGCTTTGGCCAATAAAGAGACGATGGTGGTGGCGGGAAGTTTAGTCGCCAACCTGTGTCAGAAGCATCATACGAAGGTTTATCCAGTAGATTCAGAACACTCTGCTATTTTTCAATGCTTGATGGGAGAACAATCGGACATTGAAAAAATCTTGCTCACTGCTTCAGGAGGTCCTTTTAGAGGGAAAGACAAAGACTTCTTGTCTAAAGTTACGGCCTCGGATGCTTTGAAACACCCTAATTGGACGATGGGAGCGAAGATAACGATTGATTCGGCTTCAATGATGAATAAAGGATTTGAGGTGATGGAGGCGAAGTGGCTTTTTGATGTGCCGTTGTCGAAGATTGAGGTGGTCGTACATCCTCAGTCGTTGATTCATTCAATGGTACAATTCCAAGATGGTGCTATAAAGGCGCAGATTGGAATGCCGGATATGCGGTTGCCGATACAGTTGGCGTTAGGATTCCCTGCTCGTTTGGAGAATAACTACCCTCGTTTAGATTTGTTTACGCATAATCAGATGACTTTTGAAAGACCGGATGTTG
Organism: Bacteroidaceae bacterium; assembly: GCA_963619325.1. Lineage (GTDB taxonomy): Bacteria > Bacteroidota > Bacteroidia > Bacteroidales > Paludibacteraceae > UBA1181. Next base: position 2,554 of record CAVEVQ010000033.1, on the reverse strand, counting down.
AAACTTTCAGAAACTTGGCGTTGGCGTACAGCGCTATGGAGAAAGGAGGGAACGTTCCTTGCGTCTTGAATGCCGCCAATGAGGTTGTTGTTGCAAAATTCTTGCATGATGAGATTGGATTTTTGGAAATGTCGGATGTTATAGAGCAAACGATGTCTGTGATTCCGTTCATAGAAAGTCCATCTTATGAAGATTATGTTGCAACACACGAAGAGGCTACTAAGTATGCGTTGGAGAATGCTGTAAAATATAAAAAATAAGTAAAGAATATTTAGATAGAAGTCATTATGATTCCGATATTGGTTGTTATTCTTCAATTTTTTGCCAGTCTCACGATATTGGTGATGATCCATGAGTTTGGACATTATCTGATGGCGAGATTGTTTGGTGTAAGGGTTGAGAAATTTTATTTGTTTTTTAATCCTTGGATGTCGTTGTTCCGATTTAAGCCGAAGGGTAGCGATACGGAGTATGGTATAGGATGGCTTCCGTTGGGTGGATATGTGAAGATGTCTGGAATGATAGACGAGTCGTTGGATCGTAACCAGATGAAGAGTGAACCTAAACCATGGGAGTTTCGTTCTAAGCCAGCGTGGCAGCGGTTTTTGATAACAATCATGGGCGTTGTTTTTAACTTTATCCTGGCACTTTTTATCTATTCAATGATTGCGTTCAATTATGGCGATAGATACATACCTTTTGAGAATATCACGGAGGGAATGGAGTTTAGCGACTTGGCAAAGTCGGCAGGATTTGAAGATGGTGACATTTTTGTCTGGGCAGATTCAGTAGCGGTAGAGAAGCCTGATGAAGCGTCATTTCGTGCCATTTTGGAGGCGAAGCAGGTTTGTGTGCGACGGGAGGGAAAAGAGGTCGTTCTCAATATGCCAGATGGTTTTATGGAGAAGATGTTGGAGGCGCAAACGGGATTTGTCGGTTTCCGTTATCCGTTTGTTGTTGATTCTGTGTTGCTTGGTTCCCGTGCGGAGCGTGCTGGTTTGATGTCGGGCGATAGCCTTATGACAATAGGAGATTCTTTGGCCAAGGCTTATGTTTCGACGAGTGTGTATGTTTTCAATGAAAATAGAAATATTCCGGTTCCTGTGACGCTGAAACGAGGCAATGACACAGTGTCGTTGACAGTGACGCCAGATTATAATGGCAAGATAGGCGTGTATATGCGTCCGATGAGTGCTTTCTATCAAGCGAAGGAAGAGAATTATGGTTTTTTTGAGTCTTTTGGCGTTGGGATAACCCGAGGGGTGAAGAAATTGACTGGTTATGCCGGGGATATGAAATATGTTTTCACGAAGGCAGGAGCGCAAAGTTTAGGCGGATTCATGACAATAGGAAGTCTTTTCCCCTATCCGTTTGATGCTCGATCTTTTTGGGAAATAACAGCGTTCTTGTCTGTTATTTTGGCATTTATGAATGTTTTACCGATACCAGCGTTAGATGGGGGGCATCTTATGTTTATTCTTTATGAGATGATAACAAGACGGAAACCAAGTGAGAGTGTCGTGATGAAAGCACAGGTCGTAGGAATGTTCTTGTTGTTTGTATTGTTAATATACGCCAATTTGAACGACGTGTTTCGATTCTTCAACTAATTTGAAAACTCTGAGATGATGGCAATTAGACCACTGATTGCCATATAGACATAGATGATTTTCCGAAGAGTGCTGCCGGAGAGCTTGTCGAAGACAATTTTCCCAATATATCCTCCTAATGGTATTCCAGCCACGGCGTACAACCATCCCCATGCTACGGATTCTGTAAATAGTCCGAAGCGGGTGCGATAGAGTGTCATCATGGCGTTGCCTATCAGAAAATAAGCTTGAAGCATGCCCAGATAGTGGTTTTTGTCTTTTTCTGAAGCCAAAAAGAAGAGTACAGCGGGGGGACCTTGCATACCGAACAGCCCACCCATCGCTCCGCTTACGGCTCCCATAGATATTTCTAATCTCATTGTTGGCTTTATTTTCAATTTGCCGTTGAAGAAGAGAAAGTAAAGACTCATGGCGATGAGAATGATGCCTAAAAGTAGTTTCAAGTGTGTGTCTGCTGCCTTTGCGACAAAACGTACTGCAAAGAAAGAGACGAACAGAAATGTAATGAGCATAGGAAGGAGACGCTTCCAATTCACATATTTGTAATGGGTTATGAAGATGACAAGAGATTGTGTGAGCGAAAGCAATCCCGACAATGTCGTCGCCTCTCCGTAAGAGGGGAGCAGATAGGGCAGAACGGTCATGATAAAGATTCCAAAACCGAATCCACTCACACGTTGGACGAAACTGGCGCCTGTGCTGAATAAGAAAAGTAATAGAATGATGGTGATGGACATTTCCATAATCCACAAATTTTAATTTCTACCACAAAGTTAAGAACTTCCCATAGAGTAGACTTGTAATCATTATAGAAATCATTGAACTATACGACAAATTATTATGACAGGGGGAAGTGAAAAAAGATGAATATACTCTTTGTATTTTAAAATATTGCTGTCCGCTAAAACTCAAAAGAGCATAATTATCCTGCCCGAAGCCTTGTA
>CAVEVQ010000032.1:0-22365 GCA_963619325.1 Bacteroidaceae bacterium | reverse complement strand
TCGAACCGGGGACACAAGGATTTTCAGTCCTTTGCTCTACCAACTGAGCTATGGTACCTTACCAATTTCTTTTTGCTTTCGATTAATATTGTTTATTTCTCGATTGCGGTGCAAAAGTAGCACAAAATTCTGTACTACCAAAATTTTAGGATATTAATTTTTGATTTTTGTTAAACTTTTTTCACCTTTGTATTATAAAACGCTAATATTGTGGATATTACATTTTCAGATAGTGAGTTCGGAAATATCGTCCTTCGCGAAAACAGCCGTCTAAAACGTGTTGGAATTGCCATCACATCTTCTCAGATCATCTTAAAGAAACCTCTATTTTACCCAAAATCGGAGGCTTTGTACTTCTTCGACACCCATCGGGATTGGATTAGAGAGAAGATTCTACAGAGAGAATCCAAAACGAAACGTATTTCTTTCTCTCCAGACTCCTCATTCATCTGCGACGCTTTCTCTATAAAGTACCAACCCTACGAGGGAACTGCTTTTAAAGCGCAACTGCTACGATCACGGAAAGAGTTGCTAATCTACTATCCAACACAAACCGATTTCAACGATGTATCCACGCAAAAAGCACTTTGCAAAATCGTCGGCAACGCTCTTCTTATCGAAGCCAAAAGAATTCTTCCCCCTTGGTTGGAACAAGTTGCCAAAACACATGGTTTTCAATACGCAGAATGTAAAATTTCACGGATGCGCTCGCAATGGGGAAGCTGCTCTTCTAAAAAATCCATTCACCTTTCCTCTGCTCTACTGCTTCTCCCGAAAGAACTAACAGAAGTCGTAATGCTACACGAACTATGTCACACCATTGAAATGAACCATGGTCCACATTTCCATGCACTAATGGCGGAACATACGCAAAACAGAGAAACCGAACTAACACGCCAACTGCACGACTATGCCCATCTTCTACGCATATAACTAATTTTCAAGTCCTTTTATTCCTAATGAACCCAACCAACAAACACATTTCATTTATTTAGCCTTGTTTTTAACCTTTTTTGTATCTTTGTATTTCCGAAATTTTGTATTGTATACAGCATTTTTATGTTGTATAGCAATAGATTATGCGATTTAAGACAGGCAGTATAAGAACCGATATAGATAATTTGAAACGTTGAGACGCTTTCTATTCATACTCTTTACGACAACTATTCTGGCCACACAACTTGTTGTGGCTCAAACGGATGCAGACCGTTATAAGGAAGAACAACGTCTTCGTGTGGAGCAGTTGAAAGAGCGTAGGAAGCGCGAGAAAGCAGAGGAAAGAGAGAAAGCAGAAGAGACGAAACAGGTTCTTGAAAAGCAGAAAAATGAAAAGAAAGAAGCTGTAAATACTACTAAAGAGACTGCAGAAAAAGCTAAAAATGCAGAAAAAGAGGCTGTAAAGCAGCAGAAAGAAATTGCCAACCAGAGAAAACAAGCAGAAAAAGCCAACCAAGCAGAAAAACTCAAGGAATACGAGCAGATACTTGAAAATGAGCGTCAGGCCCGCATACTTCGTCAACAACGCGAGGCTGAAATGAAGAAAATCAACCAAGAGCGTTGGGCTGCCAAACAAAAAGAAATCGATGAGGAACGTGCCAAGGACGAAGCCGAGAATGCACAAAAGCAACAGAAATACGTTGAGGCTGTTGAGCAACAGAAATTACAACGCGAAATCAGCAGACAAAAAGAAATAGAAGATCGAGAAAGACAAAAGAAAGCATGGCAAGAGAAAAAACAAGCCATAGATGCCGCCAATGCCGAAGCGTCATCTGCTGAAAAAGAACGTATTATGCAAGACTATCTCAAGTCGGTCGAACTTGAGAAGCAAGCTCGAGAAATGCGCATTCGGAAAGAAGCCGAGCTGAAAAATCAATACACCGAACTTTGGAACAAGAAAAAAGAAGAGATAGAAGAAGCTCGCCAAAAAGAGAAAGAAGAGAATCTTCGCCGCCAAAAGGAGTATGAAGCAATCATAGCGAAGCAGCGCGAATCTCGTGAAGCTCGAGAAAAACGCGACGCAGAAAAAGCCCAAAAAGAAAAAGAACTGTGGGAGCAGAAAAAGAAAGAACAAGAAGAACTGCGCAAGAAACAACAAGAAAAAGAGGATAAAAAAACATCTGAGTATCGTGCCGCTGTGGCTCGAAACAAAGAAGCTGCCGAGCAACAACGCCAAGAGGAAGCTGAAAAGCGTGCAAAAGAGAAAGAACTCGCAGAACAACGCCAACAGCAAATTCGTGAACAACGTGAGTTGCAAGAGCAAAAAAGGAAAGAGGCTGAAGAGAAAAGAAAAGAGGCCGTTGCAGCACGCCAGGCAGCTCAACAAGAGCGTTTGGAGCAACAAAAACAACTCCAAGCACAGCGTCAACAACGAGAAGCAGAACGCAAAGCAGCAGAACAGGAAAAACTCCGTCTTCAAAAAGAAAAGGAGAAGCAAAAACGAGAAGAAGCAAAGGCAGCCGAAGCACAGAAACGTGAACAACGGCGTATCAGCGAGCAAAAGAAACGCGAACTTTCACTTCAACTGAAAGAGAAAGAAAAGGCTCGTAAAGAGGCGAAAAAAAGGAAAGAACAAGATATAGCGAATCGTCTGAAAGCGAATCGTCTAATTGAAAAACAAAAGCAAATTGACCAACGTCAAGCACAACGCGAACGCGCAGCAGCCCAAAAAGAAGCCGAACGCGAACGTGTTAACGCATTGCGTGAGAAAAAGAAAGAGCAACTCCTACTCCAGCAAGAAAAGCGTAAAGAGAACATAGAGAAGATGCAAGAGCGGAGAGAGAGGGAGAAGGAAGCAGAGAATCAACTCAAAGCATACCAACAACGGCAGAAAGAACTCGCCGAAGCTCAAGCAAAACTCGCAGAGGAGAAAGAAGCTGACGAGAAAGAGAAAGAACGTCTTCGCAAAGAGCAAGAGAAGATAGAGAAAGAGACCATGAAGTTGGCGAAAAAAATCGTCAGCAACAAGGCTAAAGAGTATAAGAAACAGGATAAAGCGCAAGCAAAATTAGAGCGTGAGCAAGATAAACTTGAAGAACAGGCACGCAGAGACTCCATCAAATTTGCCAAGATGGACGCAGAAGAACGTGCTCGTTACGAAGAGGAAGACCGAATCGACAGTCTTCGTCACCTCTCCTCTAAGCAGAAAAAAGCGTTGAAGAAGAAGCAAGAACAGGAACAACTGCTTCTCTCACAAGAAAAGAGCGACGCTACACTTCTTGCCAATGGTGATTTTGACCTTTTAACAGGAGAAAGAGACACAACAGACCTTCCTCAAGAGGTTCTTGAACGCTTGCGCTTGAAAAAAGAGAAGGAGACCATCGTCTTTCCTATGGACGAAGAGGAGTTACCAGACTTTGTCGACTCACCAGGCATGGACTCCGTCGCTGTCGATTCTGTTATTCCTTTCTCTTCGACCATTGACTCTACTTTGTTGAAGCAACAAATCGCTGAGCTAGAGAAGGAATTGGACAACGTTCGTGAAATCAACACTATCGAGCGGCAGAACAAAAGAAAAGGAAAGAAAAAGGAGTATGTTTTGAACCGTATTAAGGTGCCAAACTGTAGATATCTCAACGATGTCATCTATGAGCGTGAAAAATTTGAATTCCGTTATGAGCTCGATTTCTTCATCCACTATTTTGACCACCGCTATTTCCACAAAAAGAAATTCTACGACCGCACCGACACTACACGTTGGGTGGCTCAGAAGGTGATTCGTTTAGTGGGCAACACGAAATACCGACACACCGATTTCAACAAGGTAGTTGACTCCATCGCTGGTATGATGCCTTTCTACCCTGTCCCCGAATATCTTGATTCCGTCATTTCAGAGTTGAACCTTGAATATTTGGCTACGGGTGAGATCAAGGTGAAGTTCCGCAACACTCGCCAAAAATCCATCATCGCAAAAGTGAAGCCAACGAAAATAGACGACAACGGATTCGGAACTATGGGAGACATCACTTTCTACACGGGCAACAAACGCCGTATCATCGAACAGCTGAACGCCTCCCAATTCGACTCTGTCATCGGTCTGAAAGACTCCGCCGAAGTAAAAGAGCAGATTCTTGCCGACTCTTTGGAGACGGTCATCGCAGCCAAGTCCGAACAGGACGAATTCATCCACACACAGGACAGCCTGAGCAACCTGACCGACAGCCTCGCTCTCAACACTGAACAACGAGAGGTGGTGAGAAAGAAATTAGACGCTATCCTTTGGGCAGACGACTCAGACTCCACCTCCACTGAAGACCGGTTAGAGGTGAAGGGAGACCTTGCCTCTAAACCAGTAAGTTTTGCAGACCTTGACCAATTAGTAAAACTGGCAGAGAAAGAGAAAAAAGCAAAGGTGGCGGAACGTGAACGCAATCGTCGAGCAGCCGCCATCAAGAAACTTCAGGAAGAAGAGGCAGCCTCCGAAGAGGAACTTCGCAAGGATGAACAAGAAGAGACAGAGGAAACAAACGAAGAACCGATAGAAGACACTCCTCCGACTCCGCCAACCACCAATAGAGAAGAGACATCGGCAGATGAATCCGATAACACATTCGCGGGAACAGGTGTTACAACCCAAGAGTCCCCCCAGGCAAAAGATGAGGTTGAACAACCAAATACAGAAGATGAAAAGAGTACTAAAGAGGACTCTCGTGCGTTAGAAAGTAAGGAATTGGAGAAAGAAGCGCCAGTCGAAGAGACGGCTGCTGAAGAACCTCAAAAAAAGAAAGAAAAGAAAAAGAGAGGAAAAAGGAATAAAGCAGAAGAGGACACACCAGACTCTTTCGAGCAAACCCCGACAGGAGACAACGCAGATACCAGCGCCTCTTCTGAAGGAAACGTTTCCTCCGAGTAACAAATAAATTCACTATGATTTTTTAATAAAGTTTTTATGTCTGACAAAATTAAAAATCTTATCACAAGAGCATTATCAGGAGCATTATTCGTAGCTGTCATGATTGCAAGTATATGGTTCAATGGAGACATTTTTTCTATCGTCTTCCTATTGCTTACCCTCATCGGATTATACGAATTTTACCAGTTAGTCAACCGTCATTTGGAGAACTGCGAAGTCCTCACTTTACCATCCGTTATCGGAGGGGCGATTGTCTATCTCTCCACCTACCTCGTCTTCTTTAAGGAACAGGCAGCTTTTTGGTTCGCCTCGCCATTCCTTGTTTTCGCTCTTCTAATGATTGCAGAATTATTCAGACAGAAAAAGAATCCTATCATCAACATTTCTGTTTCGCTATTAGGCATCCTCTATGTTGCAGTTCCTTTCTCACTACTTTCGTATGTAGAATCCACCGAATATGGTTCACAAATGCTCATTGCTTTCTTTATCACAATATGGGCTTCAGACACAGGAGCCTATTTAGTGGGTATGTTGCTCGGCAAACACAAAATGTTTGAGCGTATCTCTCCAAAAAAAACTTGGGAAGGTTTCATAGGTGGATGGTTGTTCTCGGCTATCGCAGGCACTATTTTCTTCTATCTCGACTATTTTCCAGCTTTCACGTTGATATCATGGATATCAATTACCGCTCTCATCTTCGCCTTTGGTGTGGTTGGAGATTTGGTGGAATCCCTTATCAAACGTAGCCTCAACGTCAAAGACTCTGGCAAATTCTTGCCCGGACATGGTGGGTTACTAGACCGCTTTGATAGCGCACTCATAGCCTCCCCCGCACTATTTTTCGTGGCACTATTCTCTTTCATTTGTTAAATATCTCTAACAAACGCTTATTTCAACGCAAAATTTTGTTAACTTTGCCGTTCAAACTTTATAAGAAATGAAAATTCATAAAGAAGGTCAGAAACTTTTAATGAAAGTCTTGGTGTCTTTGTTGCTCCTCAACGGTTTGTTGTGGTACGCTTTCGGTATAGAACACAAGACCGCATTAGTTGCATTTTCCACTATATCATTCGTTGCATTTATCTTTTTAACTAATTTCTTTAGAAGTCCGAACCGCGTGTTTGAGAATTTCGAAGATGGTATGATTGTATCTCCTGCAGATGGAACCATCGTCGTCATTGAGCCTACCGAGGAAGATGAATACCTCAAAGAGCGTAGAATGCAGGTTTCCATTTTCATGAGTGTTTTCAACGTGCATGCCAACTGGTATCCAACGCATGGGAAAATAGTTTACTACACACATAATGATGGCCGCTTCATGGCTGCCAACCTGCCGAAATCCAGCACTGAAAACGAGCGTTCAACCGTTGTTATTGAAATGCCTAACAAAGTACAAATATTAGTTAGACAGGTTGCAGGAGCCTTAGCTCGACGCATAGTTACCTACGCAAACCAAGGAGACGAATGTAAGGTAAACACACAGTTGGGATTCATCAAGTTTGGTTCTCGAGTCGACCTCTATTTGCCGTTAGATGCCGAAATTCTCGTAAACATGAAGCAAACCGTCCGTGGAAACAAGACTGTCATCGCAAGGTTAAAAAAATAAAACACAATCAACTTTTCTGACGAATTGTGTCTCACATAGCGATTTCGTTCGTAAATTGCATAACAAAAATTAGTCTCAATGGGAATCAGAAAACACATACCAAACACCATCACCTGTCTGAATCTTCTGTCGGGAAGTATCGCCTCTGTGATGGCATTTAAAGGATTTACTTTCTACGCTCTGCTTTTCATTCTCTTGGCAGCAGTATTTGACTTCTTTGATGGAATGTCCGCACGTGCATTGCATGTCTCCTCTCCCATTGGCAAGGAGCTAGATTCCTTGGCGGATATGGTCAGTTTTGGTTTTGCTCCGAGCGTTGTTGTCTACACACAACTCACACTCTGCGACATGTCAGAAAAAATCCATTGTTTTCTGCCTTTCTTTGCTTTTTTGATCGCTGCTTTCTCAGCGTTGAGGTTGGCAAAGTTCAATTTAGACGAACGTCAGACTTGTTCATTCATCGGATTGGCGACTCCTGCCAATGCTCTATTTTTCGTAGGATTGATAGCTGCCACAGACCCTTTGATGCCGGTCGCAGAATATATCAACAGAGCTTGGTTTGGGTTCTTATTCAACCCTTACATCGTTATTTTACTGGTTGTTATCTTTTGTTATCTTTTGATTTCAGAGATTCCTATGTTCTCTTTAAAATTCAAATCGCTTCATTGGAGAGGAAACGAAATACGCTTTATTTTTCTTGGCATCGCAGTCGTTCTGCTTGCATTACTTCAGCTGATAGCCTTGCCTTTTATCATTCTCGTCTACTTATTGCTAAGCATTTCCGCCTACAAGGAGTAGTCGTATGTAACGCTTAGTATTACCTGCCCCACTCATGAGTTTTTGGAAGTCTTTTTTTGCGGCTTTATTAGCTATTTTCGTTTCAAGCCTCACTTTTTTCGTTTTTTTAATCATTGCGGTTTGTTTTGTCTTTGCCTTCTTCTATTCCGATGAAGGTACAACCATTCAAGGAAACACAGTTTTGACCATTTCATTGGAAGGTGACTTGCAAGACCATGCCCAAGACGACATTTACAACACTATTTTAGATAAAGACGTTTCTCCTTCATTAGAAGCCATCGTAGGCGCAATCAAACAAGCAGAGAAGGACTCTCTCGTCAAAGGCATCTTCATCAAACCAGGTATTATCTCCACTGGATATGGTTCATTAGAAGAGATAAGGAAAGCAATAGAACACTTCAAAGAAGCCACGGGGAAACCTGTCATAGCCTATTCTGGAAAATATTCGCAAGGCAACTACTATGTAGCTTCCATAGCCGACTCTATCTACCTCAATCCTATCGGAGCAGTGGATTTTCGAGGCATTGCCACTTCATCTATGTTCTACAAGTCTCTTTTAGACACCTTAGGCGTGGATATGCAGGTAATCAAAATGGGAACCTATAAGTCGTATGGCGAAAAGTACGACAGTGACACTATGAGCGCAGCAAACAGAGAACAAAAAGAAAGACTTGTCAACTCTCTTTGGGGCGAACTCAAAAACGACGTTTCCAAATCAAGAAACCTTTCTGAGGAAGACCTCGACAACATCGCCAATAGTATGTTAATCTACAGGACACCACAAGAGGTGCTTGAGACAGGATTGATTGACGGACTAAAATACGCTGACGAAGTAGAATCTATTCTAAAAAAACTAATTGAGGTTTCAGAGGAAGAGGATGTCAATTATGCGAGCGTTACCGACTATTGGAATGGATGCTACGACAACACCGAAGAAAGCACACTTGCCACCAATGAGGTTGCAGTTCTTTATGCGGAGGGCGAAATTGACAATGGCTCCACTTCAGGATTGAGTTCAACTAAAATCATCAAGCAATTAAACCAGTTAGAGAAAGACACCATCGTAAAAGCCGTTGTCATTCGAGTCAATTCTCCCGGCGGAAGTGCCTATGGTGCCGAGCAGATGTGGCATGCCATAACACGCCTAAAAGCAGTCAAACCAGTGGTTGTCAGCATGGGGGATTACGCAGCCTCGGGTGGCTACTATATGTCTGTCGCAGCCAACCATATCTTCACTGAAAAGAAAACCATCACGGGATCCATTGGTGTATTCTGCGTCATTCCAAACATCTCAAAACTTATACATAAATTAGGTGTTCATCAAGAAATCGTAAAGACGAACGCCAACGCAGATCTTCTCTCTACGCTTATGCACCCTCTCACCGACGAGGAGAAAATAGTGCTTCAAAGCCATGTCGAAAGCGTCTACAACACATTTTTAGATCGAGTAGAGGCAGGCAGACCCAATCTAAAGAGAAGTGAGATTGAAGAATTAGCGGAAGGACGTGTATGGAGCGGCACCGATGCCCACCGCTATGGCTTAGTAGACGAGTTAGGTACATTAGACGACGCCATTCAATTCGCCGCACAAGAGGCAAATTTAGGCACATCCTACTATGTTTACACATACCCGGAAACGGAAGATTGGAAGACCCAAATAAGAAAATTGCCTAATATTGGATACGAAAAAATCAAAGCCTTTGTTCTTTCACCCCAAATGTCCTCGTGGGAACAAGAGTTGATTCTCCGCCTTCAGAACATAGACCACGACCAAATGATTATACCAGACGAAATGATGATAAGATAACAATACTTCACTTCATTTTTTTATATTTGCAAGCATGAAAAAATGGATGATTGTTGTCTTGTCTATCGTGATGGCGGTTTCCTTTTTCAGTCTGATTGGCTTACAGTCGTACTATCTCAAACTCAACGTGGATATGCGGGCAGACCAATTCAGCGAGGAAGTGAAACGCTCCCTCTATGAAGTCGCTAAACTCTTAGAGGAGGAAGAGACTATGCAATACCTCAACAAAAATCTCACCACACCATCGCAACGCACCCGGATCACCACAAAATCGTCTGTTTTCATGACCGACGAAGAGGAACAAATGCAACAACTCAAAACCATAGGAGACTCTGCAAAAAAATACTCTACCGTACGCATAAAACCTAACGTCTTCATATCAATGAAGCACGGTTCAAACTCCATCTTAGAGTCCTCAAAGATCATTCAGAACAAACTAAAAGAACGTTTCCTTCACAACCGCGCACTGCTTGATGACATTTTAATCCGGTTGCTAAGCGAAACCTATATAAAACCGATTGAAGAACGTTTAGACTTCGCCCTACTCAATGAATTGATAGACAAAGGATTCGAAAACAACGGCATCAATGCAAAACACTATTTCTGCGTGATTAACAACGAGGGTAAAGTCGTTTACCGTAGTGCTAATTTCGACGATGAAGCAACAGACATGGAGAGTTACTCTCAACTACTCTTTCCAAACGACCCCGCACCACAAGCCAACTATTTGAAGGTTTATCTACCTACCACACAAAAATTCATCACGTCAAGCAGTCTTTTTCTTCCTTCTGCTATCTTCACAGGTTTACTACTCTTCACATTCATCTTCTCTCTTATCATCATTTCTCAACAGAAAAGGTTGTCGGAAATGCGTACTGATTTCATGAACAACATGACACACGAACTAAAGACTCCCGTGTCGACAATCTCGCTCGCCGCTCAAATGCTCAACGATAATGGCGTGATAAAAAGCCAAGAGATGACCGAGCACCTCAGCAGAACAATAAAAGACGAGACTAAGAGACTCACACAACAGATAGACAAGGTATTGCAAATGTCTATCTTCGAGAAAGAGAGCAGTGCGCTGAAGCTCCAAGAAATGGATATCAACGAGTTGATACTCACTATAGCGGGAACATTCGCTATCAAAGTAGAAAACACAGGAGGCGATATCCAAACCGAGTTAGATGCAGAGAATGCTGTCGCCAACGTCGATGAAGTTCATTTCACCAACATCATCTACAATCTAATGGACAACGCCGTCAAATACTCCAACGGTCCACTCATCCTGCGACTAAAAACATGGAATGAGAAAAAAAAGTTGCTCATTTCAATAGAAGATAACGGAATTGGAATTAAGAAAAACAATTTAAAACGTATATTTGATAAATTTTACCGCGTACCAACAGGCAGCATTCACAATGTGAAGGGATTCGGATTGGGATTAGCATACGTCAAGAAGGTCGTGCAAGATCATAAAGGAACAATAAAGGTAGAAAGCGAGTTTAATAAAGGAACAAAATTCATCATTTCAATACCTCAAAAACGAGAAACAAACTAACAATAACGAATATGGACGAAAAAACAAGAATATTACTCTGTGAAGACGACCAAAACCTCGGCATGCTGCTTCGCGAGTACTTACAAGCAAAGAACTATCAGACAGACCTTATGCCCGATGGAGAAGCAGGATACAAGGCATTCATGAAAGAAAAGTACGACATTTGCGTATTTGATGTTATGATGCCGAAGAAGGATGGATTCACACTCGCGCAAGAAATCCGTCAAGTAAACACAGAAGTTCCTATTCTCTTTCTGTCGGCTAAAACGTTGAAAAATGACATTTTGGAGGGCTTCCGGATTGGCGCAGACGACTATATCACCAAGCCATTCAGTATGGAGGAGCTGTTACTACGCATTGAAGCAATTCTGCGACGCGTGAAAGGGAAAAAAGTCAAAGAAGAGACCGTCTTCCAAATGGGCAAGATTCTCTTCGACAAACAGAAACAACAATTGGTCATCAATGGCGAAACCGTCAAGCTGACCACCAAAGAGTCTGAGTTGCTATCCCTTCTCTGTGCCCATGCCAACGATGTGTTAGAGCGAAATCATGCCCTTCGCACAATCTGGGACGAAGACAACTATTTCAACGCCCGCAGCATGGATGTCTATATCACAAAACTGCGGAAACTGCTTAAAGCCGACCCAGAAGTTGAGATTATGAACGTACATGGCAAAGGCTATAAGATTATCTACCCGAACTCGGAGAAGAATGAGGATAATGAATAATATCAATATGAAATAGGCTGAGAGAGAACACTCCCAGCCTATTTTTATCAACATCTACACAAACGATTTTTTTTCTCTTTTGAGGAATGTGAAAAATCACACTTTTTTGATAACACTTTCTTCTCGTTTCATCAACAACTAAGTGTTTCACCACAATATTTAACCATCTCCGTAAACAATGTGGCCAACTTGTCTTGCGCCAACAACGAATTTTGTTGCACCTCCTCGTGGGTTACGTTACTGAGATTAGCATCACAGCCTACGTTGGAGATGACCGACACACCGAAGACGGACAAGCCAGCGTGATTTGCCACAATGACCTCAGGAACAGTCGACATACCGCAAGAGTCTCCTCCGATGATACGGAAATAACGATATTCGGCAAGAGTCTCAAAGGTTGGTCCTTGAGTACCAACATAAACGCCTTTTTTAAGGTTGAGTTTGCATTTCTTTCCTATTTCCTCAGCCGCAACAATCATTTTCTTATCATAGGCATTACTCATATCAGGGAAACGTGTTCCCAATTTCTCGTTGTTGGGTCCATGAAGCGGATGCTCGGGGAATAGGTTGATATGATCTTTGATAATCATCACATCGCCAGGAATAAAGTCGGGATTCAATCCGCCTGCCGCATTAGAAACCATCACCACCCTTACTCCCAAAGCCTTCATCACGCGGATAGGGAATGTAATGTCTTGCATAGAATACCCCTCGTAGTAGTGCAGACGTCCCTGCATTGCCATCACCTCTACCCCTTCCAACCGTCCAAAAAGCAGCTTGCCAGAGTGTCCCTGCACCGTACTCGTCTTGAAATAAGGTATCTCTGAATACGCAATCGTATCAACAACATCTATTTTTTTAGCAAAATCGCCTAAGCCAGTGCCTAAGACAATAGCGATCTTTGGCTTCAAGGCAGTCTTCGTCATCAAAAAATCACGCGCCTCGTTGATCGCCTTCAAAAGGTCAAAATTTGCATTCATGATTATATTATTTTACTATTATTCTTTTTTGTCTGCTCGTCTCTCTACCTCCAAAAGCTGAGAGAAATATTTGTTTTTCCTCAAAAAACTATGAATTTTCATATTAAACTCGCTACCTTCCTCCTTTAAAAATTTAATTTTCAACGGAATATAGTAAACATACCCTTTTAGGCTTTCTGGAAAGAAATTCGAATTTTTGAGTCGTACAGCATCCTTTTCTGTTGTCAAAATGATTTTCTTCGGATTTGAGATAACTTCAAATGTTTTCTGAATTTCTATCATATCCGACCTTTTGAATGTATGATGGTCTGCGTAATTGAGAGACACAACCTCATCCACCAATGTGTGTACATAGTCTTCAAAAGGCTTCGGAGCCGCAATCCCAGTAAGCGTGAGGACTGACGTATCAGACGTCAAGTTGCAAGAATCACCTTGGAAAACAGGCTTAGGCGCATCGTAGGCAAGCGTTGTGAAATAGAGTGTCTGATAAGGATACAGCTTTAAATTTTTGCGGATGATACGGAACTCTATAGACTGTAAGTTCATCGGACATTTGGTAAGAACCACAATATCTGCTCGTACAGTTGACGAAACTGGTTCTCGCAAGTTTCCAACAGGCAGCAGATGGTCTTCCGTAATCATGCGATTGTAATCAATTAACAATATGTTGATGTCTGGCGACACATAGCGGTGTTGGTAAGCATCATCGAGAATGATAATATCCGGACGGTTAAAAGCCTCCTTTTGCATTTTCAAAATTCCTCTTGTCCTTTTTGCATCAACAGCCACCATGATATCTGGGAACTTTGTTTTCACCTGATAAGGCTCATCACCAATGGTTGATGGAGTTGATTTCTCATCTGCCAATTGGAACCCCTTCGTCTTACGCTTATAGCCACGAGAGAGAAAGCCGATGTGAAAATCATCTTTTAGAAGACGTATAATGTATTCTGAGAACGGTGTTTTACCAGTACCACCGACCGTTATATTACCGATTGATATTACAGGAACATCAAATTTCCTTGAAGGTAAAAATTCCCAATCAAAAAGGGCATTACGGAGAATAACGACCAATCCGTAGACGGCGGCGAACGGAGCAAGAAGAATCCTCAAAAGAAACGGTTTTTCATTTCTCATAATCGGGAGTACAATGAGATTTGACAATCAAGATACGCACGCATACAACTAAAGCAGCGCCAATGACTTATAAATTTAAGCATATATTTAACGAACGCAAAAGAAAATGTAAAAAATTGTGAATCTCTTGTAAAAAAAAACAAAAAAACGTGTTATACAACACAACAAACAGATAAAAAAACATGAATGTTTGCAAAATCAAAAAAGAAAGAGTACCTTTGTATCGTAAGGTTGAAATCGGGATGGATGGGGGCTTTCGAGAGTCTCCATTTTTCGTGTTTTAAGGACTATTAGGAAACAAGTCAAACAAAATAGACCCAATGATAGAAGAGAAGAAAATCTATGAGATAGCAGAGGAGTGCCTTGAAGGTACACACTATTTCTTGGTGGGAGTTGAAGTAAGTGCAGACAATGTAATATCCGTAGAAATAGACTCTGAAGAGAGTGTGTCGTTAGACTATTGCATAGAACTCTCGAAGAAGATAGAATCAAAGTTAGACCGCGACCAAGAAGACTTTGAGCTGAATGTAGGATCTGCGGGGCTGACGTCACCGTTCAAAGTGCTTCGTCAATACAAGAAATACGAAGGGCAGGAAGTAGAAGTTCAGGTGAAGAATGGTCCGAAATACGTGGGTGTGTTAATGAACGTGTCGGATAATGATTTCGGCGTTGAGGTAACTAAGAAAGAGAAGAGAGAAGGAGAAAAGAAGAAGGTCGACGTTACAGAAGTGGTTACGATTTCATACGATCAGGTAGCGGAGGCAAAATATTCATTGAAATTTAAATAATACTAAAATATGGCAAGGCAAGAAGCAGTTAGTTTGAGTGATACCTTTGCAGAGTTCAAAGACCTCAAGAATATAGATAGAAGCACGATGGTGAGTGTCCTTGAGGACTCTTTCCGTAGTGTTATTGCCAAGATGTTTGGCACAGATGAGAACTATGACATCATCATCAACCCAGACAAAGGAGACTTTGAGATCTATCGTAACCGTACAGTCGTAGAGGACGATGATTTAGAAGACGAGAACACAGAGATATCGCTGACGGAAGCGCGCAAGATTGCGGCCGATTTTGAGATTGGCGAGGAAGTAACAGACAAAGTTGATTTTGCATCATTTGGACGCCGTGCGGTATTGAATCTTCGTCAAACCTTGGCCTCTAAGATTTTAGACTTGCAAAAAGACACACTTTACAACAAATACAAGGAAAAGGTTGGAACAATAGTAGTCGGAGAGGTATACCAAGTATGGAAGAAGGAGATTTTGCTGTTAGACGACGAGAATAACGAAATGTTGCTTCCAAAGCAAGAGCAGATTCCTTCAGACTTCTACCGCAAAGGAGACACTGTAAGAGCAGTAGTAGCCAAGGTAGACAACCGCAACAACAATCCGAAAATCATCCTTTCAAGAACGTCGCCATTATTCCTGCAAAGACTATTCGAATTGGAAGTGCCAGAAATCAACGACGGACTGATTACGATTCGACGTATTGCACGTATTCCAGGAGAGCGCGCCAAAGTGGCAGTAGAATCATACGACGAAAGAATTGACCCCGTAGGAGCATGTGTCGGAATGAAAGGATCACGAATCCACGGCATCGTGAGAGAGCTGAGAAATGAGAATATTGATGTAATCAACTATACAAGCAACCCTTCTTTGTTCATTTCAAGAGCGTTAAGTCCAGCGCGAATTTCTTCTATCCATGTGATTGAAGAATACAAGAGAGCAGAAGTGTTCTTGCAGCCAGAGGAAGTTTCGTTGGCCATAGGAAAGAGTGGAATGAACATACGCTTAGCGGGTATGTTGACCGACTATCAGATAGAGGTGTTCCGCGACATAGACGAATCTATTGAGTCTGGTGATATCTTCTTGAATGAGTTCCTCGACGAGATCGAGCCATGGGTGATTGATACATTGAAAGGGATTGGATGCGACACTGCGAAACAGGTTTTGAATATTCCTCGCGAAGAATTGATCAGAAGAACTGATTTGGAAGAAGAGACAATCGACGATGTTTTGCGTATTCTAAGTGCAGAATTTGAGGGATCCGACAATGAAGAGGAGACATCAGAGCCAGCACAAGAGGATGAGAATCCTATTCAGACAGAGAGTGAGGAAGAACAGAACTAAACAACTTTAAAGGTAATATGTCCATTAGATTAAGTAAAATAGCAAAAGAACTAAACGTAGGTGCAGATAAGGTTGTGGATTTTTTAGCCCAAAAGGGACATCAAATTCCAGCCGACAATCTCAATGTCACATTAACAGACGAACAGGAAAAGTTGTGTTTTGATGGGTTAGGTGATAATTCAAAAATAAAGATTGACTCACAAAAGATTACGAAACAACGCCAAGAGAACAGGAGTCCTAAAGAAAGTGTTTCTATAGAAGGATTCGACGACAAGAACAATGAAGTAAAGTCTTCAAATGTTGAAGTTCGCGGTCCTCATATCATTGGGAAGATAGATTTGAACAATGTTGGCAAAAAATCTGCTAACCAGGAACCCCCAAAGGAAGAAAAGACAGTGTCTGCGTCCAAACCCGAAGCCGTAGAAGAAAAAACTATAGAGAGTTCTCATAGCGAGGAGATGACAGAACCTAAGCAGGAGATTAAACAAGAGCCTACTATCGTAGAGGACAAGGCAAAAGAGGCTGTTACAGAGGATAAGAAAGACGAGCCGTCTCCTGCTCCTGCAACAGAAACTAAAGAGAATAAAGAAGAGATATTTTCTCTTTCGCATGCGCCAAAGACAACCATCAACGTCGTTGGAAAGATTGACTTGTCTACCATCAACCAACAGACTCGTCCGAAGAAAAAGACCAAAGAAGAGAAGAAAAAAGAACGCGAACAACAACGCGGACCGAAATCTGGAGGTAACACTCAAAATCCGAATAACAACGGAGGAGACGCAAACAACGCCAACGGTGAACGTCAAGGCAAACGGAAAAGAATACAAAAAGAGCGTGTGGACATCAACGACTTTAACAAGTCGGAAAATGGCAACAATGGTCAGCAAAGAAACAACAACGGTGGGAAAGACCGACGTAATGGCAATAACAACGGCAACTTCAAAAACGGCAATTTCAAGAATAACAACCGACAACCAGTTGTCAAACAAGAAGTTAACGACGAGGAGGTTCAGAAACAGATCAAAGAGACATTGGCTCGCCTGACTAGCAAGGGTCAAAAGACAAAAGGATCGAAGCACCGCCGCGACAAGCGAGAGTTGCAAGCCAACCGTTTACATGAGCAGGAGGAGCAAGAGAAGCTTGACTCTAAGATTCTGAAAATCACTGAATTCGTTACTGTCAGCGAATTAGCGACGATGATGAACGTATCTGTAACAGACGTCATCAGTACATGTATGAGTTTCGGACTTATGGTGTCTATCAACCAACGTTTGGATGCAGAGTCAATCAACATCGTGGCAGAAGAGTTTGGATTCCAAACCGAATATGTCAGTGCCGAGGTTACCGCAGCTATCCAAGAGGAAGAAGACAAGGAAGAAGACCTTACAAGACGTCCTCCGATTGTTACTGTAATGGGACACGTTGACCATGGTAAAACTTCGTTGTTGGATTATATCCGTCAAACAAACGTAATTGCGGGTGAAGCAGGAGGTATTACCCAGCACATTGGAGCCTACAACGTAACGTTGAAAAACGGACAACAAATCACTTTCCTCGATACTCCAGGACACGAGGCGTTCACCGCAATGCGCGCCAGAGGTGCGAAAGTTACGGATATTGCGATTATCATTGTCGCAGCCGATGACGACGTCATGCCACAAACTATCGAAGCCATCAATCACGCATCAATCGCAGGTGTTCCTATCATCTTCGCAATCAACAAGATAGATAAGCCAACTGCTAATCCTGACAAAATCAAGGAGAAACTCGCCTCCATGAACTACTTAGTTGAGGAATGGGGTGGTAAATACCAATCGCAAGACATTGCGGCGAAAAAAGGTATCGGAGTTCCTGAATTGATGGAGAAGGTGCTATTAGAGGCTGAGATGTTGGATTTGAAAGCGAATCCAAACCGTCGAGCAGTAGGTTCTATCATTGAGTCTCAATTAGACAAAGGACGAGGCTATATCTCCACAGTGTTGGTCAGCAATGGTACCCTTCGTGTAGGAGACGTTGTTGTTGCAGGCATCAACTATGGACGTATCAAAGCAATGTTCAACGAGCGTAACCAACGAGTGAAAGAGGCGAAACCATCAGAACCTGTCGTTATCCTTGGATTGAACGGTGCTCCACAAGCAGGAGACAACTTCAACGTTTTAGAGACAGAGCAAGAAGCTCGCGAAATTGCAACGAAGCGTGAGCAATTGCAACGTGAACAAGGATTGCGTACGACAAAACACCTTACATTGGAGGAGATTGCGCGTCGTCGCGCCTTAGGAAACTTCCAAGAGATGAACATCATCGTGAAAGCAGATGTGGATGGATCAGCAGAGGCATTAAAAGACTCTTTGGAGAAATTGTCAACAGAAGAGTTTGCAGTCAACGTCATTCACAAAGCGGTCGGTCAGATTTCTGAGTCTGATGTAATGCTGGCATCTACCGCAGATGCAATCATCGTCGGATTCCAGGTTCGTCCGTCAGTAGCCGCACGAAGAGTAGCCGAGAAGGAAGGAGTGGATATTCGTTTATACTCCATCATCTACGATGCAATCGAGCAAATGAAAGATGCGATGGTCGGAATGCTTTCTCCAGAAGTCAAGGAAGAAGTTACTGGAACGGCAGAAGTTCAAGAAACTTTCAAAATCAGCAAGGTGGGTACAATCGCAGGCTGTATCGTTCGAGACGGGAAAATCAAAAGAGGCAACAAAGTGCGTGTCATTCGCGATGGCATCGTGGTGTTCACGGGCGAGTTAGCATCTTTGAAGCGCTTCAAAGACGACGTCAAGGAAGTTGGTAACGGATTTGAATGTGGTTTGAACATTGCCGGCTATAATGATTTGCTCGTTGGCGATATCATTGAGAGTTTCGAGGAAATCGAGATAAAACGAACCTTGTAATAACCGACAGATAAGAATGGCAGCAATCGACATTATATTAGTAGCCATAATGATATATGCTATTGTACGGGGAGCGATGAAAGGCTTCATCGTATCAATAGCATCCATGTTCGGAGTCTTCATAAGTCTCTTTGTAGCAAAACATTACGGAGAAGATGCAATGCATTTCATATTGTCGAAAGTAGAATGGACGGCAGAAACGAACTATATAGTCTCGTTTGTCGTCGTTTTCATACTAATGATGATAATAGTGAGATTCGGGGCAATTGCAGTCTCCAAATTGGCAAAAATAGCAATGTTAGGTTGGCTTGACAAACTATTGGGAGCTGTCTTTACATGGGTGAAATGTATAGTCGTTATAAGCGCATGTTTGTATGTGTTCGACAGAATAAACAATCACTTGCACTTCGCCTCGCAAGAATACTTGCAGTCGTCAGCATTGTATCAGCCAATCAAATCGATAGCCGAGTATTTAGTGGCGCAAGACTTTTCAGACACAAAATATCCTGAGTAGAGACTTGGGCAACTAATCTGCCCTATAAGCATATCGTTATAATCAGCGGAAACTTTAATTTTTCAATAGTTCCCGCTGATTTTGATTATATATCTGTCATAAGCATATTCTTTGTTTATCATAAAAAGTATTATCCTTTTAAGATTATTCACCATAAAAAACACTATCTATGGTAGGCGAACCATTTTTGAAATCAGTTGCAGTCGACTTAGTCCGAAAAGCTCAAAGCAAAGGAATGTCCTTATCTGACTTTGTCGTTGTTTTCCCCAATAATAGAGCGAAACTTTTCTTTAATAAGTATCTTATAGAAGCGTATGGGAGACCCACCTGGTCTCCATCGTACGAGACGATCTCTACCCTATTCCAATCGTTAAGCACATACCGTATTGCAGATCCAATCAAGCTGGTTTGCGAGCTTTACCATGTCTACATCGAAGTCCTACGAGAGAATTCAGACCCTGATTTCCACGAGGAAGAAGAGACACTTGACAACTTCTATAACTGGGGCTTAGTACTGCTGAGCGATTTCAACGACATTGACAGCAATATGGTAGACTCAGAAATGCTATTTCAAAACCTCAAAGACACCATTCCTTTTGAAGGCAGATATGACCATCTAACAGAAGAGCAGAAAAACGTTTTAAAACGTTTCTTCAATATCTTTCAAAAAGGAGAAGACACTGAACTAAAGAAGCGATTTCTACGTTTATGGTCTGTTTTAGGTGAGATTTACAATCGCTTCAAGAAAAGGCTGAAAGAGGACGGAGAAATGAGCGAAGGTATGTTGAAACGAGATGTGATTGAATCGTTGGATAAAGGCGAAGTTTCGTTGCCAGATAAGCAATATGTCATCGTTGGATTCAACGTATTACTTGAAAGCGAGCATCGATTGCTAAAAAAAATGACCGCAGCAAAGAAAACAATCTTTTACTGGGACTGCGACGTGTTTTATATGAACAACGACTTACAAGAAGCAGGTTTGTTCATGCGCAAGAACACTAACTATTTCAAGAATGAACTACCTACCAATAACTTGCTGAAAGAGAAGAAAAAAGTTACAATAATTGAGTCGCCTACCGAAAATGCGCAAGCAAGATATGTGAGCGATTTCTTAAAGAACAGACCCGAAGGAGCAAAAAATGAAGACACAGTTGTCGTTTTGTGTAACGAATCAATGCTTTTACCCGTACTCCACTCTATTCCTGCTCCATACGTCAACGTCACAATGGGGTTGAATATTCTGCAGACCCCCATCTTTGGTTTAGTTCAAATTCTTTTGAAATACCAAGAGAAATTAGAGCTGATAAAAAACAACAACAAAGATGACAATGGAATCCACTCCATTCTCAGCACTACGATTCTTCCGTTGCTACGCAATGAGTATTTACGCGAGTCTTACCCTTCAATAATTCAAGAAGACGAAAAAATCAGAGAGGGCAACTGGCGTTTCTTTAAATATTCCGACTTATGCAAGAACAAAGAGTTCGGTAGATTATTTGGAAAATGCAACGACGCTAAAAGTCTGATTGCGTGGGTGCAGGAAATCATTGGGAAAGTCGGTCACAAATTTGCAGAAGAGATAACCACAAACACCTATCAAGAATCGGAAGATGACAAATCCGAATCAAACACCTCCTTATACAACGCTCTATATAAAGAAACATTGTATCAAATCTATGCAAGTTTGACAAGACTCTCGTCGTTGATTGACGAAGGGTATCTGAAGGACATACAGCAGACAAAAATGCTGCAGTTAATCGAAACGACTCTGAGTTCGTTGGCAGTACCATTCACAGGCGACCAAGCAGAAGGTTTGCAGGTGATGGGGTTCTTGGAGACCAGAAACTTGGACTTTTCAAACGTCATCCTGTTGTCGGCCAATGAAGGCGTTCTGCCAAAGTCTGGCAACGAAAGCTCGATCATCCCCTATTCACTGCGTGTGGGCTACGGAATGACGACAATAGAACATAAAAACTCTCTCTACGCCTATTATTTCTACCGTCTATTGCAACGAGCAGAGAATGTAACAGTTATGTACAATGGATCGACAGATGGAGGCTCGAAAGGACAAATGAGTCGTTTCTTGTTACAGCTGTTGGTGGAGACAAACTACGATTTCACTCGCAAACTCATTAACTCTGCAGCGCCATCAAAAGAAGATTACTCTTTGCAGGTGGAGAAGACGGATGAAATGGTGGAGAAGATTAAAAACATGTATAGGGTAGAGAGTATTGATTGGAGGGAGAAAAACACCCCTCTAAAAGACGAAAATGGCAATTTAAAAAAACGCACAGGTTTGTCTCCTTCAGCTATGAACACCTTTTTGAATTGCTCTTTAAAATTCTACTTAAGCTACATTGTCGGCATTAAGAAGGAAGAAGAGATTACCGACACCGTTGATGTGAACGAGTACGGAACGATATTCCACTCAACGATGCAATCTTTTTATGATAAAAGGAAGGGCAAAGTATTGAACGAAAGCGATTTTCAAAATGAGGAAGCATTAGAAATAGAGATAGAAGACAGAGTGAAATTAGCATTCAAGAAAGACTATTTTAAAATGAATAATCCTGAAGAGGAGATGCCAACAATGTCTGGTCCACAACTTCTTCAGTATGACAGAGCCAGGCAGATGGCAAAGAAAATGGTAGAGTTAGACAAAGCATATGTGCCTTTCAAGGTGATTGATAACGAGTTGATTGTGACAAAGGAGATTGAAGTAAAGATGACAGATGCCCCTAACGAAAATCCTATTAAATTTCTGATTGGTGGTTCAATCGACCGTGTAGACGAAAAGGAGGGGGTTGTGCGCATTTTCGACTATAAGACAGGAAGTGATAAATCTGTCACTGTAGCTGACATTACAGAACTTTTCAAAGCCGATGCTGATATTAACAATGAGAAGAAAGAACGCTATGGCTATGCCATGCAAGTATTGGTTTATTCCTATATCTATGGAACCACATCGCCAAAGAATCTAATAAAACCAGCCCTGGCATACGTGAATTCTGCAAAATCTAATGATGACATTTGCGTAAAAAAAGAAAGTGGAAAGTCCCAAAAAGACACGATGATTCTTTTAGACGATCCTAAAAAATACAAGGAAATTGAGGATGGCGTAAAAAGTGTGATTCGTAGTATGTTAGACATAAGCAAACCCTTCAAAGCCAACAAGAAAGAGGCAATTTGCAAGTACTGCGATTTCAAGTCGTATTGTGGAGTGAAGACGGACAAAAAGTAGAGTTACTCCACCAACCACTCCCCGATCGTCCCCGTCTCCGAGGAGAAGACGCAGCCGATCCTGAAGAGCCTGCGGCCGTCCGAGGCGTACTCCCTCGCGTAGCCTTTCTCTTCGA
>CAVEVQ010000031.1:0-24688 GCA_963619325.1 Bacteroidaceae bacterium | reverse complement strand
GGAATCCAGCCCTATCTTTTGCGGGTTCAAAAAGTTTTAGCGGACAGCAATAATTTTTAATTATGTTGTTAGAATATTCTATTCTTCTTTGGTCTTGGCAAAATTCAGCTGATGTACCACAACTTTATTCTTCTCTTTGTTTGTTATAGATGTTTGCAATGCCTTGGCTATATGCCACATCATAACTGGCGGTATGGCGTTTCCAATCTGTTTATAAGACTTTGGCTCAGAATCATTAAGCAGGAAAGTGTCTGGGAATGACTGAATACGTGCAGCCTCTCGTGGCGTAAACCTACGATACAACTCCTTTTCGGCATCTACCAAAAGAATAGGGTCGCGAGAATTCATGCTGGTTTTTGCCAAATGAGCGGTAATGGTCAGGCAAGGTTGATTCAAATCTTGCCATAATCCACGTTTCATATTGTTTTTAGCATTCTTTACCCCTTGCACAGCCCTTTCCGAAAAATAATATTTCTGATTCTCTATGTCTAATTTGTCAATAACAGACTTCAAAGGCACATAATTTTTCTCGTTATGTGTTGGAAGAGGATATGCATAAGTCACATCAATGTCATTTCTAATGCCAACTATTATCACACGTTCTCTACGCTGAGGAACGCCAAATTCTACAGCTTTAATGAGTTTATATTTCACATGGTATCCCATAGAACTAAACTCACCTAAGATTTTGTTTAGAATTGCTCCTCCTTGAAGAGTCATCAAGCCTTTGACATTCTCGCAAATGAAGAATTTTGGCTGTTTGACTTTCAAGAAGCGTACAATTTGTTTGTAGAGATTAGCTCTGTCATCGTTAGTGTCCTTTGTTGGATTGACCGTACTGAAAGACTGGCATGGAAAACCACCTATCACAACATCGACATCAGGCAATGTTTCAAAATCAACACTACAAATGTCTGCACAGTCGGCTTTATGCTCAAAATTTTTGTTATAGGTATCAACGGCCCATTTGTCAAAATCCAGAGCATAGACAATTTCAAAGTCAAGTCTCTTATATTCCTGCCCCAAATAGTCGAAGCCGCCTAGAAGTCCCATATCAGAACCTCCACAGCCACAAAATAATGAAGCTACTTTATATGCCATATCTTTTTTCTATTACACTTGCATCGAAATTCATTTGATAAATTGTCGGATAGACCTCTATCTCTCCATCCATAGCCTTCTTGTATGGATTTTTTATGCGAACTACAAAAGTATTGTTTTTGGTAAAATACACTCTGTAGATATTATAGTATTCACCATACTGTTCAGCCGCAATCCATTCTTTGGCAGTTATGTTAAGAGAGTCTCCCCAGGTTTTGTCAAAACTAGGGTCTGTTATTCGCTTTGTAGCTTTAACTTCTATATATCGAGCAAATTCAGGTTTTTCAGGATTTTCGTCAGCCTCTATAGAGGATATGTCATATCCCAAACCTTTTGTCTTTCCTAAAAGAAGAACCTTGTTGACCAAACGCTCTTTGAAATTACGGACCCGCTCTTGTTCAAGTCTGAAAACCAAGGCTTCACCTTCGTCTCCTAAATCCACAGTTGATTTTATTGCACTGCTCTTTACTTTCTGAACATCTCGATCAACAATCACGACATCAGTATTAAAGCGAGTATTGATGTCATACAATTCTTTATGGAAAGTTCCATTATACTCTCTCCAATCATTAAGCAAAGAGTTCTTTCCCTGTTTTGTATCCAAATCATACTTGTAACAGTCAAAGGCAACTTTGCCGTTATTTTCAAGGAAAATTGATATGACTTTTGCTTCTTGTGGATTCAGCCAAAGGTTTGTATTATCACACTCAATGATATTGGAAAGTTCTAACAAATTAAATTGTTCCTTAATATGTTGCCAATCTCGTGAACCACTCAACTTGTCACGTTTTATCTTGTGTGCTCTATCGGACATTATACGTTCGTAAACTTCTTTGCAAGAAACATTACCCTGTAAAACGTCCAAATTATTTAGAACGTAATATCCAATCTCTTGTTTTGAAAGCAACACTTTGTCTTCCTGTTGTTGCGCATAGTACAACAAAGATACTATGTAACAGAAGGGCTTGATATTTAAGTTTTTCTTAATGTCAATTCGAACATATTGAATCCACTTTGCCCCATTTGGGAATTGAAAGTTAAGGCATAGATTTTTGAAAAAAGTCGGGAAATCTTGGTTCTCAACAAGATACTTACAAGAAGCAGATTCGCAAATAATGGTATTCTCATCATCATTTTTTGGATAATACAAACCAAGCAAAGTACCTGCAATTTCTGTAAGATGGTTGTCTACGGTTTTCTGATTAGAACTATCAAGCGTAGCATATGCCTTAGTTGCAAATAATGCTTTTGAGATTTGTCTTCTTGCTTTTTCCTTAAACATCTGTTCCTCACATGGACAATATTTATGGACAATATTGGCGTACAGAGGCAACAAGTCTTCCATGTCAGATTGACTTTTACCTCTTATGATTGTACATCTATATTGATTTTCTGGCTTGTACATGATTTATAAATATTTTAAAAGTTGTGTAGATATAGCTACCGCCAATAACGGAGGCACTGCATTTCCTACTTGTTTAAGCTGACTTCCTTTGTTTCCTAAGAATACAAAATTATCAGGAAAGGATTGGATGCGAGCGGACTCACGCACGGTTGGAACCCTATTGTATTTGTAGTGAAAATGATGATTATGCCCACAATCTATTGTGAAACTCGGCTTTTCACTATTTAAGCGAGTCCATGCTATATGCACTTTACGTGTTTGTTGCAATTCTAAAGGCAAATCTTTGTAATTTCCCCCATCTGGCACCAAAGAAATTATTTCCTTAGTCTTATCATTATGTATTGTAATTTCATGATTAAAGACCTTGTCGCTATTCTCTCGTATTAGCTTTTGATATGCACTTTGTGGTTGACACACATAATCTCCACCTTCTGCTATGGAGTACTCTGGCAAATCACTTAATGCTTCTTTTGAAGTAACCTTAGTAGTAACGCTATGTGCAGGGAAATCGAATGTGCTTCCATTTGTCAATCCAACAAAGACAGCTCTTCTGCGATTTTGAGGCACGCCATAATCTGATGCAAGAACAACCTGAACGTTAACCGTGTAACCTAGTTCCGTAAAATCTTTTATTATGGATTCCCGAACCATTCCGCCTCCGATAGAAAGAATGTTTGGCACGTTTTCCATCACAAAAGCTTTCGGCTTGAAGTACTGAACCATTCTTACAAAGCCTTTGTACAGCTTATTTCTTTCATCATCGACTATGCGCTTTCCGGCAACAGAGAACCCTTGGCAAGGGGGGCCACCAATTATAACGTCCACTTTGGAAGTTCCAATTAATGACTCTACGTCTTCTCCTGACAATGTAGACATGTCGGCTTGTAACACTTGGCTATTGTGGTGATTGTATTTGTATGTTTCAAGAGCGTCTTTCCATATATCAATACCCAAGAGGACATCATATCCAACCTTCTCAAATCCAAGCGACATACCGCCACATCCGCAAAAAAGGTCTAAAACTTTGTATGTATATTTCGTCATTATTCTATTTTTTTCATTTCGGAAGGCGTTATTAAATCTCGCCTATCTACATCTAACGAGTCTGCACAAGCATTCCTTTTTGCGTATTGCGATGATGTTATGTTCTGTATTCATATTAATCAAAATATAGAGGCCAGATGTTTTGTATTCTGCGTGCAATGTTGAAGGCCAACATAGGGGGTACTGCATTTCCGATTACTTTATATGCGCCAGACGGACTAACGGCATACCTGCTTGAATTCGGTTTATAGAAGACAAATGGATAGTCAGGCGGGAAAGTTTGAATCAAAGCACACTCGCGAGGGGTTAGGCGACGTTCGCATAATCCTTTCCCGAGTTCTTCAATATTCTTTCCGCCATGCTCATGAGACAGTCTGCGATATTCTATATTTCCATGGTGTTCAGAACGTATTGTAGGTGCTAAACCGTCATAATTGATTTCGGTTTGACCTTGTCCGTGTGTTAGGAACTTCGCCTTAGAATAAGTTTTCTGCGAAAGGTCGGATGACTTGGACGGCTCTGGCAAGTTCTGGAATATGTCTCTATAACAGACAGGTTTGGCCAGTTTGTTGTTATTACAGTTAAAGTTGTGTGTTGGTTTAGGATAGGGATTGTACTCTTCTGGAATATCTTCTTTTTCCAATGCCTCTATTGCCTTTGGCGAGAGAGCCGAACGTTTAATGCCAATAAATATTACACGCTCTCTTGTTTCAGGAACGCCATAATTTGCAGCATGAAGAACCTGAGGATTTAGCACAATATAGTCATTTCCATTTGCAGAGGAAAAATCTCTTTGGATTATATCCTTTACATCTCCAAGACTAACAAGCCCTTTGACATTTTCTGCTATAAACATTTTTGGCTGAACAATGTCGATGACCTGTTTCATCCACATGTATAATTTTCCTCGGGTTTCCTCCGAAGGTTTGTCATTTTCTCTTTTTTCGCCATTGTGAGAAACAGAAGAATCAAATCCTTTTCTCTTTCCTGCAACGCTGAAATCCTGACAGGGGAAACCACCTGTAACAATGTCAACGTTATGTGGGAAAACATCATGTCCATCTCGTTGTAGTTTAACTAAATCAACAATGCTTTCAAGGTGGTAAATGTCTGGATTAATATTAAATCTGGACATATACCGCAACCAAGTCAATCTGGCTTCTTCCAAAATGTCACAGGCAAAAACAGTGCGAAACACATTCCGCTGGAGCATTACCCAATCTTTATTAACGGCATGGTGAATGTATTCATCGTTAGTTATGGACTTTTTGTGACAAATAAAACCGCCCTCAAGACCTAAATCCATACCTCCACAACCAGAAAAAAGTGACAGTACCCTCAATGTACCTTCCTCTTTTCGTTCATTTTCCCCATTGTTGAAGAA
The DNA here is from genome assembly GCA_963619325.1 of Bacteroidaceae bacterium. Classification (GTDB taxonomy): domain Bacteria; phylum Bacteroidota; class Bacteroidia; order Bacteroidales; family Paludibacteraceae; genus UBA1181. The sequence continues at coordinate 19,754 of CAVEVQ010000031.1, read as the reverse complement.
TAAATTAAATTGGGGTTCACAAACCATATCGGAAAATTCTTGAGAGATTTCGTATGGTCTACTTGTATATTTGTTCTCTATCATTAATCTTGTCTTATGACAAAGCGTCAACGCCATCAGGATACTTGATTCCGATTTCGCGTTCTTTAATTTTCCATTCGTGTCATAACCATTTTCAATCCTAATTTAGGATGCTCGATTGTTACAATGTCATCGTTGAAGACGGCAGACATGCGTGTGATGGAACTACCATTCTCAATCATACGCACCCACTCTCCATCCTTTGCAACGACCAAGTAGTTTGCAACGCCATCGTCAGCTTTAAGTTGGTATCCAGCCGTAACAATTTGTTGTGTTTCTTCGTCTTTTGCCTCTTTGTGGTGCGCCACCTGGTATAAAACACCTTTTATTTTATTTTTCAGATTGAGCATCAAAATGCTTCTGAAATCTTTTTCTAAGATTTTCAACACCATTTTTTTGTTCATCTGTTCTATGCAACTATTTACGGTGAACTCAGTCTTAGAGATGGTGAAATCAAATAAGGTCATTCCGAAAGTAGTCATCATCACCATTCGATAATGACCTGGGGTCTCTTCCGTCATTCCTAATACTCCTACCATGGAGTTGTTTTTATAGTCAATCTGCGCTGTGTAGTAGCGGGATTCTTGCAGACTGTCGAAAGCGGGGAGAAGGTTGGAACGTGGCACAACTACACTTCCTGAGGGTGTCATGCCTTTGTTGCGGAAAAATTTAGGGGTGCAACTCGCCTGTATCATAACGAGTACGACCCCTATTGCAATCAATAGGAGAATTTTTACTTTCTTCTTCACTGAGTAGGCTTTATTTTTATCTTACAGAGAAGACGGAGTTCGCAATGCGCTTGTTGAACTCTTTGTTAGAGAACGTGTATTCTGTATAGTCGTTTTTCTGTTGTCCTTTTTTCAAAGGCTCGATCATCTTCATTTTCTCAACGGAGAAATTTTTTTTGTTCAATGTCAGGTCGACTTGTTGTGCGAATTTTTGAATGTCGGCTGATTGTGGTGTGATTTTCACAATATAGTTGTCGGCATCTTGAAAGTACTCTAATTTGTAGTTCGCACCGATGTTGGCAATGTCGCCACTCATACAAGCAGTAATTACTTTTTTGAGTTCTGCGGCCATAGGGTTGGCAGAAGCGTCCATTGAGTTTTTTTTGCCATTCATCTCCATCACAAGCTTGTCTCCGTTCATCGTCATGTTTTGCTTGAATGGTTTTTGGTATTCCAATTTCACCTTGTCATGTTTCTCATAGTAAAATTTTCCACTTGATTTCATGCTGTTGGACATTACAGACATATATTTCTCTTGTGTAAAGTCGCTTTCTATGGAAGAAACCTTAGAGGCTGCCTCTTGCATTTTGCTCTTTAGCGCTGCTACGTCTGTAACTGCTGTTTGTGCCAAAGACATTGCTATTGAAGCAGTGAATGTTATTAATAATACTATTATTTTCTTCATACTACTTTCTTTTTCTTGTTTATCCTGTTTGTCAACGCTCTATTTCCATGGGCATTGACTTGCCAAAAGTAGAAAAAAAAAGGTGATACACAAAGCATCACCTTTTTTTTCGTGTGTTTTGCCGACAGATTAGGTGTAAAGTCCACCATTGACAGCGATGATTTGACCTGTGATGTAGGAAGCGGCGTCTGACACTAAGAATCCTACGGTGGCGGCGATTTCTTCTGGCTCACCGAAACGTTTCATCGGAATTTGTGCTTTCAAGTTGGCCTCGTCCAAATCGGCAGTCATGTCTGTTCGGACATATCCGGGTGCCACGGCGTTGACGGTTACACCCTTGCGAGCCACTTCTTGAGCCAAGGCTTTGGTCGCCGACATGACAGCACCTTTGGCTGCGGAGTAGTTGGTCTGCCCAGGTAAGCCCATTTGTCCAGATAGGGACACCATATTGACGATACGTCCGTTCTTTTTCTTCAACATTGGTTGCAATACGGAGCGAGTGGTGTACATGAATCCGTTCAAACTTGTGTCCAACACTTTTTCCCAGTCTTCGTTGGTCATCCAGATCAATAGACTGTCGCGTCGTACACCTGCGTTGTTCACTAAACACTCAATGTATTCTCCTTCGTGAGATTCCTGCCAGTCGGTGATTGCCTTTTCGACCTCACCTGCGTTGGCAACGTCAAATTTCATGATTTCGCCGTTAGCCCCCTTTTCGCGTACCATCTTCAATGTGTTCAAGGCTTCAGCCTCATTCGATTGGTAGTTGATGATGACGTAATAGCCCATCTCAGCTAATTTTATTGCGCATGCGCGACCGATACCGCGTGATGCTCCTGTAACTAATGCAACTTTCATTTATAAATATTTTCCTTGATTATTTTAAAACGAATTTCAGAACGGCGTTGTCTTTGCCGTCCAACAAAAGAAGAGTGTCTTCTGAAAAATTAAATGCACGAACATCCTCCAGCGCATCAACGTATTTCTGTTCTATGTCGCCATCCAAGCACATCATTCGTGTCATAGCTCCGTTTTCAATTTTAAGGCTTGCACCGTTTTGTTTGAATGGGGCGTTGAGAATGTTGCAGCCTGCGTTGCCTTGTGTTTCTCCGCTTGATTTGTCAAAGTTGATGTAGGCTCCGTCTTCCTTGTAGGCAGGCACTTCTCCTCGAATTTCAACTACGCGCCATTCGCCAGCATACAATTTGGACTCGTTGACTGTTGTTTTTTGTGAACCACACGCTGCCAACGTTCCTGCAATCGAAAGCAAAGCAATTACCTGTTTCTTCATTGTCTTCAGATTTTATTATTCAATGTTGGTGTCGATTAACTCGTCTAAATCTTTCTCTCTCAGGTACTTCTCCATTCTGGCGATATCTTCGTACTTGGTCGTGTCGTCAACGAATTTAGGGAAGAATGCACGGATATCATCGTAAATCACTTTTGATTTTGATGCCAATTTAGATGAAATATCCAAACAATCGATGGCTTGAACGATAGACATAAAGTGGATAGACATCACTTGAAAGGCGTTCTCTACAACACGTTTGGCCAACAATGCAGAGTTCGTACCCATGCTCACAATGTCTTGATTGTCATTGTTATTAGGGATAGAGTGAACATACATTGGGTTAGAAAGCGTCTGACATTCGGCTGTTGTTGAAGTGGCCGTAAACTGGCAGGCTTGCATGCCATAGTTCAAACCTAAGACGCCCATGTTGACGAATGGAGGAAGGATGCCGTTGATACGGTCGTGAAACAAATAGTTCATCTGACGCTCCATCAGCATAGTCATCTTAGTGACGGCGATTTTCAGTTTATCCATCTCGAATGAGACGTAATCTCCGTGGAAGTTTCCTCCGTGGTAGACATTTCTGTCTTCTGCGCTTACGATTGGGTTGTCTGTGGCAGAGTTGACTTCATTTTCCAAGACCTCCCCTGTGTTGAGAAGTGCCTCATAGACGGGACCTAAGATTTGAGGAATACAACGCAATGAGTAATAGGGTTGCACTTTGTGTTTGAAAACGGATTCTGTATGTCCACCATTGTATAATTCGTCTTCGCGACTGAGCATGCACTGGCTGTCTTCGCTCCAATCTCTCATCAGTTCGGCAATGATGTTTTGACCGTGCTGGTATCGAACGGCGTTCAATGTTTCATTCATGAAATCGTCGTAGGAAGAGGCTATTTCGTTGACCATTACAGAGGCGATGGTAGCCCAAGAGAGTAAACGGTTGGCTTCAAAGAAGTTGACCAATCCGATACCTGTCATGAAAGAGGTTCCGTTGGTAACAGAAAGCCCCTCGCGAATGTGGATTCCCATTGGCTTGAGGCATAGACTGTCTAACACCTCTTTGGTAGGTTGAAATTTATCTTTGTAAAACACTTGACCTTCGCCGATGAGGGTGAGAGCCATATGGGCAAGTTGAACTAAGTCGCCACTTGAACCCACACTACCGTGTTCTGGGATGAACGGATAAATATCGTTGTTGATGAATTCCGTGATTAATTTCACCAATTCGGGGTGAACGCCAGACGCGCCTTGAATAAAAGTGCCGACGCGAGCGACCATGGCCGCTTTGACGTAGATATTGGGCAGTGGTTTGCCTGCGCCCGCCGAGTGACTGCGGATGATGTTGTATTGTAGTTGCTCTCGCTCGTCGTCGTTTACACGATATTGAGCCATCGGTCCAAAACCTGTGTTGATTCCGTAGATGACACGATCTTTTGAGAAATCTTTCAAAAAGTCAAAACTTTTCTGTACTGTGTCAAGAATCTCTTTGGTGAATGCAACTTTACGTCCGCTATACAAAATCTCTTTAATGTCAGTGAGATAGATGTAGTCTAATTCGTCACTATTTAATTTGCTCATTTGATTTTCATTTTAGATTCTACAAAAGTAGAAAAAAAAACAAAAAAGAAGCCTTCTCCCACGAATAAGCGAGAAAAGGCTTTCTTTAAAGTTTGGTATCAAAAAATTTACTTCTGTTCTGGTGCAGGACCTTGTGGACACCCTTTAGGCTCTCCTGCAGGACATTTAGGTCCATCTCCCTTAGGACCTTTGCAGCATGGGCGGCCTTCTGGACCTTGAGGGCCTCTTGGCCTGTCACACTTAGGACCACGTTTGCCGCAACATGATTTCATATCGATTAATTGTTTCTGCTCCTCAACAGAAAGATTGTCAAAATCTGCCCATTTCTGCTCAAACTCTGCTTTTTTAGCGGCTTTCTCAGCTTCCCGAGCATCAATTTCTGCCTTACGTTCTTTCAAAAGAACCTTCTGCTCGTCTACTGTGAGACTATCAAATTTAGCCCATTTCTCAATCTTTTCCTTCTGCTCTGGAGTCATTTCAGGGCAATTCTCCGGACCGCGTCCCTCTTGGAAAGGACAGCCCTCTGGACCACGAGGCTCATCTCTGCATTCTTTCTTATCACCACAAGGCTTGTCGCCTTTTTTATCGCAGTTGCAACAAGAAGTTGCAAAGAATGCGCCCATTACGCATGCAGACACCAATACCAATAATTTTCTCATATCGTCTAATTTTTAGAATGAATAACAACAGACTCAAATGAATCTGAAAAGCAAACGTATAAAAATGCCTGTTATTGCATAGAGGGATAGACCAATATAGTAGAAATGACGACCAAAGAGATATAGAGAAACTGGTTTGATTTCCTTTTATGAACTACATATTCGTTATGGTTTCCCCTTTTTCAAAATCATTGACGTTGCTCCTAAGGTAATGATTTCGCCTTCGTCGATGATGCGCCTTTCCTTCTTTTGGAGAATGTCATTCATTACGAAAGTGCCGACGAGGCTATCAAAGTCCTCTACTTTATGTACGATTTCCCCCTGATTGTTGATTTCCACACGGATGATGCAGTGCTTGCGGTCCATACTCATATCGCCTGTTTGAATGGGACAGTTGATTTCAGTGCCTAAAGAACGACGACCGAAGATGTTTTCACCCAACCGAAGAGGTATGATTTGTTTTTGACAAAAAACATTTTCAATGACAACTATATGCCCGTATGTGTAGTCTTCCTCTTGTTTTTGCTCTTTTGATTTAAACTTGACCGAGAATTTCTTACCGCAGTTACTGCAGTTGAAAATTAAGGAGTGTCCCACTTCGATTCTGCTCTCTTCAAACTGTATGAACTCATCACATTTAGGGCAACGTATCTTTCGCATAGCTATAAAAATCAGATTATAGATGCAAAGGTATTTAATTTTTGTTTTTCTCGTACCTTTGTCAAAACACAAAAAAGGAGAAAGAATTAGGGGTTAAGAATGTGCGTTTTGTAAAAACACGATTTTTTTTGTAAATTTGCAAAATTTCGTGTTGTAGTTGAATCAAATTTCAAAAAAACAATAAATGGATATAATGAAAAAGGGAAGTCTGAAGGTTCTCTTTGTTTTTTTACTGTTACAGTTTGTGGGATGGACTTCCGGCATGGCGCAAGGCATCAATATGCAAAATCTGGCTTCGGCGAAGGTGGATAGTTACACAGATGCCCAAATTGCTTTGTTCGTGAAGAACTATACAAGTAAAGGATACACGTTGGCGGATATTGAGAAATATGCGAAAGAACGCAAAATGCCGGCTTCTGAATTGGAAAAGCTGAAGAAACGTATTTCAGAGGTGGATAGCAAACCACAGGATTCAAATATAGAGGATGACTTGTCTGGTTCATCTTCAAAATCCAAATCTGTTGCAGATTTGAAAAATGGTGATTCCGCATCTATCTCTTCGTCTTCGGCGCCCGTGGTAGAGAGCCGTGTGTTCGGTTCTTCTCTTTTCCGAAATTCAAAGATCTCATTCGAGCCTAATCAGTCAATGGCTACTCCTCGTAACTATATTATCGGTACGGGCGATGTGATTCATATTGACGTTTACGGACTTTCTGAAGCGTCATACGACTTGACGGTGTCTAAAGAGGGAACGGTTCGAGTGCCTAATGTCGGACTTGTCAGTGTGAGTGGAAAGACGTTGGAAAACGTTGAGAAAACGTTGAGAAACAGACTTTCGTCTATTTATAATTCTGTTTATTCTGGAAGTACGGAGGTTTCCGTTACCCTGTCGCAGATCCGCTCCATCAAGGTGTATATCTTAGGAGAAGTGAATAGTCCTGGTTCGTATGTGTTGCCTTCTGTTTCATCTGTTTTCAATGCGATGAGTGCGTGTGGTGGACCGACTGATAATGGTTCATACCGAAGTGTGAAACTGATTCGTAGTGGGAAGGAGATTGCAAGTGTCGACCTATATGAGTTCTTGATAAGTGGTATTATGCCGAGCGATGTTACATTGCAGGATCAGGATGTCATTCAAGTACCAACCTATGGTGTGCGTGCCACTATTGAGGGTTTTGTGAAACGACCAGGTGTTTACGAGCTAAAGTCAACGGAGAACCTTAATAATTTGTTGAGCTATTGCGGAGGGTTCACCGATGATGCATACACAGAGCGTATCAATGTTACGAGAAACATGAATGGAGAGAAAAGCGTTGCCGATGTGACGAAAGAGCTGTATTCAATGTTCGCCCCTGTTTCTGGTGATGTATATACTGTAGGACGTGTTCTTGACAAATACACAAATCGTGTGCAGATATTAGGAAGCGTACAGCGCCCTGGCGTTTACGCTTTGGATGAGAATATGACATTGCTTGATTTGGTGAAGAAAGCTAATGGTTTGACGGAAGATGCTTTTATGCAGAGTGCGACCATCGTTCGTCTTAAGGAAGACCTTACTCCAGAGATCTCTTCGTTCAGTGTAAAGGATTTGATGGAAGGCGTCTATAATGACACCTTACGCAAGGAGGACATAGTTACGATCGGGGGAAAGTCGGAGTTTGAGACAGAGAAGAGCATTTCCATTTATGGCTCTATCATTGAGCAGGGTGTTTACCCATACTATGAGAATATCACATTGCGTGATTTGGTGTTCCTTGCTCGCGGGTTCCGCGAGGAGGCAGACCCTTCTCGAATTGAGGTCGTCCGTACGATTGTTGATGCCGAGAGGTTGACAGACAACGATCAAAAGTATGAGGTTTATAATTTAAGTCTTAAGAGAGATTTGCTTGGCGAAGATGGTGATTTCCAATTAGAACCTCGCGATCAGGTTACGGTGCGAAGTATGGAAGGATACGAACAGTTGGGAACGGTTCAGATCTTGGGTGAGGTTCGCAATCCCGGCACCTATTCAATTATACGCAAGACGGAACGTATATCGAATGTATTGGAACGTTGCGGTGGTTTGTCTAAATATGGGTATGCCAAGAATGCGTTCTTGATTCGTACGACGAACAGAACTGAGGCTGAAAGGCGGAGAGATAAAAAGTTAATTGAATCCTTGCAGAATGGTGTTGAAGCTGAGCAAGAGAGAAAAATACGTGAGGAATTAGAGAAACGTCAAGACCTTGTGGGTATTAAATTGGAAGACGTGATTGACAATCCAGGATGCATTTCAGACTTGACGGTGTTCAATGGAGATGTCATCTATGTTCCACGGCAGTTGGAAACGGTAACCATCAACGGCGCTGTTCAGGTGCCAGGTATGGAGGTATATGATGGGGTAAATCTTCGTAAGTATGTCCGTGGAGCGGGAGGTTTCTCTAAGAATGCCAAGAAGAGCAAAACATATGTTGCCTATGCTAATGGTTCGGTGGGTGCAACTCGTCATTTCCTGTGGTGGAGAAAATATCCGAAGGTAACGTCAGGTTCGCATATCATCGTTCCAGAAAAACCGGAGAAAAACGATGATGATAAGAAAGCAAATGCCACGTTCTTCGTATCCCTTTTTAGTTCTATTGCCACAATGGGTTCTGTGATTGTGACAGCTATTTCTGTAATTTCACGCTAAAAATAAGTTTGTTATGAGTGGATTGGAAAAAGATCAATATAGAAATCCTGATTCATACATAGATTCGCCGGAAGACGACAATATCTCATTTGACCAGGTTATGCAAATGGTCAAACTTTATTGGGGCTACATTTGGAGTTTTAGATGGGTTGTCATCGTTATGGGCATCTTAGGTGGTGCGATTGGTTTAGCGTCGGCTTTCATGCAGCAAATAAATTACACAGCCCACTATTCGTTTTCTGTCAACGTCGGAGGTTCCAATGGCACATATGGTATTGGCTCGTTGGCCACGCTTATGGGTGTTTCTGTAGCAGGTTCGGGCGAGTTGTTCTCGGGCGATAACGTATTGGAGCTGTTACAGTCTCGTGAGTTGGTCTATCGTACACTCCTTTCTCCTGTGGAATATCAAGGAGACACGCTTACTTTCATGGATTATGCTATGATTGTGGATAGTGTTCGTGCAGAATGTGAGAAGAGAGTTGAAAAAAATAAGGAAAAGGAGGATGGAAAAATCTCTATTTGTGATGTCCATTATCCGTATGGACAGTCGGAGGAGTCGATGAGTCGTGAGCAAGATTCTATCTTGATGGGTAAAATAGATGTGATTTTAAAAAACAGTGTGGTTGCTGTTCGTCGAGATAAGAAATTGGCGTTTATGGACTATGATTTCACTTATGCCGATGAACGTTTCGCTAAGGAGTTTTCCAAAGCCCATCTGAAAGCGTGTACGAAGTTTTATGTTGATATGAGGACGAAATCATTAATGGAAAACATTGATAGATTTCAGGGGCGTGCTGATTCTATTCGACGTGAGTTAGACAAATCAATGGTGCGACGCGCCGTCTATTTGGATGAGAACAGGAATGCGTCTGGTTTGATGATATCGTCTCAGTCTCAGAAAATTGAAATGGATATTCAGGTGTTGGGGACGACCTACTCCGAGGTTGTAAAGAATATTGAGGTCTTGAAATTGGACCTGGCGAAAGAGAAACCGCTCATATCTGTCGTGGATGTGCCTCGTTACCCATTGATAAATGACAAGAAAGGAAAGCTTAAGAGCCTTGTCTCTGGTGGATTCTTAGGTGGCTTTCTTGCTTGTGTTGCCATTGTGGCGTATGGTTTCATAATGGAGGAGAAGAAAAAGGCAGATGCCAAGAAGAATTTAGAAGAAGATAAGGAGGAGGCTTAGAAAATGACGCTTTTAAATAAACATATCTTGGTAGGAGTTACGGGTGGTATTGCCGCCTACAAAGTTGCTTATCTAATTCGAGAACTGAAGAAAAAAGGAGCGGATGTGAAAGTGATGATGACACCGATGGCTAAGCAATTCATCTCTCCACTTACTTTGGCGACCCTCTCTCAAAACCCAATTTTAGTAGATTTTTTCAATCCTGAGAATGGAGAGTGGAATAGTCATGTTAGTTTGGGAATATGGGCGGATGCGTATGTCATAGCACCTGCTACGGCCAACACCATTGGGAAAATGGCCAATGGCATTGCAGACAATCTTTTGCTGACAAGTTATCTTTCTGCTAAATGCAAGGTCTTTTTTGCTCCTGCCATGGATTTGGATATGTATGCTCATCCTGCTGTGCAGAAGAATATGCAGACGCTTGTTTCTCGTGGCGACATTCAGATTGAGGCAGAATGTGGGTTCTTGGCTAGCGGTTTAGAGGGAAAAGGACGTATGGCGGAACCTAAAACCATTGTTGAGGCCATTGAGAAATATTTTGCGCAAACACAAGATTTGCAAGGGAAAGTCGTTATGGTAACGGCTGGACCGACCTACGAGAAGATTGATCCTGTCCGTTTCATTGGAAACTATTCTTCGGGAAAGATGGGATATTCATTAGCAGAGGAATGTGCCGAACGAGGGGCGAAGGTGTTGTTGATTTCCGGACCAGTTTCGTTGTCTCCAAAGCATGCAAACATTCAGAAAATTTCCGTTGAGTCTGCGAAAGAGATGTATGAGGCTGCTGTAGACGCTTCTAAGTTGGCGGATATTGAGATTCTCTGTGCTGCTGTGGCTGATTATACACCGGCGACGAGAGCCGATCATAAGATAAAAAGAGAGAAGACGGGTGAGATGACCATAGACCTTCTTCCTACGAAGGATATTGCGGCCGAGTTGGGAAGGCAGAAGAGAGAAGGGCAGTTGATGGTGGGGTTTGCTTTAGAGACGGATGATGAGGAAGTAAATGCAAAAGATAAATGTGCTCGAAAAAACCTTGACTTCATTGTGATGAATTCTCTAAAAGACAAAAATGCCTGTTTCCAGCATGATACGAATAAAATTACTATTTTTGACAAGGATGGCACTAAGATTCCTTTCGACCTTAAGGACAAAAAAGAGGTGGCAAAGGACATTGTCAACCATATCGTTGAAAAAATGAGGTAAATGAAGAAACTGATTCTCACTTTGTTATGCGTTGCTACTACGTTTGCTTTAATGTCGCAAGACGTGAAATGCAATATCTCCTTTAATACGGAACAGATTGAAGGAACAAACAAGGATATCTATAATGAGCTGAGTAATGATTTGACTGAATTTGTAAACTCTCGCAAATGGACAGACGGCACGTTCACCGAGGAGGAACGAATGGAGATCTCGTTTGTCTTCACAATCTCAAGTGTTGCGGGAGAGTCGTACTCGGGTACGTTGCAGGTGCAAGGGAGTCGTCCCGTCTACAATTCGGGCTACACCACTAGCATCTTTAATTTCATGGACAAGAATCTGAAATTCAACTACACGCAATATCAGCGTTTAGAGTTTGAAGACAATACTTACGAGTCGAACCTGATGTCTATTGTCGCTTTTTACGTTAACATTGTTTGTGGAATCAACTACGACTCTTTTAGTCGCTATGGTGGACAAAAGTACTTTGAGAAAGCTGAGTTGATCGTATCGTTGGCCCAAGGGTCTGATGATTCGGGTTGGAAGGCATTTGACAGTGACAGGAATCGTTATGCCTTGGTAAGCAACTATTTAGATGACAGATTGAAAAAACTAAGGGATGTCAACTACGAGTATCATCGTTTCGGATTAGACGAGATGGTGAATAGTACGGAGAAAGGTCGTACCAATATTTACAACAATCTTCCCTATTTAAGGGAGATGAATCGTGCCGTGCCTTATTCCGTGGCTCTTCAGTTGTTTGTTGAGACGAAGATGAACGAACTTTTGGATATGTTCGCTCCTGCTACTTCGAAGGAGAAAAAAGAACTCTACGACATACTTTTAAGCATACTTCCAACGCAATCTAACAAGTTTTCGGAGTTGCTTAATTAAATCTCATACTAAAAAAAGGAAACTCTAATATGTTAAAATCGCTTTCTGTTGAAAATTATGCGTTGATAGATAAGACGGAAGTTTTGTGGAACAAAGGTTTTTCCGTCATCACTGGAGAGACAGGTTCTGGAAAATCTATCCTTTTGGGTGCATTGGGATTAATCCAAGGGAATCGAGCAGATGTGAAAGTACTGAAAGATCCAGAGAAGAAATGCGTCGTAGAAGCCGAGTTTGATGTTTCCAATTATGATTTAAAATCGTTCTTTGAAGAAAATGATTTGGAGTATGACGATTGTTGTTTGATACGGAGGGAGATTGCGCCTAATGGAAAATCGCGGGCATTCATCAATGACACTCCTGCATCCTTGATTATCTTGAGAGATTTGACATCTTTCCTGATAGATATTCACTCGCAGCATGCCACATTGTTGTTGAGTCAGGATAATTTTCAAATGCACGTTTTGGATGCCGTTGCAGGAACAAGGCCGTTTTTGGAGTCATACGAAACGATTTATAAGCAATACACCACGGAGAAGAAAAAGTTGACTGATCTGAAGAAGCGCATTGAGGAGCAGAATGCCAATCGAGACTATATAGAATTTCAGTTGACGCAACTTCAGGAGGCAAATTTTTCGGAAAATGAGCAAGAAGAATTAGAAGATGAGGTTGAACAACTCTCGCATACTTCGGAGCTGAAAGAGGTGTTGGAGCAGGCTCAGTGGCATCTATCGGACAAGGAAGAGTCTATCTGTGGCACGCTCAAGGATATTCAAGACAAAATGTCGGGCTTGTCGTCTGTCTACAAAGATTTAGGGGGATGGGCAGAGCGTATGAACGGCGCGATGGTCGAACTGAAGGAGATTGCCCGTGAGGTTGAGACGAAGTTGGCGGATGTTTCGGTAGATCCTCAGCGCGTAGAGTTTGTCAATTCCCGTTTGGATTTGATCTATACATTAGAGAAAAAACATAAAGTGGGCAATTTGCAGGAACTTTTAGCTGTAAAAAAGCAGTTTGAGGAGGAGTTTGGCAGGTTAGAGTCGTCGGAGGAGATGATCGCTGAGATAGAGCAGAACATTGTGAAGTTGGAAGGCGAGTTGGCAGAGGCGGCGAATGTGGTTACAGCTTGTCGTCAGGCTGCGAGTGGCGAGTTTGGCACTGCCGTGTCCGACATTCTTCACAACTTAGGTATGGGTAATGCCAAGTTTGAGGTGCAAATTGATTCGTTGGGCGATTTTACGGCGAATGGGAAAGACAAGGTTATGTTTGTTTTCGCTGCCAACAAGAATGGCTCATTGCAGCCGATAGCGTCAGTGGCGTCGGGGGGTGAGTTGTCTCGTGTCATGTTAGCGTTGAAATCTATCCTTGCAAGGAAAGAGAATCTTCCAACCATTATTTTGGATGAGATTGATACGGGAGTGTCTGGAGAGGTGGCAGACCGTATGGGTGAATTGATGAAGAACATGGGAGAATATATGCAGGTGGTGAGTATCACCCACTTGCCACAAATCGCTTCAAAGTGTTCTACACATTATAAGGTATATAAAGAGGATGAAGAGGAAAGTACCGTTTCTCATATCATCCAACTATCTATTGAACGGCGTGTCGAAGAGATCGCACATATGTTGAGCGGCGCCAATTTGACGGATGCTGCGTTAGAGAATGCTCGTGTTTTGATGGGTATTAAATAAGAGTGTATGTTGTTGTCTTTTTTACAAGCAGGTGTCGTTGAGGCTGGATGCGACGAGGCGGGACGGGGTTGCCTTGCCGGACCAGTCTTTGCGGCTGCGGTTGTTTTGCCAGCGGATTTTGAGAATGAATTACTCAACGATTCAAAAAAACTGACGGAGAAGCAACGTTACAGTTTACGACCTGTTATTGAGGAAAATGCCATTTCGTGGGGAGTTGGTATCTGTACGGCACAAGAGATTGATGAAATAAACATTCTGAATGCTTCAATTTTAGCGATGCATCGTGCGGTAGACCAACTAAGCGTGAGACCCCAGCATTTGATTATTGATGGCAATCGTTTCAAACCCTATCAAGATGTGCCTTATCAGTGCGTGGTGAAGGGAGATGGAAAATATTTGTCGATAGCGGCCGCCTCTATTTTAGCAAAAACCTACCGTGATGATTTTATGGTGAAGATAGACGAAGAGTTTCCTCAGTATCTGTGGAAAAAGAATAAGGGCTATCCAACGAAGGAACACCGTGAGGCTATTCTTCAGTATGGAGCGTGCGAATATCATCGTAAATCGTTCACCCTTTTAGACCCTCAGTTGACGTTAGATTTTGGTTTGTAGTTGTCTTGGTTACTTCCCTTCTGACATATTTGCGGAGTAGAAAATCTACCATATAGGCCTCTGCGATGATGATGAATGGCATAAAAGGTTGATGAAAGCGGGCCTCTCCGTGTCCTAATAAGGCGATGAACGCTGTGCCGATAATGAAGATACCCCAATGTAAGGATAACTCTCTGATTTTCTTTATACTACACAAAAATAGTATCATCATTGTATAATAGAAAAGAAGGTTGTAGATGGTGAGCCATTGGACGGATGTGTAGTGGGGAAAATCGTCTTTCAGACTGCTCATTGATAGACTTTCATACATATAGTCTTTGCATTTTTCTGACTCTGGCAGGAATGCGCAAAGGTTCACGTTGTCAGAAACGTAAGTGCGAATGATCTTCATAGGTATTTGTTTGAAATAGTCTGCTTTATGGTCTTTCAGCCAATCAAAGAACATGTAACGCCATACTTTATCTTTTTCTGTATAGGTTAGGTTGTCATTCTCTGTGACTTTTTCAGCCGCTAATAGTCCGCTTTGGTCTTCCCCTTCCCTCCAGTGATATTGCGCCATACACATCCAGCCAGTTTTTGCCTTATAAAAGAATTCTCCTCTTGTGGTGTAGTTGTAAAAGCCGATGCAAGAGATGAAAATCACATACGAGATGCATATTTTTATATAGTCCCGGTAATTCTTGATGTTGCTCAATATATAGGCGGCGATAAAGATGATGGCAACAGGTCGCATATAGTCGGCGCATCCCATTAGGATTCCTCCTAATATGAATTGTCTTCTTTGACAGGCAAGCAATCCTGCAAGAACGAGGAATGTGAACGGAACTTCGCTCAACATTGATGTCCCCTCTCCGTAGTTGGCAGGGTAGAGCAGATATAAGATAGTGGCAATACAAGCTATTTTGTCATTAAACCATGACTTTGCGAGAAGATAGACGAGAAGGAGCGAAAGCCCTTTCAGTAGGGAATAGATCAGCATTAATGGCACTTCCGAACCGAAAATCTTCAATGATAGTGCAACGGCATTGATTGCTCCCACGTTCCATAAAAAGGGAAGAGTATAGAGGTTTTCTTTTGTTGGGTAGAACTCTCCGTGGCTTATTGCGTCTTTGGCGTATCTAAGATAGTCTATACTGTCGGGGTGTGGCGTATAGCCGAATACCATTAGAATGACAAACTGCGCAATGGTGAATGTGGCTATGACGAGGAATAATGTCTTTTTCTGCATGACGGATACAAACGCTACTATGCAAACAAAGATAAGAAAAAGTTGGTTGATTCACAATGACACGAAAAGGTAACGAAAGAGGACGTCCAATGTGACGTCCTCTTTCCCTCTATTGATTGTAAGTATTGTATGAATGTCGAATGAGAGATGATTATGCCTCTGCCTTTTCCTCTGGTTTAACATCATTTTCGAAATCAGCGTGGTTGGACTCGATTAGAATGTTGTACCAGTTGATAAGTTTCTTGATGTCTGAAGCATAGACTCTGTCCCGATCAAAGTCTGGCAACACTGAAGCCAGGAACTCAGATAATTCTGGGTTGCTTGCTTTCTTGGTGTCAATCGCAACGGACGTTCCGTTTTGTTTCTCCTTTATAGAGAGGAGAACTTCGGCCAAAGGCACTTCTCCTCCGTTTGTGTACATTGCGATATCTCCCAATGAAAGTATTTTTTCGCTTGTATATGCAGGTTGTTTCTTGCCATCCTTCAAAGAAGCAACGATGAGCATATTCTTACCTTGAGATACCAACTCAAATAATCCGGGCTTCCCGGAAATTGCTAAAATCTTCTTTAACATTTCTAAATTTTTAGAATATTTCTTCAATTTATCGAAGGTTAAATCCTCTAACCTAATATTCAGAATGCAAATGAATAAAAAACAAATCTTCTTTACAATTTGTTTCTAAAAAAAATTAGTTTAGGGTATGTACTTTTATCTGAAATAACTTCTATTTCATGCCTGTAATAAAGATGCTCTAATTCTGCCATATATCCATTGTAATAATCCATTAGTCCATCAAGCATAACTCTTTCTCTGGTTGTATGAAATATGGAAATAAAGCCTTTACGACAGAAACGAAAGCTATTATGGAAGAACTTCTCAATGGGACAATATCGTTTAATAAATATCCGAAAGTACCTCCAGAAGCAACTAATGCTATAAACATTTGGTAATAACGGTCATGCTTTCGTTGCTTATCTGTATACCATTTTACACATAGCACATTTGCATTCGCTTGTTTCATTTCTTCCCATATCTTATTCTTTATGAACATAAAAGCTATTTTTGAATCTAATCTGCAAGTTCAGCTTTATATAAATACAACCGTCTTTTTCTCGATATACATAACCAAAGCTGTATCGACTTCTACTTGCACGTTCAAAACGAGTATTGTTATACAAGTAGTCCTCTACATCATTTCTATTGTAGAAGTGGTAGCAAACTATTTCGCCATCCTTGCGAACCACAAGATAACCACCATTGGCATCATATCTGCCAGTCCATTCTTTGGCTGGTGTCATTCCAAGTGCAGCATCAAGGAGTAAAACTTTCATCTTGTGAGCATAGAAAGCCTCAACATTCTTTCCATTAAAGTCGAAAGGATTGCGCTTGGCTACTTCCGCAACACACTCATTAATGGAAGACTTGGAGTTTGGCAAGCTATCAATCAGTAAACAGTCGGCAACAAACTGTGGCATACAACTATCCAAGAACAAAAGATTGTTTTTGAAGAGTGGATGCTCGAAGTCACTATATTCCAAGTTGCAACCTTTATCAAAAATAGCTTGCATTCGTGGAAGATGCCCCTTTATAGCATTGACCTCTTTAATATCTTCGTCACTTAATTCTGTTCCAACAACCTTGTAAGTTATGTTAGTTGTCGTTCCTGCATTCAGAAGTGTGGATGCGCTTCCAAGTTGCGACTTGATGCTAAAGCCCAACAAAGGAGTCATATTGGTGCGCAAGTCGTGGATAACAATATGTATGTCAGCCTTGTCCTTGGATGGTGCTTTTAGTTTTGAGCAGCCTATCTATGTCATAAAACTCTCTGTTGCAGGAATCTCAAAGGCACGGTCGTTTGCAGCCTTTATCTCTGTAAGCAACTTGGAAGATTCCTCCAAGAACTTATTCATTGATATTCGGACAAACTCATTGCCATCCTCATCTATAACAACGATGTGTTGGTCAACATTAGGCATGTATTCATACTTCTTGCTTTCCTCACGAATCACGTTAAGGATTGGATAGTACAAATCCAACTTGTTCATGTCGGCATCACCAGCATGAACCTTTCCTTCACCCAATAGTTTGAAGAGAGTATAAATCTCACTCCACTCGCCTTTATTTCCCGATATAGCCATGTTTGTTTAATGTTTTAAGTAATTGACTTGCCGTAGCTTGGATTGCAGGAACAGCAACACTGTTGCCAAACTGCTTGTATGCAGAAGCATCTGCCACAACGATTTTGAAATTATCAGGATAGCCTTGCAGACGTGCCCATTCTCTTGGGGTCATCATGCGCCAACCTTGCTTGTTTACTTCTCCCTTGATTCTTGTTGTCGGAGTTAAGTCTTTTTGACGAAAGTCTATGACAAGATTACACTCTCGTCCCATTCCACCTACAACAATGGCATGAGCAATGCCATCATCTGGAATGATGTCATAGCCGAAACCATGTCCCTTAGCCTTATGACGAGCTTTGTGTCTTTTGAGGGTGTCTATGTACGTTGTTGAAAGATAGTACTTAGCTGGCACAGGATTCTCTTCTCTCACATCAATCCATTTCTTGGTGACTTCCTTTTGTACAGGATAAGAAAAATCTTCTTTATTTATGCCAAGGCCTTTTCTGAAACCTACAATATAGATTCTCTCACGATGTTGGGGCACTCCAAAGTACATGGCGTTCATAATTTCTGGGTCTGGAACTATATAACCCACTTCATTCAATGTATTTAGAATTGTCTTGAAAGTTTTACCTTTATCATGAATTACAAGCCCTTTTACATTTTCAAGGAAGAAAGCCTTAGGTTGGTATCTGCGAAGAATTTCAGCCACATCAAAGAATAATGTACCTCTTGTTTCTTCAAAGCCCAAACGTTTACCTGCAAGAGAAAAAGCTTGGCATGGAAAACCTGCACAAAGAATGTCAAATCCCTTTGGAATTTTGTTCTTTGTGCTCTCTTTAGTGATGTCACCAAAAGGAACATCGCCATAATTTGCATAATATGTTTTCTTTGCCTGCTCATCCCATTCTGACGAAAATATGCATTCTCCGCCCAAATTTTGGAGTGCCATTCTAAAGCCACCTATTCCTGCAAACAAATCAATGAACGTAAATTTTGGGTTCACTGGAGCTCGAAATGGAGCTTGAAACAAATCTTGAAACAAATATCCTTGAATAGATGCTGAAGACTCGCCAACAAAATTAAAATCTTTTGCCTTTTTCTGCTTTTCTCCCTTTACGAAATCATACCATAAGTTTAATATGTCTTCTGCTTGCTCAGCAAAAGGTATGTCAATATTGCTTCTTCTTAATTGTAAATAATGCGTTATAAGAGCCGCTTGGTCTATGAAAGGGATAATGTTTCCCTTTTCATCAAGCGTTTCCTCACCATATATCTGAATCTTGTCTGCTCGTTTTTTACAGAAATCAAACAGAGAAAATCCTTCTTTTTTATTTGTCATTTCTTTCTTATTTGTTGTTTGGTATGCAAATTAATTCCTTAACATCAACATTTAAATATTGTGCTATTTGTATCAGTGTCTCCAATGGAGGTTGTGAGGTATTAGTACACCACTTCGATACAGTTGAGGGATTAACACCTAACTGTTCCGCCAGCCATTTACTGGTACGCTTTTGTTCAACCAAGACCAACTTTAAACGATTTACATCCATTGTATATATTTTTTTTGAATGCAAAAATAATGAATTATTATCACTTAAATGCTTAAATATAAATTTTAACTATACTTTTTTGTTATTCTCAAATACAGATATTATCTTTGCATTCAAAGATAGAGTTGTTTGATAAGCAAACATATGCATATTGCAGAAAATAGAACTGTTGCCAAATCATTACCTCTATTGAGGTGAATGACTCGTAATTGGCTCATTTATAGCTATTCGGTACTTTTTAGCGTAATTTTCTATGAAAAACTAAAGGTTCATAGATCTCTTTTTTTGAAGTCTTCGGTCTTTATTCATACAATGAGATTGCCAAATCTGCAGGTCTGTTTTCTCATGGAAAATTTAGGTATGCCATTTTTATAGTGTCGATGAAAGACTCTGCGGTTTAACAAAAAACACTCCTTGTATTTTTTTCGTTTACAACCCGATTTGTACCTTTGCCGCATGAAAAAGATTCTTACATTAGTTACGTTAGTCGTGGCGTTCGCCACGGCGATTTTTGCGGCGGTGCAGACAGAGCTCCGCATGCGTGTCTTCTACAATGGGGACAACGGAACGAACAAGTTCGCAGTGGCGGAGGTGGACAGCGTGAAGTTCACCGTCGACACTTTGGAGTTCAAGGTGTCGTTCGTCAACTGGGACGGCGAGGAGCTGCAGTCGGGCATCCTGCAGTCGGGTGCGACTCCGAAGTACGAGGGGGAGGAGCCGAAACGCGAGCAGACGGAGAAGTATGTCTACGACTTCAAGGGATGGATTCCCGAAATCGGGGAGGTGCAGAAAGACATCACTTACACGGCGGAGTATGACTCCATTCTGAAATGGAAGAAAGACGGAGCTTTGAGTAGGGCATCCTACAAAGTCTCTGACGAAAAGAGCGTCTACTTCTCGCAGGGCAACC
>CAVEVQ010000030.1:0-25815 GCA_963619325.1 Bacteroidaceae bacterium | reverse complement strand
GGAATCCAGCCCTATCTTTTGCGGGTTCAAAAAGTTTTAGCGGACAGCAATAATAAAAAATGGATTCCGTATAAGAGAAAATTTCACTCCTTCCGCGATTGTTTTAACGCAAAATTGTAATCACCAATGGTTATCTCGTAACGATACACTTTGTAATCAGAATTTGAATCTATTTTAACAAAATTTCTTCCATTATTCAAGTCAAATTCGTTGGATTCTGAAAAATCGTTTGATATAGAATCATTAAAAGTAATAGAAGACAAAGATTCGAATGGTTTATGCCCCATATATTGGAAACCTGTAATATTATCAATTTTAATGATTAAACTATCAAGAGGATTGATAATATGAGAATGTCCTTCAGTCTCTATAAGACGCACTTTTTTGTCTGTACTGTTTGCTATATGATACTCTTCGTTCCACGTTGTTGGGTTGCAGTCTTCGCACTCGGAGCAACTGGCGAAGAAAGTGGGGACGATTATGAATAGACAATATGTTATTTTCATTATTCTTTCCATATTTCTCTGTAAAAATTTAATAAGTTACTTGTGTCAGAGTCTTTAACGCCATTAGGTCTATTATTCTTATTATTCAAAAAAAAAAATTCAATGTCTGAAATATTCAATAATAACCGCAAGCCGCAAAATCAGCATAGTTTTTCGTATTGGATTTCTACTGACGCAAGGTTGTATCCAACAGGGACGACGGCGTATTGCCATTGGTATGAGTCGTAGGGGAGAGACTTGTCGTGGTAAATTGTTCCCTCGGTAAGTTCGTAGTCCAATGGGTAGGGTGTAACATCCAAGATTGTGTCTGATACGAGTTGTTTCTCGCAGGAGGTAAGGGTAAACGCCAACGCTGCGATGATGATTGAAATTTTTCTCATCATTTAAATAATTAATTTATAAAATCTTTCAACGATGCAAATCTATAACTTTCATGTATACTAAACAATCCCCATTTGTTGGTATTTTTCGTTGAAAAAATAAGCTTGTATATCCCTATTTGTAGGGATATTTTTGAAAAATTCGTAAATCTGATTTAGAAATGGAATCTTACTGCTAATATGAATTGGTCGTTAAATATTTCTTAGCGATTCTTTTTGTTTTTCTTTTATCGGTTCAAAGCTACCTTCTTTTGTCTATGGATGGGTAAACATGACTCATTTATGGTCTTCTTCGTGTTCCTTTCTGAATAATGGTATTGAAAAAGGAGGATAAAACCGAAGCCTTATCCTCCTTTGCTCTATCTAACTAAAAACTAATGTTTTTACTCAAAGAAGTTTCCGTCTGCAGAGATGGTCGCCGTCTTCTTTCTTTGGATTGAGTAGGAAACCATGAACTCGTGCGAGGTCTTCGCCAAGTCGTTGACGTTTCCTAAACTTAAGTCAAACATATAACCCACGCGGAAACGCTTGAATTCTGCTCCGATGTTGATTGCCAAAGGGTTAGATGAGAAACCGTCTGACATATCTGGATGCCATGTTAATCCTGCCCATACGAAACGATTGTAGGCTGCTGATACATTGACCTCCAACACATTGGTCTTCTTGTGGTGTACATAGTTTAACATTGGTGCCAAATCCCACTGCTCTGTCAACGGAATCATATAACGTGCGTAGACATAGATGTGCTGCCCTGGAGTGAAGGTGCTTGTCTTGCCACTGATTAAGTGGGTTACTGACGCTCCAACTAAGAGTCTGTCTTGGAGGGTGAACTCAGCACCGAAATCCATGTCGGGTTTTGCCTCCGTCCCATCTTCATCGCTGAGGGCATCCAACTCGGTTGGGTTTTCAACGGTGTATTTGCCAAAGTCTATCTGTGAAACTAACACTCCGAATCCAAGTCCTAACGACAACATCATATCATCGTTAAAACGAAGTCCGTATGAATAGTCTACTTTGATATTGGTGAAACTACGGGCCGCCGCCAATTTATCGTAGGACGCAGTGAAACCAAATCCCGAGTTCAGCTTGTCGACATAGGTGTGTCCATTCAACACGAAGGTCTTCGGAGAGTCGTCCAATCCAGCATATTGGAAATGTCCTAGCAAGAAGACGTCTATATCCTCGACGTTACCGATACCGGCAGGGTTCTTGTTAATACGAGAGTAAAACTGTTGTGTCAGCAACAACTCTTGTTGCGCGCTAACCATCCATGCTAATGAAAGGAAGCTAATCAATACTAATAATTTTTTCATCTTCAGTTCCTCCCTTTTTATTCTTCAATGATACTAATTTCTACACGACGGTTCTGCTCGTGTTCAGATTCTGTCTGTGCATCCTTGATGATAGGTTGGGTTTCTCCCTTTCCGACTGCCACCAAAGAGTTAGGGTCGACACCACGTTTAATCAACAAGTCGCGGACGAAGTTGGCACGGCTCTTAGAGAGTTTCATATTGTAATTGTCGTCTCCTCGAGAGTCGGTGTGTCCGCTGATCTCAAACACTGCTCCTGGATATTCTGCCATTGCAGAGATCAACTCGTTCAACTGTACCTCATACTCGGGTTTCATATCGTACTTGTTTAAGTCGAAGAAGAAGAACATCCAGTTGAAGCCCTTAGGTTCGCTGAGCGCACTCTGCACCGGCAATTCGACATCTGGCTGTGTTGACAATGAGACGGCTGCGTAGATATCGTCCAATCTATGTCCTCCAGCCCTATTGGAGATGAAGAAAGCCGAACCTTCCTGCTTCCCGAATACGACATTGTAGTCGTTGGCAGACGAGTTTATGGCATCGCCGAGAATCTTGGCTTCTCCCCATGTCGTGTCTCTGACACCTTTCTTTGCGTAGTAGATGTCTAATCCCCCGAATCCTCCTGCGCGGTCGGATGCGAAATAGAGGAGGGTGTCTCCAATAACCAACGGATAGTCTTCTTTAGAGACTGTCATATTGTTCTTGCTGAGCAACTGTGGACGAGTCCAGATTCCGTCTCCCTCAGGTTCGATGTACCAGAGGTCGCGGCCTCCAACTCCGGCTTTAAACTCTCCTGAGAAATAAATGCGCTTCCCATCTTTGCCAAGAGAAGGGTTGTAAAATCCTGTTGCTCCACGACCGGTTTGTACATATCGGGAAATCCATAGAGACGAGTTCTTGTAGGCTTGACGTTGCATCGCCACGCCACGAATCTGCATCATCTGAACTTCTCCCCATTTGTCGCCTTTCCAAGTGGCTTCAAAAAGGTCGTTGTCCGCTCCGTTTTTCTTGGAGAAATAGAGTTTATTCGATTTAGAATCAAATGCAAATGTTCCTTCTATGCCTAAGCCCATCAGTTCTTTGCAAATCATGATCGTATCTATACCTGCCTCCATATTAGGTTTGAAGGTGTAGGCTGTATCGTTGCGGAAGAAAGCAATGGTGCCATCTTTGTATGGGGACATTGGCAATTCGCTCGCAGAGGTGTTAATCTCTGCAGACTCGAAGTAGGACGATTCCCCCGTCAGTCTACTCTCGACAGAGTAGCCGCTCGCCGCAAGTCCTACCAGCATTGCCGATAATATTATCCTTTTCATATCTTTTGTATGCTTAGATGTTTTACTTATTTACTTGGAATTGAATTTACCTACTTCGAGATATCCCTTCTTCAACAATTCTCCGTTCAAGGTAACAATGTAGTAGTAGGTTCCTGGCTCGGCTATCTCTCCGCGGTATGTGCCGTCCCATCCGTTTTCTCCATCGTAAATTGTTTGCTGGTAGCGGTTGAAGACTTTAACATGAACACCCGGAATGGTTGGTTCTTTTGTTTCTGAGTCAAGCAGGAAATAGTTATTGGCTTGGATTCCTAATGGGTCGTCTGTTGGTGTGATCAAGTTAGGAATGATACCAAAGTCCATTTCAATGCAAACCTCCGAAGATTTGTCAACACAAACGTATTCCGCAGGGGCTTCTATGTGGTAACATATCGTACCGACATGCTCGCTTGGGACGAACTCATCCGTGAAAGGAGATGTTGTATTGTTATTGCGATACTCTTCTGGATCATTAAAGTTGTTTTTCCAGACGATGGTGTCGCCGACGTAGCCTCCATTGTCTACATTGAAAGTTACAGAGGAGAGGTATTTAACCTTTGCTTGACTCTCATCGGCTAACGAGAGCGAAAGTTTGTTTCTAGGAACGACAGTGATGGTGTCGTAAACATCGTTCCAATCCTTCGCTCCTTCTGCATTGGAAGTCTGGCATAAACTATCGATCGCACGCACATACAAGAGATATTTTCCCGGCTCGCTGAAAAGATCGTCGGAAGTTGAGTAGGTGTACGATGTTGTCGTTGTTGAATCAATAGGAGCTACAGCCCCGTCTCCTAATTTCTTATAGTACCAATAGTACTTTGTAGGAGCGGCGAAACTGAAGTTGTTTTCTACTGTAGCAGTCAGTTCTTGTTCTGTCTTTTGGCAAAACTCTCTGACTGTCAAACTCTCCTTCGTAATCTGTGAATCGAACTCCTTGCTGTGTGTTGCTTTGATGGAGTCGCTGATTGCATAGATGTTTGCACAGTCTCTTGTTGGTAGCGCCGTACCATTGGCAATCGCATTTACGATATTTTCCAGGATAGTCTCGTCTGGCGCGACCACCACGCGATAGTACGTTGGTCCCATCATTGTTTCTGCGATGCCGACAGATTGCACATTTGTATTTGTAAGGTTGTATGTCATCCACTTCCCATTGGTTCCCGCATTATTATAGAGGTATGCGAATTTAGGGTCGCTGAAATATTTCGAGAAGTTGCCCTCCGGACTGGATGCTGAAATGGCAATAGTACCTCCCAGACAAGATGGCTCTCTGTCTACTGCAACAGCAATGGTAGGGTAACTCAATTTCACAGAGATATCATCAACTACGATATCGTTACCCCAATTGGCACCACCAGGAGCATTGTTGTAGAGTCTCAAGATATAGTGCTGAGATTTAGCAGTGAATCTAAATGACATGTTTGCCCATTGCGACTCAAAGTCCGACCTGTTCTTTACATCTCCAGAGGCGATTGTATAAACTGTCGTTGTGTCTCTTCCATTGATTTCACACAATTCCCAACGCAGATTTACAGGTGTTGTAGCATTGTAGGAGGCATTGTTGATGTATGAGGTGAACAACATAGTGATACCTGCAGAACTCAATTGACAGTTGAAATCAACTGGACGTTCATAAATCAGAACTCCTTCCAATCCATCTTTGACATTTACAAAGAGCATACCCCCGTTAGAGTTGCCAGTGTGATCCGATGCGTTGTGATAGTCAGTATTATTTTTGTTGTTGTCACCTCTTGTTGGATTGGTTGTAATGATGTAGTAACCATCCTCCAAGCGGTGTTTGTCTTTTAGCCATGTGTAATCAGGTTGGTTGTATATGTCGCTTTCCGTAGCATATGTATGTTGTTTAACATAATTGTGAAGGTCTGGCGCCCAGAAATATTCGATAGAATATTCGTTGCCTGCGTCGTCCGTCATAGAACTTGTGAATGTCTCGCCATCGCTTGTGATATAGGTTGAAGCATTTGAGAATCGGCCGAAGTCCTCGTTCCACATTGCTTGTAACTCACCTTCAGAAAGGTCGTATGTTTTACGGATAACGATGACCTCTTCTGAGTATGCAGAAGTAGTGTTGCCTGAATATTGGGATATACCTGTTATCTTCAGTCTGTATTCAGAACTGATTGTTGGGTGAAAGTTTGTCAGCGTTTTTGTTGTCGCATCAAACGATACTCCTTCAACTTCCTGCCAAGTTGTGGTCAGTGTGCCTGCTCCCTCCAATGGGCGGTATTGTAATTCGTAGGTGATCCTTCCACTGAAGCCAGTAGGAACAGCTCTAAAGTTCACTTGCCCTGTGTTCTCTCCCACCTCAAACTCGCTGCTTGTGAAAGTTTTTGTGGCATCGTCTGCCGCACTTGCTGTCAATTTGGCGGTTGGCACTTTGTATCTTACCATAACGGCTTTTGATGTGTCTTTGTAGGTTGCTACGATGATCAGATTTCCATTATCGTCTAATTGATCTACTATAGAAGTAGCGATCACTCTGTAGAAGGAGGTATCGGTAAATTGAGTGTGGCTCGCTATTATTTTCCCAGTATAGCCCATTGGTGCCCAGTCGGTTCCATTATCGCTTGTTTCCCAAACGTATGTGGTTGATGTCAAGGCTGGGCTGGAGCAGAATGATGCCATAAGTGCGAAGGTTTGACCTGGTGTCGTCAATTCTTTTGCCCCGTCTAAATCGGCCTCCACCATAACGGATCTGTATTCAGGGACTTCACTATATATCTTGTAAGGTTTTCCCGAAAGATCCACAAAAAAATAGGTTGACCAAATCTGTTGTCGATCTGGGTCTGACCCATTTGTAAAGTCGATTTTGAGTGCTTCGTCTTTACCACTGAGAAATTTTGAAAAAGTGAACTTATTACTGCTATAGGTCGTTATGTCAATATCAGAGTGGGGAATGGCAGTCCCGTTCTCGGTTTGTATCTGAAATTGCGCTGCCGGCCATTCGCTATAGCTTCCACTGATTTTTGCGTATTTCCCACATGAGAACGTGCTGTCAATGGTATAAGTAGCTGAAGCACCACTTGGATACCAAGGATTAATTTGGATCTCAGCCAAGGCTGTCTGATAACAAATGACGGAGAGCAGTGTTGCCATCCATTTTGTTAGTTTTTTTAGTTTCATAGATCTATAATGTTTTTCGAATTCGGTAATAATATGTATTTCTTTTTTGCATCATTCTACGCATTGAACTCATCAGAATTTGAAATTTACGCTGCACAGAATGTGCAAATGCTAATTTAATAAAGATTTTTTAACATTCAAATATGTATTGTGTTAAATGTTTGAAATTTTTGACAAACGGCTATCTACAACGATTTGATTTGTGATAACGGCAAAAAATTGCCCTCTTTCTCACAACCGATTTCAAGTATATTCATTCCCTCACGGATGCTCTTGTATTGCTGTGTGTATGGAATGAAATATCTCTTGCTGGTAGTGGCAAGTTCCCTGAAAATATCGTTGTCTGTTTGAATGTCTTTCTTGCATAATATTGTATTATCGCTTTGAGTAGAATTTATGCCTACTTTTATTCAATGAGATTGACTTTGTTTTTTTCATGTGATGTAGGGCGTTTAGAAAGAATTGTCTTTGAAAAAAATAATTTCGTTATTTTTGTGTCTAATTAGAAATTGTATAAGTAAATAAAGTGGTATGCTCGTGAATGTTCGCATGGAATTTTTGAAATATGGGTTGATGGCGGTTTTTGCCGTTCTTTCTTTTTCTTGCAATAAGGACGATGATGATGTAAAGTCAACAGATTATAATTTGGAGGATCCTCGCATTCGTACGGTTACCTTCCTTGAAAATACGGATCTTGTTTTCGTGGTGAATGATGTTGAGGGCATTATCTATAATTACGACTCGTTGGCGTATGGGACGGATGTTTCTGCCGTTAAAACTCAGTTTTATGGTTTTACTTCCACGCCTACCATTCAGTACAAGAAGGAGGGCGACTCGGAGTGGACTTCCTTTACGAATGGGGGAAAGATGGATTTCACATCCCCTCTCAAAATACTTGCTACTTCAGAGGACGGAGCGAACACGAAGGAATACCAGTTTGACTTGAGAATCCACAATTTTGATGTTGCAGCCTTTACTTGGGAAAAGTTCGCTCAGATAGATATATCTGATTCTGTCGTCTCTCAGAAGGCTTTGAAAATAGATGACAACTATTTTTGGTTCTGCAGATTGTCCGATGGTTCCAATCTCTCATATTCTTCTGCAGACGGAAAGAGTTGGAATAAGCAAGCCATCTCTAACACCGAATCCTTGGAGTGGACTTCTCTTTGCTTGTTGGATGCTGTTCTTTATGTGCAGGATGCAGAAGGAAATATCTATGTGTCGGATGATTTTTCAACTTTTGAGAAAAAAGAGAGTCTCGGCTCAATTTCCTACCTATTGTTCAACTTGGATGATTCGCTATGGGCAATCAAGGACGGCTCTTTGGTGAAGATGAATGGGGACTCTTTTAAGGAGGTTTCAACATTGCCGGCTGGTTTCTCTACGGAGAACATTCTTCCGTTCACCGCTCCGTCGGGCTTTACACAGGTGGGCTATGTCTATGGTACGCAGAACGAGAGTGGCGTTGTTTGGTCTATTGACTACAGGGGTAATTTCAACCAGTTGGTAACGGCTAACACTTCCATTCCATATTTGGTAGAACCTATGCTCTATATCTATTCGACCACGTTGGGTATCGTCGGTGGCAAGTCGCTTGATGGCACACATTCCAAGAAATGTTATGCCTCATACAATTCGGGTGTTTCTTGGAGCAACGATTGGCATAAGGATTTGGGAGATAACCTATTAGGTATTGAGAAATCGGGTGTTTTTGTAATTTCAGACGAGGGGGAGATTTTAATCGTCGGGGGGAACAAGGATGGGAAAGCCTCTCCAACAGTTTGGAAGGGTGTCCTTAACAAGATAACTGAGGATGAGTTGAACTATAAGGATTAAATAGGAAAAATACAATAAACAACAACATAAATAACAGAATATGAGGAAGATAATTGGTATTGGAGAGACAGTGTTCGATATACTTTTTAAGAAAAACCAGCCCGTCAGCGCAAAGCCGGGAGGTTCTGTCTACAATGCCTTGATTTCTTTAGGAAGATTAAAGCAGAATCCTATTTTTATCAGTGAGATAAGCAACGATAAGATAGGAGGTATTATTAATGATTTCTTGGTTGAAAACAATGTTGAGACGAAATACATCTACTCGTTCGACCGAGGGAAATCGCCTTTGGCTTTGGCTTTCTTAGACGAGAATCAGAATGCGGATTATCTATTTTACAAGGACTATCCTAACGAGCGTTTGGACTATATTATGCCACAAATCGGTCATGACGACATTATCCTTGTGGGGTCTTATTTCGCATTGAATCCTGTGTTGAGGGAGAAAATAACGGAGTTGTTAGATTTTGCGAGAGACATGAAAGCGATTATCTACTACGATGTGAATTTCAGAAATACGCATAAGAACGAGATACGCTTTTTGATGCCGAATATGTTAGAGAATTTTGAGTATGCCGACATTGTAAAAGGTTCTGACGAGGATTTCATCAATATCTATGGAGAAAGTGATCCTGCACAGATCTATAGAGACCATATTAGTTTCTATTGCAAGAACTTCATCTACACGATGGGTAGCGAGGGCGCGAAAGTGTTCAATGGAGAGACTATGCAGGATTTTGCTGCTAAGGTCGTTACACCTGTCAGTACAGTAGGAGCAGGGGACAATTTCAATGCTGGAATCGTCTACGGACTCATCAAAGAGAACATTCTTTTAGACGATTTGAAGAAGCCGATGCCGGTGGAGCGGTGGGCGAGGGTGGTCAACTATGCTATAGAATTCTCATCATTCGCTTGCACGACGTTAGACAATTACATCACTCCGGAATTTGCGGCAAAGTTCATATAATTTAAATCGTTCGAAGTGTTTGAGGAGGGGGTATAAAAAGAGGGAATCCTAAGGATTCCCTCATATTTTTGTGCGATGTTTGAGATGTTACTTAGCCAAGTAAGCCTTAACATCATCGTTATGGACGATCTTCTCATCAAAATAGTAAGCACCAGTCTTTGGCGACTTAACCATCTTGATAACCTTTGCGTAAGAACGACCTTCACCCTTTTGGAGGGTAGCGACTACTTTCTTTGCCATAGTTGATACTTATTATATTACTTGATTTCTTTGTGGATAGTGTATCTCTTCAAGATTGGGTTGTATTTTCTGAGTTCCAATCTCTCAGGAGTGTTTTTTCTATTCTTAGTGGTGATGTAACGAGAAGTTCCTGGCATACCACTGTCTTTGTGTTCAGTACACTCCAAAATCACTTGCACACGGCTTTCTTTACTCTTTTTTCCCATTTTTTAGCCCTCCATTAAATAAGTCCTTTTCTTGCTGCGTCTACTAAAGCTGCATTGAGGCCATTCTTGTCAATGGTACGAATAGCCTTCGCTGATACTTTCAAAGTAATCCAACAGTCTTGCTCTGGCCAATAGAATTTCTTTGTGTGCAAGTTTACATTGAATTTTCTCTTTGTTCTTCTTTTTGAATGGGAAACGTTGTTTCCATTCATCGCTGTCTTACCAGTAATTTCACAAATTTTTGACATTGCTGTTAAATTCAAAAGTTATTACTCATAAAGCAGGGTTACATTCTCGCTTCTGATCTTTCATCGATGACCGTCGACGAAAGCAGCGTAACTATCAGAAAAACAACTAAATGCTACCTCTCCTTTTGCCCGATACAAGGCAACTTGTCTCTTCTCAAGACATGCGTCTTTATCGGGTTGCAAATTTACGCTCAAAAATTCTTTTCCACAAATTCCTGAGCGAGAAAAATTGCTTCAATGGCGGATAATTGAATGTTTTGGTCGCGCCATTCTGTCAAATTTAATCTTTTTGTGGTGGTTCTGTCTTTCGTGCCAACCGCAATCCAGACTGTCCCGACAGGTTTCTCCTCGCTTCCTCCGCCTGGACCTGCTACTCCTGAGACAGCAATGCCAATATCTGTTCTCATCAGTTTACAGACTCCTCTCACCATTTGGTCGACTGTTTCGGAACTGACCGCTCCTTTATTCTCCAATGTGTCGTTACTTACTCCTAATAAGTTGTGTTTCACCTCATTACAGTATGCTACTACTGCTCCAGTGAAGAAATCTGAACTGCCTGCATGACGGGTTAAGAGAGAAGCGATAGTTCCTCCTGTACAGCTTTCAGCAGTGGCGATAGTAAGTTTTTTCTCTTTCAAAAGATTTCCTAATGTTACCTCGGGAAGGCAAGGTCTGTCTGTATGTGTCATTGTTAACTTTTTTTACAAAGGTAGAAAAAGAAGTAGTCTTACAAGGCGGAAAGTTTTCGTAATTTTGCAACTAAGTATTGTATAAGGTATGGAAAATAAAGTAAATTCGGCTTCTCAATTGTTAGGAACTGCCGATATTAAGAAGTTGTTGCTACAATATTCTGGACCTGCCATTGCTGCGATGATGGCGTCGGCTCTTTATAATGTGATTGATCGGATATTCATTGGTCAGGGAGTCTCTGCGCTGGCTATCTCAGGTTTGGCGATTACGATGCCTGTGATGAACCTTTCAGCGGCTTTCGGGGCGATGATTGGTGCAGGTGGTGCGACATTGACCTCTATCAAGATGGGGCAGCAAGACTATGATGGAACGCTTAAGGTTTTGGCGAATGTTACAATTTTGAACATCCTCCTCGGCGTCGTCTTTATGGTCTTGGGTTTGGCTTTCATTGATGAGATTCTTCTTTTCTTTGGTGCGAGCGAGGATACGCTTCAGTATGCGCGTGATTTCATGGAGGTGATTCTGGCGGGTAACGTCATCACGCATCTGTATTTAGGATTGAATAACGTGATGCGGTCGTCAGGGAACCCTCGGAAGGCGATGTTTGTAACGATGATGACGGTGGGCATCAACTTGGTGTTGGCTCCGATTTTCATCTTTGTTTTGGATTGGGGCATACGAGGAGCCGCATTGGCAACGATCTTGGCGCAGTTGGTGGCTCTGGTTGTCGTTGTCAGACATTTCTCAAATAAAAATTCTTCGTTACGGTATAGTCGCTCTATGTTCAAAGTGGATTTGCGTGTCTGCAAGTCGATCGTTTCTATAGGAATGGCGCCGTTTATGCTGAACGCGTGCGCGTGTTTGGTGGTGATTCTGATAAATAGGGCATTATATAGCCATGGAGGCGATTTGGCGATTGGTGCGTATGGAATCGTAAATGGGTTGCTGATGATTTTTGCCATGTTGGTTATGGGGTTGAATCAAGGTATGCAGCCGATTGCCGGATATAATTTTGGAGCGCAGCAGTATTCTCGAGTTCGCAAGGTGTTGAATGTTACGATTTTGTATGCAACGGTGTTTATGTGTGTTGCATTTGTGGTTTCGGAGGCGGCTCCGAGGTTGTTGGCACGAATGTTTACGACGGATGAGGAGTTGATACGGCTGACGGTCTTAGGACTTCGTTTATGCTGTGCTGCATTCCCGATTGTGGGATTCCAAATGGTGGTGTCCAATTTCTTCCAATCTATTGGAAAAGCGCCGATGGCGGTGTTGCTTTCGTCGACGAGACAAATGTTGCTTTTGGTTCCGTTTTTGCTGATATTCCCTAACATTTGGGGATTGGAAGGTGTTTTCATCAGTATGCCGGTTTCGGACGCTGTTTCCACCTTGTTGGCGTTCCTCTTGTTGAGGAGGGAGATGAGAACATTCTCAAAGTTGCAGGATAAACCGTTGGCGCAAGTATCAAAAGAAAATTAAAAAACTGAGGTTATGAGTGAAGGTCATTTAATAATAAGTTTAGGTCGGCAATTTGGTGCGGGTGGACGGTCAGTAGGCAAGTTGCTGGCTGAAAAATTAGGTATTGGCTATTATGATAAGGAGTTGATTTCTGAGGTGGCGCGAGAGTATGGATTTGCGCCCGAGGTCTTTGATCAGACGGACGAGAAGTCGTCCGTGGTGTCTGGCAATGTGTTGCAGTGGATGAGCAGTTGGGTGACGAGTGGATTCCAGTCGCACAATTTCTTGTCGCAAGATTCATTGTTTGAGATGCAGTCGGGCGTGATACGCCGGTTGGCAACGGAGAAGTCGTGTGTCATTTTAGGGCGTTGTTCCGATTATGTTTTACGAGATAATCCTATGTGTGTGAGCATTTTCCTACATTCTACGATAGAAGATCGGGCAATGAGAATCTCAACACGTTCTCAGATGTCGATTGAGGAGGCTATGACATTGATGGAGGTAGAAGACCGCCGTAGAGCATCCTACTATAATTTCTATTCCAACAAAACATGGGGCATGGCATCAACTTATAATTTGTCTGTTAACGTCTCCACGTTGGGAGAAGATGGTACGGTTGATTTTATTGTGCGGTATCTGAGAGATGCGGGGTATCTAAAGTAATATAGTTGAGGTATGGATGTCAGGATAGAGCCATCATGGAAGGAGGTATTAGCGGATGAGTTTGAGAAGCCTTATTTCTCGTTGTTGACCTCGTTTGTGAGAAAAGAGTATCAGACGAAGCAAATATTTCCACCAGCGTCGTTGATTTTCAATGCCTTCAATCTTTGTCCTTTTGACAAGGTGAAGGTGGTGATTATCGGTCAAGATCCGTATCATGAGGTGGGGCAAGCGCATGGTTTGTGTTTTTCGGTGAATGATGGAGTGAAGTTTCCGCCGTCGTTGGTCAATATTTTCAAGGAGATAGAACGTGATTACGGGAAGCCGATGCCACAGAGTGGTAATTTGGTACGTTGGGCGAATCAAGGAGTCTTCCTTCTGAACGCCACGCTGACGGTATGTCAAGGGGCGGCGGGGTCGCATCAGAACAAAGGTTGGGAGGAGTTTACCGACCGTGTTATTAAAGAGATTTCAGAGCGTAAAAAGCATGTGGTTTTTCTCTTGTGGGGTTCGTATGCGCAACGTAAAGGTTTAGTGATAGATGAGAAGAAACATTTGGTGCTGAAGGCGGTACACCCTTCTCCGTTGTCGGCTTATCGAGGGTTTATTGGATGTGGACATTTCCGAAAAGCCAATGAATATTTGACACAACATGGAGAGACACCTATTGAATGGTAATTGGGTGAATTATGAAAAAAGAATTGGAAAGGACAATCTCTTTTCTTTATATTTGTATTGTTTCATTTGGAATGATAGAATTCTCCGAATTGAGAGACATTAGTAAAAGAACTGAACATTAATAAAAAAACATAATATGAAGAAAATATTTTTTGCATTGGTTGCTGCGTTGATGTTGTTTGCGATGTCTTCGTGCGATGATAGTCGGCAAGCATCTTATACAAAATATGAGACGGATATTTTTTCTATTGAATATCCAAAACATTGGGAGATTGAAACAGGAGTCTATTCAGTGCGTCCTTTTTCGTGTGCGTCCGACCATTTGATTGTGGCGATTGGTACACGTCTTGTCAACTCGACTCCTTTGGATAGTTTTGTTGAAGAGCGTATTCGTAGTTACGAGGAGCAACAGTGGGGATTCTCGCTTGTCTCGAAAGAGGTGAACGGTGATGAGGCGAGGATTTGCTACAAGAATGTGAGCGATGAGATGGTATTAGGCACGACAATGCGAATAATTCGTCATGGAGACTATTTCTATGGTGTAGACGGAACGTACGAGACGGAGGCAGAAAGGGACACCATTGAGCATATTGTCAACTCGTTGACATTCAAATAACTCTGAGTGTCGCATCTTTATAACTCCCTTGAGAAACTAATGAGTCTGTTTTTCAAGGGAGATTTTATTTTCAATCCAAAGTCCGACAAACATTAGTAATCCATTGAGGATGAGGAGTTCATATCCCATTATGTAGGAAAACTCTTGTTTCAAGAGGTCTGATATAACATAAGACAATGTGATGGAGAGGACGGCAGAAAGAGGGATAAAGCGTAAATTCTGACTTACTGTTTTTTGTGTAAAGCAGAATGTGAATAAACCCAGAACGGGTCCATAAAAAAATGACACGATGGTGTAGATGAGGTCGATTGCATGAGAATTTTGTGCCTGTTGTAGTCCGATTACTAAGATGAAAAAGACAAATGTTACCAAGATGTGGACAATGATTCTTTTTCTCTTATCTGCCTCTTTTCTACTAAAATCTACTGATATAGAGGTTGTTATACTTGCGATAGCGGAATCTACGCTTGAGAATGAGGATGCTAGCATACCGATCACGAAGCAAATAAGTCCAATTGTCCCCATCTCTTTTGCGAAGTAGGGTAATAGATTGTCGTCAGTGGCAGGTAGCGGATTGCCGTTCTTCGTATAAATGGTTACAATCAAAACGCCTAAAGCAAGGAATAAAAGGTTGAGAGGAACGAAAAGAACACCGTATGAGAGCATATTGCGCTGAGATTCTTTCAAATTCTTGCAAGAGAGGTTTTTTTGCATTAAATCTTGGTCTAATCCCGTCATCACTAAAACGATGAAAATACCACTTAGAAATTGCTTGACAAAATGCTGTTTGCTTAGCCAGTTGTCCCAAACAAAGGTTTCGGAGAGGGGAGAGTTGTAGACTAATTTAGCAGCGTCAAAAAAGCTGATATTCAGAGTTTGCAGTGCTGCGTGAATGAGCAAGACAAGTGCGACGACCAATAGGATAGTTTGCAGAAAATCTGTCCATACGATAGTGCGGATGCCTCCTCTCCAGGTATAGAGCCATACCATTAGAAGAGATGCTAAGGCGACAACCCAAAACGGAATACCATATTGCGTGAATACTAGTTTGTGTACCACTAAAACGACAACATAGAGCTTGACAGATGAGGAGAGCGTCTTATTTAATAAGAAACAGATGGCGGCGGTACGGCGACCAATACACCCTAATTTTTTTTCAAGGATGGAATAGATGGAGACTGTATTGGCTGCATAGTAGATGGGAAGCAGAATCATGGCAACGATAATATAGCCAACAATGAAGCCGAGGGTCATCTGCAAGTAGGTAAAGTGAATGGATGTGACCCAGCCTGGCACGGAGACGAACGTAACCCCCGAGATGGAAGCACCGACCATACCTAAGGAGACCGTCCACCACGGAGAACGTCGACCCCCGATGAAGAAGTCGACGTTCGTATGTTTTTGATTATCTCCTTTTGTTGTGAAATACGCCACAATTAGTAAAAGTGCTAAGTAGGCGATGATGGAAAGGATAAGAATCATCTATTATTTCTTGTTGTTAGCGGCACGACGCTGCTCTTCCATCATTTCCTGTTGGCGTTTCTGCATCTCTGCGATTCTGTTCAGCCAAGAAGAGTTAGATGGTTTAGTAGGTTTCTTTTGGTTCTCTTGAATCTTCTTGAGCAGTTTCTGTTCGTCAACGCAGAAGTTCTTGATGACGTAGGTTTGAATAATCGTAATCAAGAGAGATACGAAATAGTAGTAGCTCAAGCCAGAAGCGTAGTCGTTGAAGATGAAGAAGAACATCACTGGCATGAAATACATCATATATTTCATAAAAGGGAATTGTCCCATCTGCTCCGACTGGTTGTTTACACTCATATTATAGTAGGTGTATAGACCATTGGCGATGGTCATAAGGAGACAGAACAAACTTATGTGGTCTCCAATCAACCAAATTTTTGGTCCCCAGGAGATAATGGCGTCGTATGTGGAAAGGTCATCCGCCCACAGGAAGCTCTCTCCACGTAATTCAATCGCATTAGGTAAGAAATAGAAGAAAGCGACTAGGAATGGCATTTGAAGCAACATAGGCAAACATCCACCCATTGGGTTGACACCTGCTTTTTGGTAGAGTTCCATAGTTGCCTGACTTCTCTCCATTGAGTTTTCCGCAGGAATACGAGCGTTGATCTCGTCGATCTGAGGCTTCAACACCTTCATCTTTGCGGTAGACAAGTATGACTTGTAGGTGAGAGGGAAGATGATGGCCTTCAGGATGATGGTCATGATTAAGATGATGACGCCGTAATTGCTGAGGAATCCTCCGAGAAGGTTGAACAATGGAATGGTGAAGATTAAGTTCACCCAACGGAAAATCATCCAACCCAAAGAGATAACGTCTTCTAATTCTAATTTATCATCACCCTTGAGATTCTCGTCGTACGACTTCAATAGTTTGTAGTGGTTAGGACCGAAGAAATAGCGAAGACCTACTGAGGTATCTCCGTTTTTCAAAGGCAACGTAAAATTGGCGGCATAATGCTTCAGATATTTTGAAGAATCATCTGCCAAAGAAGACTTCAACAAGGTGCTGTCTATTTTAGTGTCGGCAATCAGGACGTTAGAGAAGTATTGGTCTTTGAACGCGATCCAGTGAAGACTTTCCTCCATCTTCTCTTCATCGTTGCTTGTTTCGCTAAGGTAGTCAGTATCACCATCGGATGTGTGGTAGTAAATCTGAGCATAGCGGTTCTCGAAGGTGCGACCTTTCTCTTGCTGTGCGAGAGAAAGCTTCCATGAAGCGTTGAGAGATCCGTTGTTGCGAAGTACTTGACCGAGGTTGTTCTCGCGAATCTCCAGACCTAGCATGTAGGAATTGGAAGACAACGTGTAGGTGAAGTCAAAACTGCCGTTATTGGTGGTTGGCACAGAGAAAGTTACGGAACTATCTGTTTGAGCAGCCACGTTGAAGACGAGTGTTTCACTTGGAATAACACGGTTGCTGATTGTAGGGAGGTCTACCGAGAAGTGGTTGTCTCCGTCCATCAATGTGAGCGGTTGTTTCTTGTAGTCTTTATATTCTTTAAGGACAACCTTTTCAATGTTTGCACCGAGAGTAGAAAACTCAATGCTCATCAAGTTGTTCTCGAGAGAAACAGTTTTCTTCTCGTTGAGGGCGCCAGCGGCAAACTCGCCAAAACGTTGAGAAGCCTTGGATAGTTTAGCAGAGTCAGAATCAGTTTCGTTGAAAATGGCGCCAGCCTTAAGTTCTTGGATATTAGCCTCTTTTTGCTGCTCCATTTGTTTAGCGGTGGCGATGGAATCATAGTATCTACGGTATGCTTCGTTTTGCTCTGCCGAAGGTCTATTAATGAAGTAAAAGCCCACGAGGATTGCACCGATTAGGAGGAAACACACGATGGTGTTTAGCACATTGTTATTCTCGTTCATTGTTTTTTGGTTATGAAACTGTTTTCTGTTACAATTTGATTCTAAATCTGTAGAAATTACATATCAAAGTGCGAATTTACTCAAAATGGCGGATATAGGGGAGATTATGCACTGTAAAATTTGTTAAATGGTGTGGTTTCCTCTCCTTATTGTTTGTTTAATCTATAACCTTCTTTAATGCTTATATCAGCTGTTTTGTGTCAGTTTTTGTAAATAGGCCAATAATTAAAAGAAAGCAAGTACCATTAGTGGCTTTTATTGTTGTAGTGCTTCAATATCGTTAAACAATCTTTTAGGCTGGCTTTTATAGTCATTTAGGCTATACTTACACCTTGTAACTACGAATTTTACGTGAAAACCACACATCAGTTCGTCTTTGGGTGTAAAAGCAGGTAGGAAATATAGTCTCAAAAAAAGAGACCCTCCTTCCGAAAGAAATCGGGAAAGAGGGTCTCTCCAACTATTGAAAATACGAAAATGTTCGCTACTGTGTAGCCATTGTTTATCGTCCTCCACCTAAAGATTGATACAAGGTTATGATGGCTTGTATCTCCGCAATTTGGTTTTGAACCTGCGTCAACTGGGCAGAGAGGTAATTCTGTTTGGCTGTCAACACGTCCAAGTAGGTGGTTGTGCCGTGGCGCATGAGGAGTTCGGTGCTTTCAACCGCACGTCCTAATGCTTCTGTCTGTTGATCAATGAAAATCTTCTTCTGTCGTGCTGTGCGGTACTCAGTCAAAGCGTTGCTTACCTGCATGCCAGCCTCTAACAAGGTCTGCTCAAAGGTGAGTTTTGCCTGTTCTTGTTGTGCCTTGGCAATCTTCAAACCTCCGACAATCTGTCCGTGGCTGAAGATAGGTTGTGTGAGAGATGCAATTGCCGCTCCGACAAACTTGGCAGGGTCTAAGAGTAGACTTCCGGCAGAGTTCGTCCATCCCAACGAACCATTGATGGTGATGCTAGGATAGAAATTCCCTCTCGCCTCGTTGGTTGCGTAGTAGGCCTTCTCGAGGGCGAGTTCCGCACTGCGTACGTCAGGGCGATTCTGCAACATCTTCATTGGAATACCCAATGAGTATTGCTCTTGGAAGTTTTGCTCCTCCAACGTACCTCTTGAGATATGTTGTGGAGTTTCGTGTAGGAGTGCGGCGAGTGTGTTTTCGGTACTTAGGATAGAGGACTTGACATCTAAAAGGCTGGCACTGACACTGTAGTAGGCGGCTTCCATCTGTGCTACGGCCGCCTCGTTGCTCATACCAGCGTCCTTCATTGATTTAATCACTTCGACACTGTTCTTCCAACTTTCTTCTGTTTCCTCAAGGATGGTTTGTTGGCGATCCAACATCAAGAGGGTGTAGTAGAGGTTAGCTGTGGTGCTGACTAACTGAGTCTTGATGGCCTGCTCAGCCTCTTGCGTCTGTGCGTAAGCGGCTTGCGCTTGGCGTTTCTTGTTGGTCAACTTCCCGAAAATATCGAATTCCCAACTTGCGGTGATAGGAATCTCGAAGGTTTTGGTCAGACTGTAGTTGTTGTCTAAGATTTTGCTAAGAGTTCCCGAAGGAGTGAAATAGAAACCTGGGACGTAAGCGAGTTTAGACATTTTGAGAGCAATCTTAGCCTGCTCTACGTTGAGGTGGGCTTGAAGCAAGTCGCTGTTTTGGTTCAACACCCTGTCGATGAGGGCTTGAAGATGAGAGTCGGTGAACACCTCGTGCCAGTCTTGCTCGCCGAACGAGGTGGAGTCTGCTACGATATTCTCGGAAATGCCAGTGGTGTCGATTTGACCAAAGAGATTGTCCGGGGTCGAGGTCTGTGGCTCGTATTTCTTATAGAGTCCGCAACTCGACAGCCAAAGGGCTGTCGCTACGGTAAATATCACTTGTTTTTTCATTATTCTTTCGGTTTATTGTCCAAATATTCCTGTCTTTCGTTCTTGGCTTGAGCCACTTCTTCTTCTATTTGCCAATCTTGCGATTTTTCGGCTTGGTTAGGAGAAAGTTTCTCTTGTATCCATTGGAATACGATGAAGAGGCAAGGCACGAAGAACAACAATGCGATTGTTCCAATGATCATACCACCTACAGTACCGGTTCCCAAAGAGCGGTTACCATTTGCACCTACTCCAGTTGCAACTGCCAACGGAACCAATCCGAGGATCATACAAAGGGCGGTCATCAAAATAGGACGGAGACGGTCTTTGGCTGCCATCAACGCCGCCGAGGTGATTGACATTCCAGATCGCCTCCTTTCAGATGCATACTCTGTCAACAAGATGGCTGTCTTTGACAGCAAACCAATCAGCATGATCAAACCTGTCTGCAGATAGATGTTGTTCTCTAATCCTAAGATCTTTGTGAAAGCGAACGCACCCATCAATCCTGCAGGAACAGATAAAATGACGGCGAAAGGAACTAAGAAACTTTCGTACAAAGCACACAAGATTAGATAAATCATCAAGATACAGATACCGAAGATGATTGCGGTTTGACCGCTTTGTGCATTCTCCTCACGAGAGATACCTCCGAAGTCATAAGAGTAGTCTTTAGGTAATATCTTAGAGGCTTCCTCTTTAACTGCGTTCAATGCCTCTCCCGAACTATAACCCGCCATCGGCATGACACTTACTGCGATAGAGTTGTACATGTTGAATCGGCTTAAGTTCTCTGCTCCATATACGCGTTTTAAAGTGATGAACTGGCTGAGTGGTGCCATCTCGCCATTGTTCATTCTGACGAAACAGTTGCTCAATGATTGTTCAGTCGCACGCTGCTCAGGCACAGCAGAAATCATCACCCTGTATACCTTAGAGAAACGGTTGATGTTTGAAACGTAAGAGTTTCCGAAGTATCCGCTCAAAGTAGAAAGGACGGTTGATGGAGCGACTCCCATACGCTTACACTGCGCAGCATCCAACTCGACAAGCCATTGAGGGTGGTTCAACGTAAAGGTTGAGTAAGCCATTTGGATTTCTGGACGTTGGTTTAATGCTCCGATGTATTGTTGTGTGTAGTTGTAGAAAGTGGTCATGTCGTTACCCATCTTGTCTTGTACGTTCAAGTCGATAGAGTTACCTGTACCATATCCTGGAATCATACCTGGCGCCATGGCGAAGATCTGCGCATCTTTGATGTCCATTGTCGCACCGTAAATCTTCTTGATGACAGAAGAAACATCTTGTCCCGCTCCTTCACGTTCTGACCAATCCTTTAACTTCACGATAAACATACCGTTTGTACTGCTCTGACCTCCAATCAAGCCGTAACCTGTGGTCTTCATAACGTTCTTCACTTCAGGAATGGACATGATTCGGCTGTTAATGCTACACATGATTTCATCCGTACGCTTCACTGAACTTCCCGCAGGAGTGGTAACGTTGACCATGATAGTTCCTTGGTCTTCATCTGGCACCAAACTTGTCTTTGTGGTATTCATAAGGTAAACTAATAGAACCACACAAACAACTAACAACCCACCGACGATCCATTTACGTTTGAATAGGAACATCAAGCCGTTTCTATACTTTGCTGACATTGTCGTAAAGGCAGCATTGAAGGATGTCTTGAATTTGTAGGAGAAGGACTTCTTGTTTTGTTCATTTCCTTCATCGGTAGGACGGAGAAGGAGTGCGCATAATGCTGGGCTTAACGTTAACGCATTAAGGGCTGAAATACCAACGGCAACTGCCATCGTGATACCGAATTGTGTGTAGAATACACCACTTGTACCTCCCATGAATGATACAGGGATGAACACTGCCATGAACACCAATGATGAGGTGATAACGGCACTTGTGATTCCCTTCATTGCATCGTGTGTAGCCATATAGGATGACTTATATCCTATATCGAATTTCGCTTGCACGGCTTCGACCACCACAATGGCATCATCCACCACAGTACCGATTACCAACACCAATGCGAAGAGGGTGATCAAGTTGAGCGAGAATCCTGCCACTGCCATAAAGGCGAATGTACCGACCAATGACACAATGATTCCAACGAGCGGAATAAGTGTGGCACGGAGACTCTGCAAGAAGATCAAAACCACTATGATTACCAATACAATACACTCGAACAAGGTCTTTACCACCTCATGGATTGATGCGTAGAGGAAGTCATCCGTACTCATCATCTGATCGATCTCGATATCTGCAGGGAATGATTTTTTTGCTTCATCTAAGAATTTGTTAATCTCGGCATTGACGGCTGTTGCGTTAGATCCCGCCGTTTGGAACACCATACA
Source organism: Bacteroidaceae bacterium (assembly GCA_963619325.1). GTDB lineage: Bacteria > Bacteroidota > Bacteroidia > Bacteroidales > Paludibacteraceae > UBA1181. The sequence continues at coordinate 3,934 of CAVEVQ010000030.1, read as the reverse complement.
TCCAACACCTTCGTGACCGTTCATTGCTCCAACGAATCCGTAACTATCACGTCCTAACTCAATGTCGGCAATGTCTTTTAATTTCAAAACCTCTCCATCTTCCGTACTCTTAATGACGATTTCTCCAAACTCTTCAGGAGTCTGCAAACGTCCTTTGTATTTCATGGTGTATTGGAAGTTCTGATTTGAATTCTCTCCGATAGAACCTGTTGCAGCCTCAATGTTTTGGTCTGCCAAGATAGCAATAACATCTGAAGGTACGAGGTGGTATTGCGCCATCACGTCTGGCTTCATCCAAATTCTCATTGAGTAGTCTGCTCCCAAGGTAACCAACTCACCAACGCCCTGAATACGAAGGATTTCTGGTTTCAAGTTGATGTTGATATAGTTAGAAAGGAAGTTCTCGTCGTATGTGTTGTGAGGGCTGTGGAGCGAGAATACTTGCAAAATGGAGGTTTGTCTTTTCATGGTTGTCACACCCACGGCGGTTACTTCCGATGGAAGAGATCCTGTGGCAGTCGCAACTTTGTTTTGCACATTCACCGCTGCCATGTCTGGGTCTGTTCCCTGTTTGAAGTAGACGGTGATGGTTGCGCTACCTGTGTTGGTAGCAGACGAGGTCATGTAGGTCATATCCTCCACACCGTTGATAGCCTCTTCCAAGGGAGCGATGACGGCTTTCTGGATAGTCTCCGCATTTGCACCATAATAAGTGGTCGTTACCATAATGGTTGGAGGCGCAATGTCTGGATATTGTTCAATTGGCAGTGATTTCAATCCAATGATACCCAGAAGTACTAACGTAATGGAAATTACGGATGATAGTACCGGACGGTCAATAAATGTTCTCAGATTCATAATTTACACTCTTTAAATTTACTTTTCCGTTGCTTGAACGCTGTCGTTTGCAAGCGAATCTGCAGCACTAACGGCTATTGGTGTTGCTTCGCTCTGCTCTTTGGGTTGGATGAGCGTACCTTCACGCATCATTCCAACGCCTTCTGCAACGATTACATCTCCTTCGCTTAATCCTGAAGTGACAATATAGTTTCGTCCGTCGTCTGTGCGTACTGTCGTAACGTTAGTTGCTGAGGCGGCACCGTTTACTACCTTGTAGACAAAACGCTTGTCTTGCAATTCAAACGTGCAGCTTTGAGGGATCACAATCGTGTTCTCGTGGTATGATGGAATGACCACATTTCCAGACCCACCGCTGCTCAACAGTCCGTCTTTGTTAGGAAAGACCGCACGGAAACTGACACTTCCAGTGTTTTCGTCGATTACTCCAGAGATGGTCTCCAACTTACCTTTCTGCTCGTAGATGCTTCCATCACTCAAAAGGAGGGTAATCTCTGGCATCTCCTTGATAGCTTTCTCTTTTGTCCCGTATTGGCGAACAATCTCCAACATTTGCTTCTCTGTCATTGAGAAGTAGACATACATGTCTTTGTTGTCGCTGACGGTGGTCAATGCGGTTGGCATTGATGGTGAAACCAATGCGCCTACACGGAATGGAAGCGTACCTACAACTCCGTCTACCGGACTCTTTACTTCAGTGTAAGAAAGACTGTTGCGAGCATTCACCTCTTGCGCCTCTGCTTGCGCCAACCCTGCTTTAGCATTGTATAGGGTGTTTTCCGCTTGCTGTAAATCGAAATCTGAGATGATGTTCTTCGCCCTCAATTCCTTTTTACTATCGTATGTCAACTGTGCCGTTGCAACAGATGCTTTCGCTGCGGTTACGTTCGCTTGTGCGGTCGCAAACGCCGATTTGTATGGTACCTGGTCAATGACAAACATAATCTGCCCCTTGTGTACTCTTTGTCCTTCTTTTACGCAGAGTTTTACGAGCGTACCACTTACTTGCGGCATGATGCTGACATCTTGCTGTCCTTTGATACTTGCTGAATAGAGGTCATTTGTAGCACAATTGGTTTTAGTGATTGTCAGCACGTTGCAAACAGTCGCCGCTTGTGCTGGCACTTGTGGACTTTGGTCTCCTCCACATGAATTTAATGTCAGTGAAGCTCCTGTCATCGTTCCTATAAGAGCTATCACAAAAATGAAATTTTTCTTCATAAGTATAATTTGAAATATTTTCTCAACTAAATTAATTCTATATAACAAATGTTATATTTACAAGTGTCATCTAATAGAAAAACTACTTTCTAATGGCAAAATTGCCACAACATTTTCTTCGTTCCTATTAATAACTCCTAAGAATCGTTAACAAATGTTATAATCGTGTTGTAAACAAAAAACCACGCAAATCGGGCGAGACTTGCGTGGAGCATGCTCCACAACATGTTCTTCTAACATAGCAAAGTTAAGAAAACATATCGTGTAGATTTCTGAAATTTATCTAATCACATTGCCAAATTGGTCTATAAAATAGACTCTTTTACTGAAGAATTATTTCTGTTTGATGAGTTGTTTGTCTTCTTTGACTACTCCATTCAGGAGGATGCCTATTTGTTGCATCACTTGTTTTGCTGTCCCTGAAAAATTGGAAACCATCACGCAGAAGGCATAGCTTTTTCCATTGGAAAAAATGTAGCCGGCATAGTTTTTAACGCGTTCCATGCTGCCACTTTTCACATATACTTTACCTTCTAAAGGAGTGCCTTTCATCAAGGAGGCAACGGTTCCGCTTTTCCCTGCGATAGGTAACGTAGATAGAAATGATTGAGAGTAGGGGCTTTCGTTGTACATATAGGTGAGCATATCAACTAAGAAGCGTGGGGAGATGGCGTTTTTCGTTGACATTCCCGATCCGTCCACTTGAAAGATCCTGTCGCTCTCTAACTTTTTGCTTTTCCAATAGTTGGAGACGACGAGTGATGAACGCCAACTTGTACATGGATTCTGCGAATCTTTTTGCAACGATAATGTTAAGAATATATTTTCTGCAAATAGATTGATACTCTTATAATTAGTCATTCTTTCAATGTCTCGAAGAGTGGCAGATCGGTATATGTATAGTGGAGTTCGTAAGCTGTCTGGTTGTGTCAGCCTTGTGGTAGTAGAGTTAAGAGTTACTGATATGTTATTTTGAATGAGCAAATTGCGAAGGGAATCTGCCACGAAATAGGCAGGTTCAGATAGCTCTGTTTTGAGAAACTGGGCTGTTTTTAGTGGGAAGTTTCCACGGATGATGGGATTCCAAGAGAAATCGGACTTCGTGAATCGCCATCCTACTGTTTTATTCTCGTTCTGTGTCGCTTCGATGATGGGTTGGAAAAGAGGGGTGTAGGGAGTCATTTTAGAGATGGAAAAACCACTTGTATCGGAGGTGAGGACGAATGACAGAAGGTTGTCGCACGCCGATAGGCAAGAGGGGGTGGGTGAGTAGGACGATCCGACATCTTCAACTAACCAGTTTGACGGTGAACCGTCTTCTCTAAATAGGGATGCATCTCCTATAATTTTTCCATCAATGGTTTTAATTCCTATTTTTTGCAATGTGTCAAGGACAGAACTGAAAAATCTGTTTTTCACTGGATTATGGGGTGATTCCAATGTTGGATCTCCTCCTCCGCGAATGTATAAGTTCCCGCAGAGAACGGAATCGTAGATCTCACCTGCATACTCAATGGTGGTTTGAAAGCGAAAAGTGTCGGATAGCAGTTCCATCGCCGTGGCTGTGGTCAACAGTTTGGTTACAGAAGCAGGATTTCTGCAAACGTCAGGTTGATGTTCTGCTACCACTTCTCCATTTTCCATGTTGACAAGGAGGAACCCAATTCCCGCCTGCTTCAAATTGTCTGAATTAAGAAAATCGTCTAACGCTCCCGCATGGAGTAAGGTGGAAACGAATAGGAAAAATGGTAAAAGGAGATGCTTTGACATTCTGAATTTGGTTTTATGCAAAGGTAAGGTTTTCTTTTTTGTATCTTTGTCAAAACACAAAAAAAGGAGATATGAAGTACCCGGT
>CAVEVQ010000029.1:0-30093 GCA_963619325.1 Bacteroidaceae bacterium | reverse complement strand
TGTTGAGCAAATTTATCAGCTGACCATACATCGGCTGTCCGATAAAATGTGTACTTTTGTTCATCGTTGCTTTTTTTATGTGCAAAAACAAAAGTAACAAATAGGGCTGAATTCCAGGCGAGGAATCCAGCCCTATCTTTTGCGGGTTCAAAAAGTTTTAGCGGACAGCAATAATTAGAAACAAAGGAAATGGACTTTCGGCGATTAGCCAAAAGTCCATTTCTTCCTTATGAGTTAGAATTAAAAAACTTCCTAACGTCCGATATTATCAATGTTTCAAAATTTTAGGGTAATCAGGGTCTTTTCTATTGACTGTTTTGAAGTCAAGTCGGATGTTATACCTTTTCCCTTCCAAAAGTTCCGTCCAACCAGAAGATCCAATGTGCATTGCTCCAAATAAACCATTACTAAGTTGAAACATATAAATTTTGTCAGGAGTAAACGCATACGTATCCGAATAAATCACATCAGTCTGATTGTCACTGTTCCTCACAATACATTTACTTCCAAACCAATCATATAAGGTCTGCGTACAAGTGATTGTATCAAAAGCCTCCCAAGTAAATCGGTCTGCCATTTCATAGAACGTAATCGAGTTTTTACAAGTATACGATGGTGTCGGATACGGCAATTGGGAAAATTGGTATTTCAACATTTTTGAACTTGGAGAACCAAGGAAGAACTTACTGTCATATTTAGTTCTGTTATCGGAATCCAACAATCCGTATGCTATATCAAATGGAGTCTCTATCGTCATTCTGCTATCTCTTATGAACAGCGTATCATCCATTATATTATAGAAGGTATTTTCTAAGTTTGATGAAATATCATACAACAAGATACTTGATGATACAATTGACTCCAAATCTTCTTTGCTTGAATTCTTTTCATCATCCACATCTTCTTTTTTGCAGGCACTTGACACAATAAGCATTATTGAAAATGCAACACAAATCAACTTTCTCATTTGCTTAACGTTTTAACATTTATTTTAAATCCGAATTTTATCACAAGATTATTATCATCCCATTTGTCATTATGTTTTGTCTTTCCTTTCCTATACTCTTTATGTCCTGAATTATACTCCGTTGTACTTGATATTAACATTGTAAGTGTCCCATCATTTTCCATATTATAATAAACAGATTTTTTCTTTTTAAAATCAATATTTTTTAAATAAAATCTGTTTTTCACAACATTATACGAATCATCATAATTTGCAGTCCATCGAGTACAACACTGTTCATCATAATCCATTAACTTTGCTTCTACCTCTATGAATGCATCTTCAAGTCTATCATAATCCAAATTTAATTTATCTCCTTCATAATATTTAGAATCAATACCGATCGTAGCTCCCTTTTCAACATATAATCTGTTATCACGATCTGCATTGAATAAGTATATTTTTTCCCCTTCTAAATCGTCTCCATATCCAATCTGCGCAGTTATGGTACCATAGACATCGTTGTCGTTACCCTCTGAACCATAAAAATAACTTGGAACAATCAACCCTTCCAAAGGTGTACATTTTCGAGCTACAAATTCACTTCCGCTTACCACGTTGAAAACGGAATTGTCAGAAAGTCTGGTCAAAGTATAGGCGATGGGGGCTCCTGGTGATGTCTTGCTGAATTTACCACCATTATTTATAAATCCTAAAAGACCTGCCATTCCGTCTAAAGATACACTTTTTGCAGCATCCGATCCCGAACCACCAATGATTGTTCCTGAGATTTTAATTTTCTTTGAAAAATCGTTTTTACAAATCCGAACAGAATCATCAGTACTAAATCTACCCTGATTAACAGTTGCGTATGTATAACTATATACAGAGTCTCTACTCTCACTACTTTCTATTGCAAAATATGCGACTCTACCATATTTTACATTTGACACATACACAGGAACTACATTGTTTCCGCCCAAAGCACTTTTGAAATCATCAACGGTAACGCTCTTCTTAAAAAATTTAGATGGGGAAGAAGGGGCATCAACAGACACATCGTAATAGACTTGTATGAATTTCAAGAGCAATTTTGTATTTGTCTCTTTATTCGTAAAATCAAATTTAGTACCAATCGCACCAAACTCACCTGCTTTGAAGTTACAGCCTATAGCAAGTCCCAACTGCTCTTCAGAGTAAACATCAACTATCTCAAACGTCATATCAGCGACATTGCTTCCTGTTATGTTTGAGTCATATATCATTTTTTTTATGGCACTTCTTACATTCGACAAAGACGGATCTTCAACTGTTACCGCATTATCATTATCAAAAAAAGGAAGATTTGTAGACATTCTCATAGGTGCTCTATCTAAAACAATTTGACGGTAAGAACCATCGGTTACCGATTTCGCATCTATAATACTTCCTGGATATATCACAGAAGATGTTGGATCTAAAAGCCTCAACTCACTAAATTCCTCATTAGCTTTATACTTGCGACACTCGCAATACAACTGCGTTGAACTATCAATTTCCTTCAGTACATCTCCTATCTGCTCTTGGCCAGGAGTGCTTTGTATCGGATTGCCTAACGAAAGGATGAAGTTATCCATTTCACCACTTTCCGTAGATGAAATTGCCTCATCTTTCTTACATCCAACCAAACTTAACATAATAAATAGTAGAACCAATCTTGAAAATTTCCTATTCATAATAAATAATTTTAAATTCGAGTCGCAAAGATAGCCCTATATTTTAAATTTGCAATAATAAATTGCCATTTCGTATAAAAAAACCATGTGTACATTGTTTTTTTATTTTTAATAGTTCGTCTGATTTTTGTGATGTAAACACGACAAAAAAAGTCTGAGTAATAAATACCCAGACTACTATATTTACCGCAAAAATCCAGTCTACTCTCCCCCCTCTATCGTCTTAGCAATCTTCTCAATATTCAGACTGCGTGCTGAAGCGTCCATAATCTCCTTATAAACACCACCTTCTTTATAGACTTCATCGGGAGTTCCACCTTGCTCTACTCGGCCGTTCTGCAACACATAAATCATATCGCTATCAATGATCTGCGAAATGCTGTGCGAAATGATAATCACCGTTCGGTTCTGCTTGATAGCATCTATACTATTTTTGATCTGCTCGGTTGCCACCGCGTCTAAACTAGCTGTCGGTTCATCTAAAAAGATGATCGGAGGATTCTTCAAGAACATTCTTGCTATCGCAATTCGCTGTTGCTGGCCACCCGACAACATCGTCGCCTTACTATCAAATTTGTTTGGCAGCGACATCACTTGATCATACAGAAAAGACTTTTTCGCCGCATCATACACATCTTCTATCGTCGCATTCGGATTACCATACAAGATATTCTCAGCTATTGTTCCGTCAAAGATGTGATTCTTTTGCAACACCAACCCGATATTATCGCGTAAATACTGCGTGTCATACTCATTCAGATCGACACCATCCAATTTGATAGCCCCACAATCCGGCTTATAAAATTTGTCCAACAAGTTGACAATCGTACTCTTTCCTGCACCCGACAACCCGACAAACGCCGTTATTTTACCTTTTTCTATCCTCATATTGATATTGTGCAACGCTTTCGTTCCATTAGGATAGGTAAAATCAACTTTGCTGATTTCAATGTTTCCTTCCACCTTCGCAGGACGGTATTTCCCTGTCTCCTCAATGTCCTTCTCGTTGTTCAAGATTCCAAAGAATCCGTCAGCATATATCAACGCATCATTCATATCGTCAAAAATACGATGCAACTGCATGATCGGAGCCACCACATTATTGAACAACATCACATGATACATAATTTTTCCAATCGTCATGCCAGGATAATCTGTCAGCACCAAATACGCAGTAAGGATGATAATCGCCACTGTCCCGATCTGTTGGAAGAAACTTTTCAGTCCATCATACCAAAAACTTGTCTTTCTCGTAGACATCTGGTTGCCAGTCAGTTTATCTTGAATAGCCGCCTGCTTATCCTCCTCTATCTTTTCCCTATTGAAAGATTTTATCACAGTGATCGATTCAAGGATATTCATGATACCATGACTTTTCGACTCTCTCTCCCTTCGCATATTCTGACGCCATCCCTTGAGCTTTTTCGCTTGTCTGACCGTAATGACAAAATAGATAGGAACAATAGTCATAGCCGTCAGGCCGACCCATACATTTGCCCTAAACATCAACACCAATGCCAGGATCGCACTTAGGAAAAGGGGCAACAAATCAATGAAGAAATTCTGCACAGTCCTTGACAGACTGCTAATACCCTGATCTATACGCGTTTGCAGTTTCCCTGGTTCATTGTCGGTGGCGGAGAAAAAAGCCACTCTAAATTTCAACACCTTATTGATAACCGCCAACGACAAATCCTTCGACACAAAAATCCTTATCTTTTCCCCAAAGAAATTCTGGAAGAACTTGATAAACGCAGACAAGACCTCTTTCGACAAAAGGACGATCGCGATCAAGGTGACTATATGCAACGCTTTGCCATCCCAACCGCCTCCCGAGGTGATATGCGCATTTATAGAATCGACAGCCCAGTCTAATACTACCGCATTCACCTGGGCCATACAAGACCCTATCAAGGTCAAAAGTAATGTTGCCACCACATACCATTTATAAGGAGCAACATATTTTTTCAAATTTTTAAATAATTGTATTAGGTTCATCTATGATTGGTAAGATTAAGTTAATATTTTCATTCTTTTTCACATACCACAAAATTAAGCAAATATAATTTGTAATTTTGTTCTCACTAAACAGATATAATTATGGCTTTTTATCCTCAGTTAGTATTAGATGCGCTCAAGCATGTGCGTTACCCCGGCACAGGCGAAGATATTGTCACCGCCAACATGGTCGACGACAACATTCGTATCGATGGGAATAAGATTTCCTTTTCTCTGCTTTTAGAGAAACCTAATGACCCATTCGCAAAATCGCTTGTGAAGGCCGCAGAACAAGCCATCCTCACCTACGTTGGAGAAGAGGCAGAAATAAAGGGGAACATCGATGTTCGTTTCAAAACAGAATTGCCACAAACTCCAGACAAGCTATTGCCACAGGTTAAAAACATCATTGCAGTCTCTTCTGGGAAAGGAGGCGTCGGCAAATCGACGGTCTCATCCAATTTGGCAGTCGCTTTAGCAAAGAAAGGCTACAAAGTCGGACTTTTGGATGCAGATATTTTCGGTCCTTCCATACCCAAGATGTTTGATTTGGAAGACGCCCGACCTATTCTTGAGGATGTCAACGGACGCGAGCTGATTCGTCCAGAAGAAAGGTATGGAGTTAAAATGCTCTCCATCGGGTTCTTTGTAAACGCTGAGAACGCCGTGCTCTGGCGTGGCGGAATGGCAAGCAACGCCCTCAAGCAGTTGATTTCGGATGCGAACTGGGGCGACCTAGATTTTTTCATCGTAGATCTGCCACCAGGGACTAGCGACATCCACCTCACGATGGTGCAAACAGTCGCTATCACAGGTGCTATTGTTGTCAGCACCCCTCAACAAGTGGCATTAGCAGACGCACGCAAAGGCATTAGCATGTTCCAAGGAGAAAAAGTCAACGTGCCTATCTTAGGATTAGTGGAGAATATGGCATGGTTCACCCCTATGGAATTACCTGAGAATAAGTATTATATCTTCGGCAAAGAAGGTTGTAAAACCTTAGCAGACCAACTTGACTTGCCACTCCTCGGACAGATTCCTATCGTCCAAAGCATCTGTGAGGGAGGAGACAACGGTGTCCCTGTGGCCTGCGATGAGAACACCATCATAGGCAAAGCATTCGCCGAATTAGCAGACAACGTGGTTAAACAAGTGGAGGTCAGGAATGCCACATTGCCCCAGACTCACATCGTAGAAGTAAAAAAACATTCTTAATTATACCTATTTTTCGATTGTTTCGCGCAAAGTAAAAAGATTCTTTGACAATTCATTATCTTTGCAGAATCAACGTCAGCGCATCCTCTGCGCCCATAATGCGAAATTTATGCTTATCAGAATTTATCCGGAAAACCCGAACCCACGAGAAATAGACAAAGTGGTGCAATTTCTTCGCGACGGTGGATTGATCGTCTATCCCACCGACACTATCTACGGTTTGGGCTGCGATATCTTCAACACGAAAGCAGTTGAGAGAATATGCCGACATAAGAAAATTGATGTTCGCAAAGCCAACCTCTCTTTCATCTGCCACGACCTCAGCAATATCAGCCAATACGCAAAAGTGGATAACGACACATTCAAGTTGATGAAGAAAAACCTGCCGGGTCCCTTCACTTTCATTCTCAACGGCAATAACAACCTGCCAAAACTTTTTCGCAACAAAAAGACCGTTGGAATCCGCGTACCCGACAATAACATTGTTCTTGAACTCGTAAAAGGGTTAGGCAATCCTATCCTCTCTACCTCCGTGCGCGACGAGGATGACGATATCCTTGAATATTTCACAGACCCGGAACTGATCCACGAACGTTACGAAGGCATCGCGGATGTCGTTATCAATGGAGGATATGGCGCACTCGACCCTTCCACGATCGTTGACTGCACAGGCGACGAACCTGTTGTCGTCCGTCAAGGCAAAGGTGAACTGATTTGGTAAATATCGGAGCATAGGTTTTTATGTGGGTTCTTTTAGCACTGTTATCCGCCCTTTTATTGGGCATTTATGATGTCTTCAAGAAAATATCTTTAAAAGGGAATGCGGTTATACCAGTTCTGACCTCCTCGGTGGTCATTTCAGCGATTATTTTTCTGATTCCTATCATCTTATCAAAGATTTCGCCAGAAACAATGACCGCAGCGCATTTCTATGTGCCTTCAATTGATTGGAACACACACCTTTTCATCTTCATAAAAGCCGTGTTGGTGTTAGGCTCATGGACATGCGCCTACTTCGGAATGAAAAACATTCCTATCACCATCTATTCGCCTATACGAGCTACACAACCCGTGTGGACAGTCGTTGGCGCACTCGTCATATTCTCAGAATCGTTGACCCCCCTACAGTTTTTAGGAATTGCGATCACTATCACCTCCTTCTATCTGTTCTCACTCGCTGGACACAAAGAAGGCGTGTCGTGGAAACGCAACCATTGGATCTGGCTCATCATCTTGGCAACCCTTTTAGGAGCGGCCAGCGGACTCTACGACAAACACCTTATGCACCAATACGACCGTATTGCCGTACAAGTCTATAGCTCTATCTATCAGGCATTCGTGATGGGCGTAGTCCTCCTTCTTGTTTGGTATCCGCACCGCAAAACATCGCCTTTCAATTGGCGATGGAGCATCATCGGCATATCCCTCTTCTTAATGTTGGCGGATTATGTCTACTATTGGGCACTTTCCGACCATAGCGCGCTCATATCCATTGTTTCAACCATTCGCAGGTCTGGAGCCGTCGTTCCGTTCTTATATGGCGCTATTTTACTGAAAGAGAAGAATTTAAAGATAAAAGGCATTTTGCTCTGCGGAATACTGATAGGTGTCGCACTTCTGACATTTGGAGCTCTGCGGGGCTGACTCATAATGAATCTGTTTTTGAATATATTTTTGTAAATTCGCCTTGTGAACTCAGCCCTTGAATGGTCGTTCACTTATGTGATTATTTGCAAAAATCTAAAAGAAAGTGCATGAAGAAACTTATTTTCATAATCTCACTTATCCTATCGTATGTTTGCCCCCTGCAAGCCCAGCTGACTATGGAGCAGTTTTTTGTCCAACAATTGAAGCAACAACTTCAAATCAACACAGACACTAGGGCGGCACTTTTGGAAAAATACATTTCTGGGAAGGGCAACACACTGACACTCAAAGGAGGAGCAACCGTCAGCATACTTGATTACGAAAAAGACAGTTATCTGAAAATACAAACCTCAAAGCAAGGAACATTCACTCTGAAAAAATGGAATAGCAAAAAAGGAAACTATTTTGCAATGTGCTGGAATATCTGCGCTCCTCTTTGCGATGCCATCGTCAAAGTAGTGAGAGAAGATACCACTTCAAATCCCTACAAATATCATAGCGTACCCCTCCCTCAAATAAAAGTCACCGACTTCGTGATAGCAGACTCACTCAAAAAAGACGGATTGAAACCCGAGGAGTTTGCAGATAAATTAGAGATGGAATTAATCAATTATAAACTACCTAACGAAAATAAATTCATAGTCAGCAATAACACTCCACTGTTTTTAGACGAGCAGCGGGCGAAAAAATATAAAAAGTATTGGAAGAAAAACGACATTATCATTCTCTTCGTGGATGGCGAATTCCTATCGGATATACCACAAGAATAGAATCGTTAATTTTCTAATATATATAGATATAAATAGACATAATATATATAAAATATGGCAAATGAAGGAAGAACCGAAATTTCAACGTTAGGAGAGTTCGGACTCATCAAACACTTAACAAAGAACATTGAAATCAAGAACGCATCCACCCTCAAAGGTGTGGGCGACGATGCGGCTATCTTAGAATACAAAGACAAGCAGGTATTGGTTACTACCGACTTGCTGCTCGAAGGCGTACACTTTGATCTCACCTATGCACCACTTATGCACTTGGGCTACAAGGCTGCAGTTGTCAATTTTTCAGACATTTACGCAATGAACGGTCAACCTAAGCAAATCACTGTTTCGTTGGGTATCTCAAAGAGATTCTGCTTGGAAGACATTGATGAACTCTACGCAGGGATCAAACTGGCGTGCGAGAAATACGGGGTTGACCTCGTAGGAGGCGACACCTGCTCATCTATGACAGGATTGACCATCAGCATCACTTGCATCGGCGAGGGAGAGAAAGACAAGATTGTTTGCCGCAACGGAGCGAAGAACAACGATCTCTTCTGCGTTACGGGGGATCTGGGAGCCGCTTACATGGGCTTTTTATTACTTGACCGCGAACGCAAAGTGTTTGATGGCAATGAATTTCAGCAACCCGACTTGGCAGGCAAGGAATACATTCTTGAAAGACAATTGAAGCCTGAAGCGCGCAAAGACATTATCGCAGAATTTGCAAAACTGGGAATCGTTCCAAACGCAATGATGGATATTTCAGATGGATTGTCATCCGAACTACTTCACATCTGCAAACAAAGTGGCGTAGGTTGTCGTGTCTACGAAGATCGAATTCCTATTGACTACGAAACATCAATGATGGCAGAAGAGTTTAACATCAGTCCGACGACCGCCGCCCTCAACGGAGGAGAAGACTACGAACTACTCTTCACCGTACCTTTGGAGATGAACGACGTGATGCAAAAAATGCAGGGCGTTCATGTTATCGGACACACTACAGACGAGTCGCTCGGTTGCCGCCTAATCACCCACCAGGGCGACGAAGTGGATCTCAAGGCACAAGGTTGGAATCCGCTGGCCGAAGAGACAGAGAAATCTGAAAGTGCTGACGAATAACAATGAAAAGCGATTCCACAACACACTAATTTCGCAAAGTTCTCGTTTTATACAATCAAATACAGGCTTAAAAAAGACAGAAGATTTCCATTGATGAAAAAATCGAAATATAGCATGCGTAGCATTATCAGACTCATCCTGCTACTATCTCTCACATTCGGATTTTCAAGTTGCTCAACAAAACAGCGACTCAAAAAAGCCGACAAGAAGTATGAAGTAGGCGAGTATTACAATGCATCGATTCTCTACAGCCGAATCTATCCGAAGGTGAAAGCCAAAGAGAAGCCACTTAAAGCCTACAGCGCATACCAATTAGGGAATTGCTACCGTCTCATCAACCAGACAGACAAGGCAGAAAGAGCATACGCAAACGCATTACGCAACAACTACAAGGACTCCACTGTATACCTTTACTACGCCAACATTCTGAGGCAAAACAAAAAAAGCAAGGAGGCGATTGCGCAGTATGACATCTACCTTGAAAAACATCCCGATGACGTGCGTGCCATCAATGGAAAACAATCAGCCATCGAGATTGAAGAATGGCGTAAAAATCCTACCCGATATAAAGTGGCAAAAGCGGACTTTTTCTCGTCAAAACGCACGGAATTCTGTCCATCCTTTCCTGGAGGCGACCCCGATGTCGTCTATTTCAACTCCACCCGGGAGAATAAAGAAGTAGGTGGAAACAACAGCAAGATAACAGGAGTGAGAAACAACAGCATCTACTGGGCAAAAAGGAATTCCTTAGGCGAATGGGACAATCTGGAATTAGTAGAGGGAGAGATGACCTCCGACTTCGACGAAGGAACAGTCTCATTCAGCGAGGATGGCAAGCAAATGTTCTTCACCCGATGCTACTCTGAGAAAGGAGAAAGTCGCGGTGCACAGATCTGCACCTGCACACGTTCAGGAGGAAAATGGGGGAAAGTGACCGAGGTGAAACTCTACCCCGACAGTTCCGTCACCTTCGCGCACCCAACCTTGTCGCCCGATGGGAAATACCTATATTATGTATCCGACCTTCCTGGAGGATATGGAGGGAAAGACATTTGGAGAAGTGAGAAGAACGGCAACCAGTATGGCGCGCCCGTCAACTTAGGGCCAGAAATCAACACACCAGGAGATGAAATGTTCCCTTATATGCGAGAAGACGGAACCCTCTATTTCTCGTCCAATGGGCATCCAGGGTTCGGAGGGTTAGACATTTTCTACGCCAACGAAATGGAGGATGGAACATGGGTAGTAAGCAACATGATGTATCCCATCAACTCAAACGGAGATGATTTCGGCATTTCATTCATAGCAGGATTAGAAAAAGGAATGTTCTCGTCCAACCGAGGTGAAAAGAAAGGATACGACAAAATCTATGAGTTTGAGTTACCCGCAGTGGAGTTCATCATTGATGGGAAAGTAACAGACATGAGTGGAGAGCCAATTTCAGACGCCACCGTTCGCATAGTCGGCGATGATGGTACAAACACGAAATTGAAGTCCAAGAAAGACGGATCTTTCAAGTGCAGCCTCAACAAAAACGTTCACTATGTGATGTTGGGCAACTGTCGTGGCTTTCTAAATCAGAAACAAGAAGCAGAGACCATTGACTTGGAAGACTCTAAGACCTTCCCTATACACTTCACCCTCGCATCGCTTAGCAAACCCGTCGGATTGGATAATATCTTCTTTGAATTTGCCAAGGCAACGCTCACACCAGAATCGTCCACCGCGCTTGACAAGTTGGTTAAGATTCTGAACGACAACCCAAACATCACCATTGAGATTGGTGCCCACACAGACCGTATCGGATCGGCAGATGGCAATCTGCAACTCTCTGGTAAACGAGCACAATCGGTTGTCGACTACCTCATTAAAAAAGGAATCGAATCAGAACGACTCACTGCCAAAGGATACGGAAAATCACAACCCGTAACCGTAGACAAGAACCTCCAGAAAAAATATAATTGGCTGAAAGTGGGAGAAGAACTCAACGAAGATTACATCGATATGTTGACGGATGATTCAAAGAAAGAAATTGTCGATTCAATCAACAGACGCACAGAATTCCGCGTGTTGAAGACCACCTATAAAATGTACTAACATCATGGCATTGAAGAAGATAGACTATAACACCGCAGTTTCCGAGTTAGAAGAAATACTCCGACAGCTGGAAGCCAACGAACTCGGTGTAGACGAACTCACGACAAAGGCAAAACGAGCCACCGAACTCATCAAATATTGCAAAGAACAACTTTACAAAACCGACGAGGCGGTTAAATCCATTCTGAACGACAATCAAAACGAAACAGCCTAATGCCACTTTTCCCAAATACTACTGGCCCGATAGGACTATTCGACTCTGGATATGGCGGATTGACCATTCTTGAGAAGCTCAGAGAACATCTGCCCCAGTATGACTATGTCTATTTAGGAGATAATGCCCGCGCACCCTACGGAAACCGTTCGTTCGATGTGGTATACGAGTTCACAAGACAAGCGACAGAGCGACTGTTTGCTATGGGATGTCCGTTGGTTATCTATGCATGCAACACCGCGTCTGCCAAAGCATTGAAAAGCGTACAGACCAACGATCTCCCCTTGTGGAATCCAGACAGACGCGTGTTAGGCATCATACGTCCAACGGCAGAACATATTGGCAACGTCAGCAAAACCAAACACATCGGAATCTTCGCCACTATTGGAACTGTACAATCCAACTCATACCCACTTGAGATACAGAAACTCTACCCCGAGATGACCGTCACCTGTCAATCTTGTCCGCTATGGGTGCCACTCATCGAAAACGAAGAATACGACGGAGAAGGAGCAGACTACTTCGTGCGAAAATACATCCACCAACTGTTTGAGAAAGATCCTCTTATTGACACCGTCATTCTAGGTTGCACCCACTATCCGCTGTTGTTCCATAAAATCAAAAAATATCTTCCCGAGAACGTTACGCCTGTATTGCAGGGCGACATTGTCGCAAACAGTCTGAAAACCTACCTGCAAAGACATACCGATTTAGAGCAACTGCTCACCAGAAACAGAAGTTGTCTTTTCTACACCACCGAATCTGCCGAAAAATTCCAACACAGCGCGACAATTTTCTTGCACCAACATGTAGCCGCTCAACACATAAAACTATAAAAGCTCGATTTTGCAAAAAGAAATCGCACCTTATTATTCATGAAAAAAACGTAAATTTGCGTTTGCTTGTTATGAGCCATGAAAATTTCATTAAAAGAAGAATATTTAAGACGAAATATATATGTCGTTCAACAACAAAGAACTGTGCCGTATCGGACTGGATGCTGGCTCTACGACGCTAAAGTTGGTAGCAACCGACGAAAAAGGTGATGTCATTTACACAGACTACACTCGCCACCACGCTGATATATCAGGCACCCTTCTCTCTTCTCTCGAACGGATGATGAACAAATTGGGCAACGTAGTGGCCTCAATCTGCACCACGGGATCGGCAGGAATGGGCATCTCAGAACGTTACCAACTACCATTTGTTCAAGAAGTAGTCGCCGCCACGAAAGTGATTGAAGAGAAATATCCCGATACAAAGACGCTTATTGACATAGGGGGAGAAGACAGCAAGATGATCTTCTTCAACAAAGATTTACATCCAGACATCCGTATGAACGGGAACTGCGCTGGTGGCACAGGAGCATTCATCGACCAGATGGCGGCTATCCTCAACGTCAATGTTTCAGAATTGAGCAATCTCGCCCAGAAAGCCACGACAATCCACCCAATAGCCTCTCGTTGCGGAGTGTTCTCGAAGACTGACATTCAGAATCTTATCGCACTCAACGTTTGTCGGGAGGACATCGCTGCCTCTATTTTTAATGCAGTGGTTACACAGGTCGTTTCTGCACTCTCTCACGGTTGCGATATTCTACCTAAATTATTCCTCTGCGGTGGCCCCTTCGCCTTCATCCCTGCCCTCAAGAATCTGTTGATGAAGAAACTGTCCATGGATGAAAAGGACGTGATTCTTGATCCAAACGCATCCGTCGTTCCCGCATGGGGAGCTTCGCTCTCAATCAATTTTAAACAAAACGTTTCAAACTCCTTAGAGGATTTACTAAAGAAATTCTCCCAACAAGGTCAGAAAATCACAATACGCCAATCTGGACTACAAACGCTCTTTAAAGACGAGAACGATTTCAGCCAATGGTCTGACGAGAAAAGCCATAATAAAATAGAGAAAGTCGATATGGCGCAACTCTCAAATGAGAACTGCTTTATCGGCATCGATTCAGGCTCAACCACCACCAAGGTGATTGCCATGGATGAGCAGGAGCGTATTTTCTTCACTTTCTATAAAAAAAATGGAGGCCGTCCGTTAGAGACTGTCAAAGAGGGACTTACTCAATTGCTACAAGAAGCACAAGCTAAAGGGAAAAATCTAATCGTGAAATCAGGTTGTTCTACAGGATATGGAGAAGAACTGATAAAAACTGCCTTCGGATTAGATTTCGGAATGGTAGAAACCATCGCCCACTACACCGCCGCCTATAAGTTAGATTCCAAAGTGTCTTTCATCCTTGATATTGGAGGACAAGACATGAAGGCCATCTTTGTGGAGAATGGTGCCATCAACCGCTTAGAAATCAACGAAGCGTGTTCGTCTGGTTGCGGGTCGTTCATTGACAGTTTTGCGAAATCATTAGACTGCCCTATCACAGAGTTTGTGGAACGAGCTTGTAGAAGCAAAAATCCATCTGACCTCGGTACACGATGCACCGTATTCATGAACTCAAAGGTGAAACAATGCCTTCGTGAGGGTGCGCCATTAGACGATATCTCGGCAGGATTAGCCTATTCAGTAGTCAAAAACTGCTTATATAAAGTGTTGAAACTAAAAAACATGGACGAATTGGGCGAGCATATCGTACTCCAAGGAGGTACAATGCGCAACAAAGCCGTAGTCCGTGCTTTCGAGCTTTCAACAGGCAGGACAGTGTCCGTCTCCAACTACCCAGAATTGATGGGAGCCTACGGAGCGGCTCTCTTTGCGAAACGCCGCATGGAAAGTCCCAACTATGACGGACAAAGTCAAAACACACCACTTAAAAGTCTCGTAGACCTCAAAGAATACACTACAGAGCAAATGCGTTGCGTGGGTTGCGAGAATAATTGTCAGATTCTGAAGAATATTTTCGCTAACGGGAAGACCTACTACTCAGGCAACAAGTGCGAAAAGATCTACACCAATAAGGGAGAACGCGGACGTAACGCCTTCAATCTCAGCCTCAACAAGGCAGAGTTGGCATTCAAGGGAAATCCAAAATCAATCGTTCAACAGCCAGTCGTCACTTTGGGTATTCCTCGCGTGCTGAATATGTACGAGAACTTCCCATTCTGGCAGGCTCTTTTCTCATCATGCGGCATCGCCGTCAAAAAATCAGCCCGTTCAACCTTTAAGATCTACGAACGTGGACTTAGTTCGGTGATGGCGGACAACATCTGTTTCCCCGCCAAACTAGTACATGGACACATACTCGACTTAGTAGACAAGAAAGTAGACCGCATTTTCTACCCTTACGTCGTCTACGAATCTATGGAACCTAACGCCAACAACAGTTACAACTGTCCAGTCGTTTCAGGTTATTCAGACGTCATCAAGAGTGCCATCAATCCGAAAGCCAAATATAACATTCCGTTAGACGCACCAATCATCAACTTTAAAGACACGAAACTATTGATGAAAGGATGCCGCCTATATATTTCACAATTACTGAAAGATAAATATGACGAAGTAATATTCCAGAATGCTTTTGAGGCAGCGTTGAAAGCTAAAGAAGAATTTTCAAAGACGTTGCACGACAAAGCCGTCCACACCTTACAAAGAGCCAAGGAAGAAAAACGTTTCGTCATCTTATTGGCAGGACGACCTTACCACAACGACCCACTCATACAACATAAGGTGTCGGAAATTATCACTTCTTTCGGTGTCGACGTAATCACGGAGGACATTATTCGCGGTGATTCAAACGAAGTGAAAGATGCGCATATCATTCCACAATGGTCATACATGAATCGAATCATGCGTGCCGCACATTGGGTGGCAACGAACGACGAGCCTGTCCACTTCGTGCAGCTCACCTCTTTCGGTTGCGGTCCAGACGCATTCGTGGTTGATGAGGTGAGTGATCTACTAAAGCGTGGTGGTAAAAACTTGACACTTCTAAAAGTTGACGACGTGAACAACGCTGGCTCGCTACGACTGCGCATCCGCTCGCTCATTGAATCACTCAAGTTCAAGTCGGACGTCAATGGCGAGAATGTCAAATTTGAATTTAAGACCACGCCATCGTACACAGAGGCAGACCGGGGAAGAAAGATTCTTTGCACCTACTTCTCGGAGTTCCACTCTCCGTTCATTCCACCATTGTTCAAGTTGATGGGCTATGAAGTGGAAAACATGCCACCTAGCAATGCGGATTCTGCCAAATATGGGTTGACCTATGCCAACAATGAAGTATGCTACCCTGCCACTTTAGTGGTGGGCGACTGTATCTGCGCGCTGCAGTCGGGCAAGTACGACCGCAATAAAATCACCTTTGCGATTACACAGACTGGGGGGCAGTGTCGAGCCACTAACTATATCGCCCTCATCAAAAAGGCGTTGTTGGCGGCAGGATATGGCGACATACCCGTCATCTCCATATCCATTATGAACACGATCAACGACCAACCAGGTTTTAAACCCGACCTGAAGAAAGCCTTTAAAGTAACGCTATATATGCTCTTCTATGCCGACGCTATCGCCAAGATGTATTATGCTTCGGCAGTGCGCGAGAAAAAGCAAGGAGCGGCCTCAGCTTTAAAGGAAGAATATCTAAAACGAGGCGTTGAGGTCATTGAACAAAAGAAGACCAAAGAGTTGCTAAGGCTGTTGGAAGAGGCAGCCAAACGATTTGACGACATCACACAGACAAAAGCGGTGCCTCGCATCGGTATCGTAGGCGAGATCTTCATCAAATACAACTCTTTCGGACATCAACACATCGTTGACTGGTTGGTGAAAGAGGGCATTGAACCTGTCATCCCATCGCTCAACGAGTTCTTCACCCAGTTCTTCCCGAACGCCAAGTTCAATGAGAAAAACTACTTAGACGAAAAGCGTTCATTCTTCGTAAAAGCGTTGACAATGTTGGGCAAGGCCTATATCACACACTTAGAAAAAAAGATAGACAAAGCAGCGTCGAAATTCCGCTATTACGAGAAGATATCCAATATCGACGAGGAGGCTAAACGAGCATCTAAGATAGTCAGCTTGGCGGCTCAATTTGGCGAAGGGTGGCTAATTCCCGCCGAGTTGGCGTCGTTTGCAGAGCGAGGCATCAACGCAGCCGTCAGCCTGCAGCCGTTCGGATGTATCGCCAACCACATCATCTCAAAAGGAATTGAAAAAAAGATAAAAGATATCTATCCCAACCTCAACATTCTCTTCCTCGACTTTGATGGGGGCGTCAGCGAAGTGAACGTTCTCAACCGACTTCATTTCATTGCAAAAGCCGCCAAATCGAACATATAACTCTAACGGCAAATCAATATCATTATAAAAGAATCGGGGATGAACCTTTCGTGGCTCACCCCCGATTTCGTATAATTGCCAAACTCAGCAAGATGTAAACCGTCTTAGCTCATCGCAAGCTAAACCAGTTTCTGAAGTTTATGATTACTTATCCCCTATCAACTTTGATACCACGACGATGTTTCCAAAGCTGGTACGAATTGACTAAATTTTGCCATAGCACATAGGTGGCAGGAGCAACAGCAATGATTGGATTGAAGAAAGTCTGAGCCATCCAAATGGCCAAAATCGTATTTTTCTGCCCCAAAGCCTGACCCGAGGAGACTCTATTATGGAATTTACTCCCCCACCAACGACCAAAGGTAAATTGAGCCAAACACATCAGCAGAGCCATCAAAGCCACATTGAGGGACGCCATCAAGTGTGAACTATCCATCTTCAGAAGATCCGTCGTCGTACGAGCCATCAGAAGCACCAATGCAATCGTCCAAAGCCAGAAAGAGATACCCTGACGTTGCTTGAAAAAGGTGTAGATAGAGGGTACAAGGTAACGAAGAATCATAGCGACAGCGAACGGTCCGAAAATCAGCGGGAACGCCTTACCACAGATGGTTGAAAAAGCGTCTATAAACGTCATATCGGCAGCCCCCGCTCCATGCGCACCAATCAGGGAAAAATAGACCGGAGCGAAGAAAGCCACCAAAAGGTTGCTCGACACACTGTATGTAATCAGACCAGCGACACTACCACCCAAAAGCCCAGTAATGACAGGAGCAGAGGTGGCAGTTGGCGCAATCAAGCAAATCAGAGCTGCTTCTGCCATATCCTCATCAATAAAGCGGAATAGAAGATAGAAAACAATACAAAACGTGAACTGGAACAACAGCATATAAAGATGCCATTTCTTCAAACGAAAAGATTTGAAATCCACCTTGCAATAGACGATGAAGAGCATGACAAAGAGCATGTATTTCGTGATGAAAGTAATGTCCTGCAGAGGTTCTTCCATAAAATACTTAGTGACATAAGAGACATCCGTAAAGAACGAGTGAAACACGATACCGATCATCATAGAGATGAACAGTGCATACGTTTTTAAAAAATTGATCATTTCTTTGTTCTACTAAAAATAATGGTGCAAAGTTAGGAATTTTGGAGGTAAAACGTTCTCTTCAATTCCGAGTTCTTTGGACATTTGAATATCCTAGTAAAATTTGAAGAATACAATCCTTATCCAACACTTTGGATAACCCCACAAAAAAACGCCATGACACCAAGTATCATAGCGTTTACTTTCTTAAAAGACTAATAAATATTCTTATTCGCCTCCGTTTATTTCTTAAACAAAGAAATCACCCACAATAGGATTACAGAACCCAAAGCAGCCGTGATGATTTCACCAACATACGGAATGCTAATGGCATTGCTCAAACAGTCTCCTAACAAAAAACCACCAATCACTCCACCGACAATACCAATCAAAATGTTCAACAACAATCCGTGGCTTGCACCAGAAAAGAGTTTGCTGCCCAAAAATCCGGCAACCGCTCCAATTAACAAAGAAATAAGGATACCACCCATGATCTCCAAAATTTAAATTAGTATTTTGCTTTACATTATTATTTCATCTCATTCATCCACGAACCTGTCCATTCCCCTCAATAATCCACTTGTAGGTCGTGAGTTCTTCTAAGCCCATTGGCCCCCTCGCATGCATTTTCTGCGTTGATATGCCAATTTCCGCCCCCAAACCAAACTGCGCTCCGTCTGTCCACGCCGTCGACGTGTTGGCGTACACACATGCCGCATCCACCATCTGATAGAACAACGCGATGTTCTTCTCATCTCTGCTGATAATCGCCTCACTATGTTTCGAGCCATACTTGGCAATATGCGCCAACGCCTCGTCAATGTTCGCCACCGTTCGAACAGACATCTTCAACGACAAAAACTCTAATCCGAAATGCTCCGCCGTAGCATGCTGCAACAATTCGGCAGGGTACTTACCCTCCAATGACCTATACGACTGCTCGTCAGCATAAATGACCACCTTCTTCGCTTGCAATGGTTCACAAATCTGTGCCAAATTAGGCAACTGCTTCTCATGAACCAACACAGTATCTAACGTGTTGCAAACACTTGGTCTGCGACTCTTTCCATTAAAAATCGCATCCGATGCAATTTTCAGATCCGCCGTTTCATCCACAAAAGTATGGCACACACCCGCTCCAGTCTCAATGACAGGCACCTTGGCATGTTCATGCACAAAACTTATCAGGCCAGAACTTCCTCTCGGAATAATCAAGTCAACATATCCAACGGCATCCAACAACTCTCCCGTGGCCTCCCGACCCGCAGGAAGCAGCGCCACCACATTTTCATCCACCCCATGCCTCCTCAACACAGAATGTATCACATTAACAATAGCTACGTTCGAAGCGTACGCATCCGTTCCTCCTTTTAAAACACAGGCATTGCCTGATTTCAAACATATAGAGAAAACATCAAAACTTACGTTCGGACGTGCCTCGTATATCACTCCTATGACTCCAAACGGAACACTCACACGTTTGATTTTCAAGCCATTAGGACGCACTGTCTCTCTTAAAGTCTTTCCTAACGGAGATGGCAAGCCTGCGACATTACGAATATCTGACGCAATACCCACAATGCGCTCTTTCGTCAATTGCAGACGATCATACATAGAATTAGAGGGATCCATCTTGTCCAAATCTTTCCGATTTTCTGACAAAATATATTCCGTCTGACTCTCTGCCTCATCCGCAACATCTAATAACACAGCATTTATCTGCTTGTCTGACAGACGATTCAATGTCTTTGAAGCAACACAAACCTGCTCAAAAATTCTGCTTACAGCCATAAAGTTTTAGTTTCAAACATAACAAAATTAGAATAGATAAAGGTAATCGTAATGAACAATCGGACGTTTTCCTTTTTGTCCGATATTCTTCGCAGCCAACGTACTTGAATACTGCGCCTGACCTACTCCCAACTGGTTTCCGTCTTCATCCATCACCTTCACGATATCCCCTTTTTCGAAATTGCCGACAATACGCACAACACCAACTGGCAAGATAGAGGCGGCTTTCTCCTCCTCGAACACTTTCTTCAAACAAGCATTGATGACGACCTCTCCTTTAGCAAATCCATCACTATGGACGATCCATTTCTTCACGCTCGTTGTTGGTTTGTCAGAGGGCAGAAAACGTGTGCAGACCACATCTCCATCATGGAGTAGACGCACAAGAATGTCATCTTTCTTTCCATTGGCGATAATCACCTCGATGCCTTCATCAGCCACTTTGCTCGCAATATTCGTCTTCGTCTGCATTCCGCCACGACCGAACGACGACTTTGAAATCTGAATATACGAAGAAAGGTCTCTCTTACCTGGGGCAACCTCACGAATTACCTCAACGCCGGGTTCGCCGGGTTTTCCATTGAAGATTCCATCAATGTTGCTCAGAATAACTAATTTTTCCGCTCCCATCATCGTAGCAATCATTCCCGACAACTCGTCGTTATCCGTGAACATCAACTCCGTAACAGAGATGGTGTCATTCTCGTTGATGATAGGTATTACTCCATGTTCGAGCATAACAGAAAGGCAGTTTCTCTGATTCAGATAGTGCATACGAGTGCCGAGACTCTCTTTCGTAGTGAGCACCTGACCGCAAAGTAGCCCTTCCTTTTCGAAACACTCACGATAGATGCTGATGAGTTTAGCCTGTCCGACAGAAGAGAAGAGTTGACGAGCGGAAACGACATCCAGCTTGTTATCTTTAATCAGAGATCGTCCCGCCGCAATGGAACCAGAGGAAATCATGATGATTTCATACCCCTCTCTATGAAGCTGAGCCACCTGTGCGACCAATTGCTGGATACGTGCCAAATCAACACCTCCACCAACAGCCGCCAACACGTTGCTGCCTATCTTCACTGCAACTCTTTTTTTCATTCCTTAAAGATAAAATATTCCAACTAAAACAAAAACCTCATTTTATTTTTTATCACCACGAAGTTCCGTCCTTTTAATTTTACCGCTGATTGTCTTTGGCAATTCATCAACAAACTCTACGACACGAGGATATTTATAGGGAGCAGTGGTGCGTTTCACATGGTTTTGGATTTCCCTAACCAAGTCGTCGCCTGCCTTGTCCTTATACTCTTTAGACAATACAATCGTTGCCTTGATTACTTGTCCTCGTACCTCATCGGGCACACCCGTGATAGCACACTCAACAACCGCAGGGTGCTTCATCAACGCACTTTCCACTTCAAAAGGACCGATGCGGTAACCAGAACTCTTAATCACGTCATCCGTACGACCAACGAACCAAAAATACCCGTCCTCGTCTCTCCAAGCAACATCGCCAGTGTGGTAGATATTATCTTTGAAAATTTCCTCCGTCAACTTAGGATTACGATAATATTCTTTGAACAATCCAACAGGTCTCCACTTATCCAAACGGATAACTATCTCTCCTTGAGTGCCCGTAGGAACACTGTTTCCCTCAGAGTCGACCAAATCAATGTCGTATGCAGGGTTTGGCAAACCCGTAGACCCTGGCTTAGGTTTTACCCAAGGGAAGGTGGCCAAAAGTACCGAAGTCTCAGTCTGACCGAATCCCTCCATCAACTTCAGACCCGTCTCTTCATAGAATTTTTCAAACACAGAAGGATTCAACGGCTCACCCGCAATCGTACAATGCTTTAATGATGAAAGGTCGTATTTCTTCAAATCCTCACGAATCATAAAGCGAAAGACTGTCGGAGGTGCACAAAAAGAGGTGATATGATACTTCTGAATGACCGCCAACATGTCGGCGGCGCTAAATTTCACATGATCGTAGACAAAGATTGTGGCACCAGCGATCCACTGGCCATAGATTTTTCCCCAAGCACATTTTGCCCAACCGGTATCCGCTACAGTCAAGTGAAGGCTATCCTCATCAAGGTTGTGCCAATACTTACCTGTTGCAATATGACCAAGAGGGTAAGAGTAGGAATGAGCCACCATCTTAGGCTCTCCCGTCGTTCCTGACGTGAAGTACATCAACATAATGTCGTCAATCTCATTGCGTTTAGGAGCGACAAAAGGAGCTGCGTTCTCGCAACCTTTATGGAAATCAATCCAATCCTCTGGAATGATAGATCCCACAGAGATGCAATATTTAAGTGTCGGAGACTCCGCACGAGAGTCGTTGATATGATCCAAGATTATCTGTTCTCCATCAGCAACAATAGCCTTAATGCTTGCGGCGTTCGTCCTGTAGACAATGTCATCCTTCGTAAGAAGGTGGGTCGCAGGAATAGCGACAGCACCAATCTTGTGGAGGGCAAGAGTGGAAATCCAAAACTCATAGCGTCTTTTGAGAATCAACATTACCATGTCGCCTTTCTCAATGCCGAGAGACAAAAAGAAAGAAGCAGCCTTATCCGTTTCCCTTTTGATGTCAGCGAAAGTGAAATCAATGCGATCTCCCTTGTCGTTCGTCCAAAGAAGGGCTACTTTGTTCGGTTTTTGAGCCGCCCATTCGTCCATCACGTCGTATGCGAAATTGAAATGATCTGGAACAATTACTTTATAGTTCTGTTTAAAATCCTCATACGAATCGAACTGAGTTTTCTTAAGAAATTTCTCTAACATTATATTTTCGTTTACTACGTTAGTATATCAGGAAATATCACTTTTTCTACAACGATAGAAATCTAAAATTATTTAGCAAGGATTGGCTTTAATCCCTTGTATAACCGCGTTCGTAAAACCGTTCTTCTCCATTTCGTTAAGTCCTTTGATGGTCCAACCGCCGGGAGTCGTCACCTTGTCTATCTCGGCCTCCGCATTCGACTTGTTCTTAAGAATCAACTCAGCGGCTCCAATCATAGTCTGGGCAATCACCTCTTGAGCAATGTCTGGACGAACACCCAATTCAACAGCGCCCTCGGTTGCAGCACGTAAGTAACGTAGGGCGTAGGCAATTCCACAAGATGACACATTGGTGAACGCCCCCATCTGCTTTTCTGGGACGACGATGGCACGCCCTAATTTGTTGAAGAGAGAGAGAACGAAATCCTCCTGTTCCTTGCTAACTCCTAACGAGCTAACAAAGTTCATACCTGCGAGCAATGCCACTGCGGTGTTAGGCAACACGCGGAAGAGAGGATGTCCCTCGCCAACAAGCTCGGCAATATGCTTCAACTCTACGCCTGCCGCAATTGATATGATTGTCTGACCTTGTGTCAAGACCGGTTTGATGCCTTCGATCACAACATCAACCAACCAAGGTTTCACCGCAACCACAATATAGTCTGCACCCTTTACGACCTCTTGATTGTCTGTGCTAACAAAAATATTCTTACTTATTTTTGAGATGCCTTTCAGCGTATTTTCACTTGCGTCAGCCACAGCCAACTCTTCGGCTTTGCACGCTCTTGAAGAAAATAAACCTTTCACTAATGCGCCACCCATATTGCCGGCGCCGATAAATGCTATCTTCATAAAAACGATATTTTTTATTCGACGACGCAAAGTTAGACTTTATTTTTTTTGAAAAATTAACGTAAAAGGGATTTTTTTTCGCCCATTTTTCGTTGGAGTTGATTTTATTTTTTATTATTGCACATTCGTTGCGTATATGCGCAAAAGGAAAGGCTACCACTCATATCCTTTAGGGTATTTCATAATATACAACAAAACATTTTCGTAATAAGTCTTCTACCATTCTATTAAAGTTTTCAGTGGAATTCAAGCCAATTCGCACAATATCATCGATAAGACGACATTGTGCATCAGAAATAAACACAACTCCGGCTCTTCAATTTTCTCTTTGTCTGACGCCAAACGAAACACCTTTTGCTATATTTTTGCCCCACGAAATTTTGAGAAAGGAAGCACGAGAACATGGCTATTTTTAACCCCACAGAACAAGATGAGGTCTCTTATATGAAGAGGGTCATCAAGAGATTGGAAAAAATCATCGTCCAGTTGGACGAGGTGATTCTGAACAACGACAAGGACCTTCGTGAATATAAAAACTTCCTTTGGGAGAACCAGTCGGAACTCGACCGCGCCGAGAAAAGTGCCGTACGACACAACGTTACGCAAGCGGTCATGTCGAGCGAGGCTATCGTAGAGAAAAAGAGACGTATACGCAAGATGATTGAAATCCCTTATTTTGGTCGCATAGATTTTCAATCAGACAAAGCCGACCAACCGCTACCTATCTATATTGGAATTCACTCTTTTTACGACAACGAGAAGAACGAGAATGTGATACACGACTGGCGTGCGCCAATCTCGACCATGTTCTACGATTTCGAGACAGGTCCCGCACACTACGAAGCACCTCAAGGTGTCGAAAGCGGCAATATCTTATTGAAGAGGCAGTACAGAATACGCCGCTCCGTCATGGAGTTTATGCTTGAGAGTTCCGTCAACATTCAAGATGATATCCTTCAAAAGGAACTGAGCAGCACGTCGGATGAGCGTATGAAGAATATCGTTGCCACCATCCAACGCGAACAAAACCAGATTATCCGTAACGAGGAAGCGAAAACTCTTATCATACAAGGTGTCGCTGGTTCCGGAAAAACCTCTATCGCCCTGCACCGCGTCGCCTATCTCTTATACCGCCACAAAGGTGAAATCACATCCAAGGATATTTTGATTATCTCTCCTAACAAAGTATTTGCCGACTATATCTCTAACGTCCTACCAGAATTAGGAGAGGAAACTATTGAAGAATGTGGATTCGAAGAATTAATGGCAAAACAATTAGGTGAAAAAGTCGCCTTTCAGAATTTCTTTGAACAAGTTACAGAGGTGATTGAGAATAACAATAAAGATTATATCGAACGCATCCGTTTCAAGTCATCTGTCGGATTTATCGACCTGTTGGATAAATTCATACTACATGTGGAAAACTCGCTTTTTGAGGCAACAGACTTGAAATTAGGTAGAATCCCTGTTCCCAAAGAGTATCTCGAAGAAAGGTTCAAATCCTACCACCGTTTGCCTTTACGTTCACGCTTCGATGCCATCGCTAAGGATGTGATTCGTGAAGCGCAGATTGCCATGCCAAATATGGAAATCACTTCCGCCGACAAAACGAAACTAAAGACCGAGATTAAGAAGATGTTCAAAGGCAACAATGACATGACCCTATACCAGTCGTTCTACGAGTGGGTGGGTCGCCCTGAACTCTTCAAAAAGGCGAAAAACAGGCGATTGGAGTATGCCGATGTCGCACCACTTCTCTACCTCAAACTGAAAATGGAAGGCATCAAAGGGAAATCCCCCATCAAGCACCTTTTAGTGGACGAGATGCAAGACTACACGCCTATCCAATATAAAGTTATCTCGTTACTATTTCCTTGTAACAAAACAATTTTAGGAGATGCACTGCAATCTGTAAATCCTTATAGTTCAACTAATTATATGGATATACAGCGAGTATTACATGGTTCGGAGGTGATGAAACTATGTAAGAGCTACCGTTCTTCCTACGAGATTACGGAGTTTGCGCAACACATCCGTAAGAGTGAGGATTTGCAAGCCGTCGAACGTCATGGAGAAGCTCCGACTATGCAATGCTTTGAGAATGAGACTAATGAGAACGAATATCTCCACAAATATGTCAGTGATATAGAGAAGACACCTCATTCGCTCGGCATCATCTGCAAGACGGAGAAGGAGGCAGAAGCCTTACACGCACTACTTTCCACACACACAGACCAAGTGTGCTTGCTATCAAACGAGAGTGCCGCCTTCACCAATGGGATAATCGTTACCACCGTCCACACTGCCAAGGGATTGGAGTTCGACGAGGTGATCGTGCCACACTGCACCGTTAGAGAGTATAACAACGAGATGGACCGCAGCCTGCTGTACATAGCCTGTACAAGAGCCATGCACAAGCTGACAATTACAGGAAGCGAGAAACTAAGTGAGTTTGTGCTATAAGCACCTATATATTGACTTTATTGAGGAGAGAATTCTCCAAACAAATGACATAAATTTTCAGCCAGGTCTTACAAACTTCTAACATTCAATCGCTTTCGCATTGGAATCTATTTCACCTTGCCTACTTCTTTCAATTTCTGGAAGTCTAACTCAAAATTGGGTGTGAAAACATTCTTTCCTAAACTGGCTTCTATGTCCGCTATTTTCCAAAACCTGCCGTCTACCACTTCAGAGTGGTCTGGTTGAGGTTCTTTATCGGTTACAATTGAGTGAACGTAAATCATCTCTCGCTCAACAGGACTCTCCCAAACATAGTTGAAAAGCCGCTCAGGCTCAATCTCTATCAATCCGAGTTCCTCCCTCGCTTCTCGACGAAGCGCGATTTCAACGCTTTCTCCAAAGTCGATATGTCCTCCTACAGCCGTATCCCATTTGCCGGGCTGAATGTCTTTCCAATCTGCCCTCTTCTGCAAATAAAGATCGCCTTTATTATTGAAAACATGCAAATGAACAGCTGCATGTAAAATCTTTGATCCACTATGGCACTCTTTGCGAGTGGCTTTCCCAATCACGTTCCCTTCTTCATCTATCACAGGGAAAAATTCATCCATCTCAGTCTGTTTATTTATTATCCTATTTCACAATTCGCATTGATATACCTTCTCCCTTCAAATATTTTTTCAACTCCGGAATGGCAATCTCGTGGAAATGGAATATTGACGCTGCTAATGCCGCATCCGCTTTTCCTATTTCAAATACATCTTTGAAATGCTCCATTTTCCCTGCACCACCCGATGCAATAACAGGGATAGAAAGCGACTCAGACAAAATAGCAAGTGCCTCGTTGGCAAACCCCTGTTTCACCCCATCATGATTCATACTTGTAAACAGAATTTCTCCCGCACCTCTTTCTTGCGCCTCTTTCGCCCAAGTGAAGAGTTTCTTATCCGTTGGCACCCGTCCACCGTTCAAGTAACACGTCCACTCACCACTCTCGTCCAACTTGGCATCAATGGCGACAGTGCAAACCTGCGATCCGAAATTCTTTGCCACCTCTGTAATCAAATCAGGATTTTTTATGGATGCAGAGTTGATAGACACCTTATCGGCGCCGGCGCTCAAAAGACGATCAACATCGGATAACTCGTGTATTCCGCCCCCCACCGTAAAGGGGATACTGATGTTCTCCGCAATTCTTTTCACTAAATCCACAAATGTTTTTCTACCTTCGTGCGATGCCGTTATGTCTAAGAACACCAATTCATCTGCACCTTGTCTGCTATACTCGGCACCCAACTCGACGGGATCACCCACGTTACGAATGTTTACGAAATTGATGCCTTTCACCGTCTGACCATCTTTGATATCCAAACAAGGTATGATTCGTTTTGCTAACATGAGTCCTACTCTTATAAGTTTAAGAAATTACGGAGAACTATCTCGCCCATTGCCCCGCTCTTCTCAGGGTGAAACTGCACAGCATAGAAATTATCCTTGTGCAACGCTGCACTATAAGGGTGTACATAGTCGGTCTGAGCGATTGTCTCCTCACCTAATGTCGCATAATAACTATGCACATAATAGAAATAAGCCTCATCAGGCAATCCTGCAAAGAGAGGAGACTTGCGATCGGTTACTGTATTCCAACCCATGTGCGGCACCTTGACATTGGGTTGCGCAGGTGCGAAACGCTTAACCTTCTCGGGGAAGATACCCAAACATGGAACAGACCCTGAAGCCGCCTCTTCCGACGATTGGCACATCAATTGCATACCAATACAGATACCCAACGTCGGCTGCTTCAACGACTTTATCACCTCATCCAACTTGTGTTCTTTGAGGTAATTCATCGTGGTTTCCGCCTCGCCGACACCAGGGAATATCACCTTATCGGCAGACTGTATTTTGGCAACATCTCCCGTTATCTCAGCCACAACACCTAAACGGCGCAAAGCGTAATCTACCGAGAATATATTACCTGCATTGTATTTTATGATTACAACTTCCATTACTCTGACATTTTTGTTCTATCAGACTACTGTTTCATAAGGAATGATTTGAAATCTGCAAAATCCTTCGTCATTGCAATACTTTTCTTCTCCCCCTTCATAAAGGCCTGCAACTTGGCTGGAATCTCCACCTTATCTCCAATAATCTTCTCTACCGTATCCTTGAATTTCGCAGGGTGTGCCGTCTCCAAGAAAACGCCAACCTCGTCTGGCCGCAAGAACTCTGAAAGAGCACGATAGCCCACCGCACCATGAGGGTCTAAGAGATATTTGTTCTTCTTGTAACAATCACATAATGTTTCGCTAATCTGCTCGTCGGTATAGGTACAACCCGAAATCTCGGCTGCTATCGCATCATGTGAATTTCCGTAAAGATCTAATATACGGGCGAAATTACTTGGATCGCCCACATCCATTGCATTAGCAATCGTTTGGATAGATGGCTTTGGGGAATAGACACCCGTCTTCAAATACTGATAGAAAATATCGTTGCGGTTGTTGGCTGCAATGAATCTCTTCACGGGCAATCCCATCTTCTTGCCGAATAGACCTGCCGTGATGTTTCCAAAGTTCCCTGAAGGAACACAAACGACGACGTCCTTGTCCAACCCCTTCTTCTGCAACTGGGCCACAGCATAGAAATAGTAGAAAGCCTGAGGCAAGAAACGAGCCACGTTAATAGAATTGGCGGAGGTCAACTTTAAATGCGCATTAAGATCAGCATCCATAAAAGCAGATTTCACCAACGCCTGACAATCGTCAAACACGCCGTCCACCTCTAAGGCCGTGATATTCTGACCTAAAGTGGTAAACTGACATTCTTGAATCGGACTCACCTTTCCTTTTGGATAGAGGACGTAAACACGGATACCATTCACGCCCAGAAATCCATTGGCTACAGCAGAACCCGTGTCACCAGAAGTCGCCACTAAAACATTGACCTCCTTCTGTCCCTCCTTCTTGATGAAATAGCCCAACAAACGAGACATAAAACGAGCTCCTACATCCTTGAACGCTAAAGTGGGACCATGGAACAACTCCAAGCTATAGATATTATCATTGACATGTACCAAAGGCACATCAAAACTCAACGTATCATAAACAATCTCTTTCAACGAGGCTGCATCTACATCCTCACCAAAAAAGGCATCTGCAACCGTATAGGCAATTTCCTGAAATGAAAGGTCTTTCATTTTTTCAAAAAATTCCTTAGGAAGTTGTTTGATTACCTCTGGCATATATAAACCACGATCGGAGGCCAACCCTTTGACAACTGCCTCTTGCAACGAAGCTCGTGCGGCCTTCTTATTAGTGCTATAGTACATCATAATTTTCGTACACTTTATGGTTTTTCTGAACTGCGCAAAGATACAACAAAAACTTCGCATTTCATTATTCCCTTTGTGTTGTCATGTTCATCGCTAATAAAATTCTTCTGATTATCACTGCCCGCTAAAAACATATTTTCACACACAACAAAAACAGGCAGAGTCTCTCTCTTGGAACTCTGCCTATTTTTGGCCACCTTCTTTTATGGAAAGAAAATGTAACTACAAGCAAAATGCGTATAGTTGCAAACTGTCAATACTATTTTATTCCCTTATTAGGGGAAGTTTTCCACAAATTGCCTTATTCCTCACCCCTTTTTTAAAGATCCTGGACCAACCGGACCGACCTACCGCCGTACCGATAGTAGCTGTAGTCCGAATACACGCACGTAGCGTAGAAGAAGAAAACGTAGGCGAGGCCCGAGTGTTTCGCGGAAGACGACCAATAGTAGCCGCGCGAGCCAACACTGCTCATCGCCGTACCGGCATGGTAGCCACCACAAGGCAGCGCCACGACGCCCAGCTCCTCAAGGGCGGCGAACTGCTCCGTGGTGTAGGTGTTGCTTGATGGAACGGACACACTCATTGAAGTTGAGGTCGTGCTTGTGCTTAACATCGTCACGGTCGCCCCCTCAGGCGCCGCGAAATCCTCAGGAATCAGCATATAGCACAGGTGCGAGTCGGCCCCATCCGTGACGTATCCCAACGTCCACTTGTTGTTCTTGAACAGATACCGCCACTCCTCAGTGGTCAGCGTCCTCCACTTGTTCGGCTCGTCGCCTCCGTTGCTGATGGCGTTGTA
>CAVEVQ010000028.1:0-33899 GCA_963619325.1 Bacteroidaceae bacterium | reverse complement strand
AAGGCTTTTTCAATGAAAGTTGCAGCAATCGTAGCTATGGAATTAGAAATCGAAATGCAAAACGATAATCTCACTAAGCAGCGAGACGAGCTTTTGCCTCTCTTAATGAACGGTCAAGCAATGGTAAATTCGGACTGACGTCCGCATTTACGGCTGCGCCTCGGCATAGCTCAAACTTCGTTTGGCTCTGCCCTCGGCTTGCACGTAAATTATCATTTATCTGACGATTGAGAGCAATCTTAGCATCAAGTGAATCCAAAGTCGGCCGGTCTCGTCGGTGTCGGTCGTCTTGATGTATTTCAGCTCTATCAGGCAGCCGTGGGCCACCTCGGGAAGCGGACGTTGTCCGGGAGTATGGCGAGGTCGCAGTAGCCGCCGTTGAGTTCCCTCTCCTGCACCACATAGTAGTAGCCGCTGTGGCTGAGGTAGGCGACGACGAACCCCTGGGCGTTGCGCTCGGCCTGGATGCCGGAGTGGATGCTCGTGCAGTTCTTTTTATCAGCGAAATACCTATTTTGCTGTTTGATCCAAATAAAACTCGGAACACCGTAGGGTAATCTTTTGTAATCCATGCTCTTTCTACGTTTTGAGGTGAAAAACACAACTATTCACAAAGGTAGCAAAACGACGGAACATTTCGCTTCCCCTCCTATACTTTGTAAGTTTTCTCTATCTTTGCCATATAATCTCACACAACTGTCAAAATGATCAATCGAGACGATGTTTTTCAAATCGGTCGCATTCTACGACCTCACGGGCTCAAAGGCGAAATGTCATTCTCCTTCTCTTCGGATATCTTCGATGAAGCTCTCGAAAATATGGAAGATCCCCATCTTATCTGCGAAATGGACGGCATTTTAGTGCCTTTTTTCGTAGATGACTACCGTTTTAAAAACGACGATATTTGTCTATTGAAACTTAACGGAGTCGATGATGACGAGACCGCTAAGAAATTCACAAAAATTCCCCTCTATATTGAAAAAGAATATCTTCACGAAGACGTTTCAGGAGCTGAAGTGGAAGGAGGAGACTACTATGTCGGATTCCACATTTTTGACGAAAACGGGAAAGATATTGGTGAGGTAGAAGCTATTGACAACTCCACCGAGAATGTTTTATTCATCGTGTCTTCCCCTCAAAAAGAGGAACTCTACATACCAGCAGTCGACGACTACATAATAGGCATTGACGATGATAAAAAAATCATCCAGATGAACATTCCGGCCGGACTGTTAGACATGAACAGCCTTACCGCTGTTGAAGACGAAAATTAGAAAACATAAGCGAGCAAAGAGCGATAAAATCGCTATCTTTGCCAATAAAAATAAAGACATGAAAGAGAACGAGATGATATTTGGCATTCGTGCCATCATAGAAGCAATCAAATCAGACAAACAGATTGATAAAATCATTCTTAAAAAGGATTTGCAAGGTGAATTGGCACACGAACTCTTCTCCGTCTTGCACGATTTTCCTCAAATTCAAGTGCAGCGCGTGCCTAACGAACGGCTCAACCG
The DNA here is from genome assembly GCA_963619325.1 of Bacteroidaceae bacterium. Classification (GTDB taxonomy): domain Bacteria; phylum Bacteroidota; class Bacteroidia; order Bacteroidales; family Paludibacteraceae; genus UBA1181. The sequence goes on along the minus strand of CAVEVQ010000028.1, from coordinate 32,382 downwards.
CTACACCAGGAAAAACCACCAAGGAGCCATCGCTTTCATCAGCCAAACGACCTATGAACGAGTTACCGACTTGATTCCAACGATTTTTGAAGAGGGACGCAGCCCAATCTTCATCGTCTTGGATGGAATCACCGACGTGCGCAATTTCGGAGCCATCGCCCGCACTTGCGAATGTGCAGGTGTTGATGCCATCGTCATTCCTGTCAAAGGTGGCGCAACGGTCAACGCGGATGCCATCAAAACCTCCGCAGGCGCATTGCACACGCTCTCCGTCTGTAAAGAAAACAGTCTGTTGGCGACCCTGAAAGAGATGAAAAAGTGTGGAATCCGCATTGTCGCCGCTACTGAAAAGGGAGATAAGAAATACACAGAGTCTAACCTCTCCGACCCTGTCGCTATCGTTATGGGCGCAGAAGACAAAGGGGTCTCCCCAGAAATTCTCCGCCTCTGCGACGACCTTGTGAAGATCCCTATTAACGGGAAAATCTCCTCACTCAATGTTTCTGTCGCCGCAGGTATCATCATCTACGAGGCTATCAGACAAAGAGACCTCGAAAAATAGAATTTTCTCCTACCAGGAACAAGGCATATTCTATGGACATTTTATACGAAGATAACCACATCATCATCGTCAACAAGACGAGCTCGGAAATCGTGCAAGGCGACAAGACCGGCGACGAACCCCTGTCTGAACGTGTTAAGAAATATCTGAAAGAGAAATACAACAAGCCCGGCAACGTCTTTATCGGCGTAGTGCATCGTTTAGACCGTCCCGTCAGCGGATTAGTCGTTTTCGCAAAAACGTCCAAAGCACTCGCTCGCCTGAATGAAATGTTCCGCACACACACCAACCTCAAAAAAAAGTACTGGGCTATTGTAAAAAACGCACCTAAAGAGACAGAAGCCCAACTGACAAACTTTTTAGTCCGAAAGGAGAAGCTCAATAAGACTTTCGTTTACGATAAAGAAACAGAAGGATCAAAAAAGTCTACTTTATCATATAAAGTCATCGGAAAGACAGATAATTATTTTTTTTTGGAAGTGGAATTGATGACGGGAAGACACCACCAAATTCGTTCTCAGTTGGCTCATATCGGTTGTCCTATCAAAGGCGACTTGAAATATGGCTTCCCCCGCTCCAACAAAAACGGCGGTATCTCTCTGCACGCTCGCAGTATCACTTTCACCCACCCTGTCACAAAAGAGGTAATCACAGTAACCGCTCCTGTCCCTAAAGACGACATACTTTGGAAAACATTTGAAGAAACAGCAATAGATTAATGTTCAAGAACATCATCATTCGTAAATATCTCCTTCTTTTCATAGGATTTTTCATTCTGAAAGCGACTTCTCTTCAGTCGCAAAATCGTCATACACTCCAGAAAGTGTTCGACACCATCGCAGAGTGTAGAGACGATTCCACTAAAATGAGCCTCAACCAAAAACTATACGAAGAAATCGGGGTGCTATTGCAAGCCCCCAACTCATTCGACGACCCTTTCCTCGAATTGCGAAATTTAGGAAAAATCTACTCTGACGATAGAAAGGTGCGCATCTACACCTGGTCTTTCCCTTTAGAGGATAAATCCTACCAATATGGAGGCTACATACAATATAAAAAGAAAAATGAAACGGTTACCACTCCTCTTCTATTCAAAAGCGCAAGCGTTCCAAAAGAGACAGATGAAATCAGCGTGAAAAACTGGTATGGCGCGCTCTATTACAAGGTGTTTCATGTGAAGAAAAGACGCGACAACTACTACATCGCCTTCGGTTGGTCTGGATTCGACGCAGCAACAGATTTCAAAGTTATCGAACCATTGGATTTTGACAAACAAGGCAATCTCACATCCTTCGGGAAAGAGGTATTCAACCAAAGCGCTTCCACTGACAATGTCAACAAACAAACCACAAGATCGTCAAAAAAGAGTCCCTACAGAATAGTTTTAGAGTATAACTCAGAGGGGAAAGTGGCATTAGACTATGATTATGCCAACGAGAAGATTATTTTCGACCACCTTTCCCCTATCGAACCAACCTATACCGGCATTCGCGCCTACTATGGACCAGACTTCACCTACGACGCCTACGAACTGAAAAAAGGTATATGGTATTTTGAAGAAAATATTGACGCACGAAACCAACAATAATTGAAAAACAAAATGAACATAATAAAAGTAATGACTATGAGTGCATTAGCAATCGGAGCCTGCGCTTGTTCTGGCAACAAACAGGCTGAAAGCACAGAACCCTTCAACTATCACGTTGACAGGTTCGCCGACATCGAGGTCTTGCGCTACAAAGTGCCTGATTTTGAGAAACTAAGTCTACAGCAAAAAAAACTGATTTATTTTCTTTCCGAAGCAGCCATCGAAGGTAGAGATATTCTATTTGATCAGAACAACAAGTACAACTTGGTGATTCGAAAGACTTTAGAGGCTGTCTTTTTAAACTATGCAGGAGATAGGCAGTGCAATGAATACAAAGCCTTGGAAACTTACTTGAAACGTGTCTGGTTTGCCAACGGAATACACCACCACTACGCAACAGATAAGTTTACTCCTGATTTTTCTGAAGGTTATTTTCGCCTCTCAGTCAAGTCATTACCATCTAACGTCCTTCCGTTAGACCAATACGACGGCAACGTTGACAAACTCTTAGACACAATTTGTCCTGTCATCTTCAACCCTGATCTCTACGCCAAAAGAGTAAACCAACAAGAGGGTATTGACGTGATAAAAAACTCTGCCAACAACTACTACGAGGGCGTCACAGAGAAAGAAGTGGACGACTTCTACGCTTCTCAGAAGGTGGATGGCGATGAGACGCCTATCTCATACGGCATGAACAGCAAACTCGTCAAAGAGGACGGCAAATTGGTGGAGAAAGTCTGGAAAATCGGAGGAATGTACTCTCCTGCCATTGAGAAAATCGTCGGTTGGTTGAAGAAAGCCGCCGAGGTGGCAGAAAACGACAAGCAGAAGAACGTCATTCTATCTCTAATCAAATTTTATGAGACTGGAGATTTAAAGATATTTGACGAGTACAGCATTCTCTGGGTGGGCGATTTGGATTCAAGAATCGACTTTGTGAACGGATTCATCGAAACCTACGGCGACCCCTTGGGCTTCAAAGCGAGCTGGGAGTCTGTTGTCAACTTCAAGGATTTGGAAGCCACTGAGCGGACGAAGAAAATCTGCGACAACGCCCAATGGTTTGAAGACCACTCCCCCGTCGACCCTCGTTTCAGAAAACCTAAGGTGAAAGGGGTTAGCGCCAAAGTTATCACTGCAGCTATGTTGGGGGGCGACTGCCATCCGGCAACTCCTATCGGCATCAACCTGCCAAATGCCAACTGGATTCGCCAAATGCACGGTTCTAAATCTGTCACCTTGCAAAATATCACAGAAGCATACGATAAGGCAAGTATCGGCAATGGTTTTAGTGAGGAATTTATATGGAGTCAAACAGAAATTGATTTAGTTGAAAAATATGGCTTCCAATCAGACAACCTGCACACTGACCTACACGAATGCCTCGGACACGGTTCTGGACAAATGTTGCCAGGAGTCAGCCAAGATTCTTTGAAAGTTTATGGAGCCACCATCGAGGAGGCTCGCGCCGACCTCTTCGGACTCTACTACGCTGCCGATGACAAAATCGTCGAACTCGGTCTCCTTCCTAACAAAGAAGCCTACAAAGCCGAATACTATAAATACATGATGAACGGTTTGATGACGCAGTTGACTCGTATCGAAGAAGGCAACAACATCGAGGAAGCCCACATGCGCAACAGAGCTCTGATTGCCCACTGGGTATTCGAGAAAGGAGAAGCCAACAATGTCGTAGAGATGAAAAAAAGAGATGGAAAGACCTTCGTCGTCATCAACGACTATGAAGCTCTTCGTGGACTTTTCGGCAGCTTATTAGCTGAAATTCAACGCATTAAATCAGAAGGAGATTTCAACGGAGCAAAAAAGTTAGTTGAGCAATACGGCGTCAAAGTAGACCAAGAAATACTGAAAGAGGTCAAGGAGCGATATGCTAAATTGCAACTCGCACCCTACAAAGGCTTCGTCAACCCAGTCTACCAACCAATATTGAACGACAAAGGCGAGATAATCGACGTGAAAATTGACTATAACGAAAGCTTCGTCAAACAAATGATTAGATACTCTACAAAATATTCAAATTTGTGATTATCGTAAATCAAAAAATAAAAGCCGTAGGATAATTTTCTACGGCTTCTATTTTTCCTATTTTTTTCATACCTTTGCAGCACCATTTCATGGATGGCTCCGTAGTTCAGCTGTATAGAATATCAGATTCCGGTTCTGAAGATCGTGGGTTAGAATCCCACCGGGGTCACAGTAAAATAAAGAGAGAAGCTTTTCAATCCATTAACTGAAAAAGTTTCTCTCTCTTGTTTTTTTATCAGTTTCTCTATTTCACACGATTGCCTAACCTCAATGCCCAATATTCATTTATACAGACAAACACCAGACCGATAACCGTAAAAAACAACAGCACCCATACAGGAAACGCCAACGAGAACTGCCATACGAGATACACTCCCGACACAAATCCAACAACCGCCGTCACCATTCCCGGAACATACCTCCGCACGACAATCGCAAAGATAATCCGCAACAGCAAGCACACCTCAGTAGCCAAGACAATAGACACCCACAACCGTTGCGCATAAACCTCTAATTCATCCGTCGCACTCATTATCGCAATAGTTACCAACATCACCATCATCAGTTTCTCTAAACCTACGACAACACACGACATTCTCGTCAACAGCGCTAACGACGAAAAATAGCCTTTCAACTTCGGAAACTTACTCTTCGCCAACGACTCATTCTTACCCCACCAGTTTGACCTCGTCAAACAAACCTCCAACTCGTGCAATAATATGAAGCTGACAAACGGCAACACAAAATATAGAAAATATAAAGGCGACATACTTTTTTTATTTTTAAATCAATATTGGCGTTCACCAAAGATAGATGTTCCTAAACGAACTATTGTACTACCCTCTTCTATCGCAATTCTATAATCTCCAGACATTCCCATAGACAACTCTCGAAACTGAGGCGCAACCGTCGCTTTCATCTCTTGAAAAAAAGAAGACAATTCGTGGAACTCTCCACGAATCTGGTTGTCATCGTCAACATTTGATGCCATCCCCATGATTCCGACCAACGAAACATTAGGATAATTCCGCAGTCTTCCGCTTGACAATAACTCCCGCGCAGTATCGAATCCATATCCAAACTTAGTATCCTCTTGCGCGACATGAATCTCCAACAGGCACTCAACCACACGACCATTTTTCTTGGCTTGTTTATCAATCTCCGCCAACAGCTCCTCACTGTCTACACTGTGAATCAGAGACACAAAAGGAGCGATGTACTTCACCTTATTCGTCTGCAAATGTCCTATAAAATGCCACTCTATGTCTTTGGGCAACATCTCATACTTCTGAGCCAACTCTTGCGCCCGACTCTCGCCAAAAGCACGTTGCCCCGCATCATACGCCTCTTGCAAAGCCTCAACAGGATGAAATTTCGAAACCGCCAACAACTTAACATTCGATGGCAGTTCCATTTTATATTCTTTAATTTTCTGCGCTATCATCATCTAAGTACATTTAAACAATTTCACACAAAAACTAATTTCCGTTACTTTTCAGGCACCTGATAACGGTAAACATCCATAATAGGGGTGTCGGTTATTGTCACAATTTCAGTGTCCGAAATTGTCTCTTTTAGACCATCTTTTAAATTCTTCAAGGCCTCGTCAAAGTTGTCCGCATGCACCAAAATCGTGGAGAAAGCCTTCTTTTCCGTCGCATTCACCTCATCAATTGTGATATACGCCACACGACACCTATACCACCTCTCTGCCTCTATTTCCTGACCGAAAATCTCACTTATTTTCGCCTTGCGTATACTTGCGACAGTGAATTCCCGAGTGTAAAAAGGAGCTACCTCCTCTATGATTCTTGCCTCAGCCTCTGTAAACGACAAAGCATCAACCATATAGGTGTCAGTCTTCTTTTTTTTCTTCCCAGCGTTCTTGCCCGTCGTCTCTTCCTCTGTCTCGTATGATACTTTACATTCAAAAAAATTCATAACTATATGTTTTTTCGTTTCACAAAAGTAACCACAAAATTACGAGATTTCCACTTTATATCAGAAAACCACAAAAAAAAACAGAAGAATTACACAAAACACGCAGAAGTGTGTAAAAAAGCATTATATTTGCACAGTTTTACCGTTTTTGAGTAAAATGCAATTTTTAAATAATCAACGTTTGACTCAATTTCTAAAAAAAGGTCAGGCGATTACTTAAAAAATTTTAGAGTAAACGAAAGAGATATAATTTATGTCAAAAAGTTTCATTCAATACATCGAAAGCTCACTTCAGGAGAACTGGGATTTGATGGCGATGACTAATTATGTAACCAAACAGAGTTACACATACGCGCAAGTTGCAAAAGAAATAGCAAAAATGCATGTTCTTTTCAAAGAGTTGAACATTTCAAGGGAAGATAAAATTGCATTGGTAGGTCGAAACACACCAGAATGGGCGATTACCTTCCTTGCCACCGTATCCTACGGCGCGATCATCGTTCCAATTCTTCAAGATTTCCACCCTAACGACGTGCAACACATCATCAACCACTCCGACTCGAAACTGGTTTTCTTGACTGATAATCAATGGGACAACCTTGACGAGACAAGAATGCCAAACGTGCGGGGCGTGTTCTCCATCTCAGAGTTCCGTTGTGTCTACCAAGCCGCAGGAGAAACTATCCAAATGACGATGAAACACTTGGATAAGCTAATGGCTAAAAAGTATCCTAACGGGTTCTCCAAAGACGACGTTAAATTTGAAAATAAAGATGGCAACGAGGTTACTATCATCAACTACACTTCCGGAACGACTGGCTTCAGTAAGGGAGTTATGCTGACTGGAGAAAACATCTGTTGCCAAATAGACTATGGATTCCGCACCAATTTGATTGGCAGAAGCTACAACATTCTCTCTTTCTTGCCATTAGCCCACGCATACGGTTGTGCTTTCGATTTTATTGCACAATTTGCCGCAGGAAGCCACATCACATTCCTGACAAGAATCCCAAGTCCGAAGATTCTCTTGAAAGCCATGGACGAAGTGAAGCCAGACAGCATCTTCACAGTTCCTTTGGTCATAGAAAAGATATACAAAAACAACCTGTTGCCTTTGCTGAACAAGACTTCCATGAAAGTCGCAACAAGTATTCCTTTGATTTCCAATCGTGTATACGCCGAGATTCGCAACAAACTTGTCAATGTGTTTGGCGGTAGATTCAGATTAGTCGTGATCGGCGGCGCTCCATTTAACAAGGATGTCGAAGATTTCTTCACAAAGATAAAATTTCCTTTCACAGTAGGCTACGGAATGACGGAGTGCGCTCCGCTCATCAGCGTCGACACGAAAAACTATGTGCCTCATTCTGTCGGCAAACCCATCAACGACGTAGAGGTGAAAATTGACTCTTCCGACCCCGAACATATCCCAGGAGAGATCTTGGTGAAAGGACGCAACGTGATGAAAGGGTACTATAAGAATGAAGAGGCGACTCGCAATGTCTTCACCGAAGATGGCTGGCTGAAAACCGGCGATGTCGGAGTGATGGACAAAGAGAAAAACATCTTCATCAAAGGCCGCTCTAAAACAATGATTTTGACCTCTTCTGGACAAAATGTTTATCCTGAGGAAATTGAGGCAAAAATAAACAATATGCCTTTTATCTCAGAAAGCGTTGTCATACAAAGCGATGAGAAAATCGTTGCCCTTGTCTACCCTGACTTTGCCGCAATGGACGAAAGCAATATCCGCCAAGAAGACTTGGAAAGCATTATGGAGCAACATCGTAATGACTTAAACAAGAGCCTGGCAGCATACGAGCAGGTGAAGAAATTCAAAATCCACCCTACTGAATTTGAGAAGACTCCTAAAAAGAGTATAAAACGCTATCTCTACGAAAGCAAATAACAAATCTTCACCCCCTTATTGCGTATGATGAAGAAAAATTAGTTGAATTTTATATTTTTTTCACATTCAGACCCTAAAAAAAGGGGTGAGAGACAAAGCAATGATAAAATTAAACCTACCTTTGCAAGGTTCAAAGAAACGAATAGTTGTTTAATTAATTATATCAAAAGAAATGAAGAAAGTAGTTTTATTTTTCGCTGTATCTGCTGCAGTTGCTTTAGCATCTTGCGGAGGAAATGCTAACAATGACGCACAGGCTGTTGATTCAGTAGCAGTAGAAGTTGTTGAAGCAGCTGAGGAAGTTGTCGCTGACTCTGCTACTATCGCTGATTCAATCGAAGCTGCTGTAGATTCTGCTACCGCTGCTGCAACTGCTGCTGTAGACTCTGTAGTTGCAGAATAATTAGCGAAATACAACGAATGAAAAGTTAAAAAGAGCATCCTCTCGGGTGCTCTTTTTGATTTTCTACTCCACTATTACACAAGCCCATTTTCAACTGATTACACCCCAATTCAATTGAGTCTTCAATATTTCCTGCAAATGCCTGTTCAATAGATAATTTTTCTCTAACATCAATTCCGGATCTTCATCCAAAATCTCTCGCGCCGTCTCTCGCGCCAACTGAACAATCTGACCATCTGTCGCCAAGTTGGTAATCCTCAGATTCAAAGACACGCCACTCTGCTGTGTTCCCTCTATATCTCCAGGTCCTCGCATCTTCAGATCACACTCCGAAATCTCAAAGCCATCGTTCGTGCGCACCATCACCTCCATCCTTTGTTTGCTTTCATTTGACAGTTTCACAGACGTAACTAAAATACAATACGACTGTTCCGCTCCTCGCCCGACACGCCCCCGCAATTGATGCAACTGAGACAACCCAAAACGTTCCGCACTCTCAATCATCATCACAGATGCGTTGGGTACGTTCACACCAACCTCTATCACCGTCGTTGCCACCAAAATATTCAACTTTCCAGACGAAAATTGCTGCATCACCATATCTTTTTCCGCAGATTTCATCTTTCCATGCACCATTCCAACATGATATTCAGGTTCTGGAAACACTTTCTGTATATTAGCGTACCCTGTCTCCAAATTAGCATAGTCCATCTTCTCAGATTCCTGAATCATCGGATAGACAATATAAACTTGTCTCCCTTTTGCTATTTCTCGCTTCATCGCCGCATATAAATCAGAGCGTTTCGTGTCATACCGATGAATCGTATAGATAGGTTTTCGTCCAGGTGGCAATTGGTCTATCACAGAAACGTCTAAATCTCCATATAGGGTCATGGCCAAGGTGCGCGGAATAGGAGTCGCCGTCATCACCAAAATATGAGGTGGCTCCACATTCTTCGACCAAAGTTTGGCACGTTGAGCCACTCCAAAACGATGTTGCTCATCAATCACCACCAGACCTAAATTCTGAAACTTAACCACATCCTCCAGCAAGGCATGCGTTCCAATCACGATTTGCAGTCCTCCATCTTGAAGCGCCGCGAGAATCCATTCTCTCTCCTTCTTTTTCGTAGACCCCGTCAACAACGCAACTGATATACCTAATGGAGAAAGCATACGAGACACAGTCTCGTAATGTTGCGTTGCCAATATCTCTGTCGGCGCCATCAAACACGTCTGAAAATGATTGTCCAACGCCATCAACATGGACATTACCGCAACAAGGGTCTTTCCACTTCCAACATCCCCTTGCAACAGACGATTCATCTGCCTCCCACTGCCAACATCGGCACGAATCTCTTTTATCACTCGTTTTTGCGCGTTCGTGAGTTCAAACGGTAGATGCTCAGCGTAGAAAGTATTGAAATAATAACCAATCCTATTGAACGGCAAACCCTTAAACTTCTGTTCCCTTATCTTCGTGTTCCGCAGAATATTCAATTGAATGAACAGCAACTCTTCGAATTTCATTCTTAACTGCGCCAATTTCAAATCATTGATATTCAATGGAAAATGAATGGAGGTAAGCGCATCTTTCAACGAAATCAAATGTCTACTCTCACATATATAGGCAGGAAGCGTTTCTTCTATCTCATTCTCTCCAAACCCCTTCAATATTTCAAGGATGATTTTCTGTATTCCTTTCGTAGCAAGAAAGCCCGACTTCATTTTCTCTGTTGTCAAATACATACCTTGCAATCCGCCTAAAGACAGTTTCTCCCTCGCCTCCGCGACTGTCTCCATCTCTGGATGCACCATGCTCACCTTTCCTTTGAAAAAGGACGGTTTCCCAAATATGACATAATCGTTACCTGGCTTATATGCATCCGCCGCATACTTCACACCCTTAAACCATAGCAACTCCATTACAGACCTTCCATCCGAAAACATGGCAACAGCCCTTTGCTGCCTGCCATTCCCCACTAATTCTATCCTTAAAATTTTCCCCCTCACTTGTACATACGATGAGGTGTCGTTCAGTTCAGAAATTTCATAAAAACGACTTTTATCTATATAACGATAAGGGAAATAATAAAGCATATCCCCGTATGTTTTCACCTTGATTTCACTGTTGAGCAAGGCTGCCTTCTTCGGACCTACACCATGCAGAAAAGTTATATCATTGTCTAAAAACATAGGATTCATTAATCAGCCAAAACATCCGCTATCTTCATATCGTATGCCGTCGTTATCTTCAGATTCTCGCGATTCCCTTCCACTAATTGGACGACATATCCTGCGACCTCAACGACAGACGCATCGTCTGTAAACGAATCTCGATAAGTCTGCTCATACGCCTTCTTGAGGATATCATATTGGAACGTCTGCGGAGTCTGCACTAAACGGTAAAGGCTTCGATCAACAGACTCACTACAGTTACTATTTAGTTTGCGTAAAGAATCAACTGAAGGGACAACAGGAACAGCAGCTCCCTTCTCTGCCGCCGTCGTAAAGGTGGCATCAATCGTCTCCACAGATACAAAAGGCCGAACACCATCATGCACAGCCACCACGGCTCTCTCAGTAGGATGAATAGAGTTCAGACCATTCTGCACAGAATGGAAGCGCGTCTCGCCTCCCTCTACCAACGTGTGGGGCACAGAAAAATGGTATTTATCACACAATTCACGCCAAAACTCAAAATGACTTTCGGGCAACACCAAGCGCACGGAAATAGAAGAGTCATACGCCCAAAAACGCTCAATAGTCCGCATAAGAATCGGCTTCCCCTTCACTTCAAGAAACTGTTTCGGTATTGTGCCTCCCATACGAAGCCCTTTCCCTCCAGCCACAATGATAACATATTTCTGCATAGAATCCTTCCTCTTTTTTTATGACTTTATTCTTCCGCAAACACTTCTTTACAAAGTTAAGAAATTTACCCGAAAATGAGGAATCACGACAAAACAAAGAGAGGCTATATCATAAGATATAACCTCTCGGATAGCAATTTATGACTGCAAACGCTTATTTGTCAAATGCCTTGATGATACCAACGAAGTCGTCAACTTTTAAAGAAGCACCACCGATCAAACCACCATCGATATCTGGCTTAGCAAACAACTCAGGAGCATTTGATGCCTTGCAAGAACCTCCGTAAAGGATAGATGTGTTCTCTGCCACTTCCTTACCATACTTGTCAGCAACGACCGAACGGATGTATGCGTGAATTTCCTCTGCTTGGTCAGCAGTAGCAGTCTTACCCGTTCCGATAGCCCAAATTGGCTCGTATGCGATAGTAATCTTAGCGAAATCTTCTGCAGACAAGTTGAAAACAGAACCTTCCAACTCAGACTTTACAACCTCGTTTTGCTTGTTAGCCTCACGCTCTGCCAAACTTTCTCCGATACAGAAGATAACTTTCAAGTTGTTCTTCAATGCCAAAAGAACTTTCTCCTTCAAGATTTCTGGAGTCTCGTGGTAGTACTCACGACGCTCTGAGTGTCCAAGGATGACATACTCTGCACCAGTAGACTTAACCATAGCAGCAGAAACCTCACCCGTGAATGCGCCAGACTCTTTATCTGCACAGTTCTCAGCAGAAACAGCGATCACATTAGTATCAATTGAAGAAGCAACGCTTGCCAAGTGAATGAAAGGAGTTCCGATGATAACATCACAGTTCAATTTTTGACCTTTCAAGGCAGCATCCAAGCCTTTTGCCAACTCAAGACCCTCTTGAAGAGTCTTATTCATTTTCCAGTTTCCTGCTACAATATTCTTTCTCATTTCTTAAGAAATTTTTATTTGTTGAAAATTATTTAACAAAGTTTAGGCGGAAAACGATACCCCATCTTCCGCCTACAAATTTAATCATTCTCCTTCTTTTTCACCAAGAATCGCTCTGCAATTAATGTCGCAATTTTATCTAATGCGAACAAGCCAAGCAAAAAACCGATGAACAACAACGTTGACAGAATCACAACCCTCGTGTCGTTAGGCTCTTGCACCTGTCCTCGAGGAGAGTTCTCTAACGGTTCTGTGAATGTCGGCATATTGGCATTGCTCCATTTGTTAATGACGACGCCATCTTTTATCAAAACGAGCCCTGGATTTGAACGTACAATCGTCTTCAGTGTGATTTCGTCGGTGTTCACAATCGGATATTCAACGCCACCCATCTCCACTTTGTACTCTCTCATCTCCGTTGACTCCAAGCCAGTGGCGGTCATACAATAGAAGCCATAACCATTGCGTTGTGCGTAGTCATATATAGCATTGATTTCTTGACGTTTATTGGTTGACGCCTGTTCTACTCGCTTCGAAATCAACAAGAAGGTATATCCTGGGTTCGAAAGCACGTCCTCCGTGATATCGCCCTGCTCCGGATCTTCCAACGAGAAATCATGAATCGGCGGTTCAAAGCCTTTCTTCACCAACTCACTCTCTGAATCCACGAAATGCCAGGTCGAGTCAAGTTTAGAATACTCTTCCATAGAGAATTTCTGCTGTTTGCCGTCCTTCTCATAAATGAAAGTCGTCTCATACTCGTCTACCGGGGTTGGCACCCATTGCCCATCTACCAAGATGCTGTCTGGCACTTCCATCGACTTGACGATATTCGTTCCATTCTTATAAGGACGGAAGTCGATAATCGGTAAATTGACAAGGCAGTAAACGGAGACAAGGATTGAATATGCACCTGCCGCTATGGCTATAATCCACTCCGTACGTTGAGAGAAGAGTTTCGGACTGTATTTGTTCCACTTCAATATCATAATCGTCAAGGCAAGGAAAACAATGTTCTTCCAAAAAGTCTGCCAATTAGTCAACACTAAAGCGTCACCGAAACAACCACAATCGGAAACCGGGTTCGTCAAAGCGATCCACAGTGTGAGCGGTGTCATAAAGCACATCAAAAGCAGCGTAAGAACCGATGTCGATTTCAGATTCGCTCCTAACAAGAGGCAGACACCTAACAAAAACTCAAACGCAGCCAGCAAGACTCCAGCCACCAACGCCAGGGGACCTAAAAAATCAAGACTCAACGCAGTCAGATAGTCTTGAATCTTATAAGTTGATCCTAACGGATCCACCGCCTTTGCATACCCGGAAAAGATAAACACGCATCCCATTATGACCCTAGCTATCACAACGGACACTTTCTTCACATTTGAATTAATCGCCATACTAAAAGAATTTTTATACTACATCCGTTTCTTGCTCGTCTTTTTCACGACCAAGCACAAACCAAAAACGAATCAATGCCTCTTTGATTGTTCTCTCTTCGTAAAAAACCTTAACTATTTCAACAATTTCGTTCTATAATGGCATCGTACCTTACCTTTCGCCATATTCGTCAACTTTGACTTGTTCATCTGACGGCGAATAGGTGAAATATGGTCTACAAAAACATGACCTTCCAAATGGTCGTATTCATGCTCTACGACACGAGCTTGGAAATGCTCATAAACCTCTTCGCAAGGCTCAAATTTCTCATTCAGAAACTTGATGCGTATACGAACAGGTCGTTTTACCGATTCATTAACGCCAGGCAAACTCAAACATCCCTCATTGAAAGCCTCTACCTCCTCGCTCTCTTCAACAATTTGCGGATTGATGAAAGCTTTCTTAAATCCTTTACACTCAGGGAAATCTTCTCCCAAGCAATCCGCATCAACGACAAACAAACGAATAGACAAACCAACCTGCGGAGCCGCTAATCCCACTCCATCTGCATTGTACATTGTCTCGAACATATCATCGATTAATTTCTGCACTTCTGGATATGAACTGTCTATGTCTTTCGTTTCCGCTCTTAGAACCGGACTTCCATAAAGGATAATTGGTAAAATCATTTCTTTATATTTTTATGTTTTTACGACTGTTTTATATCAATATTTCAGTTAGAATTTCAGTCTTTGCGACTCCATATAGGACTGAAGAATAATCGTTGCGCTCACTTCATCAACCAACGCTTTATTTCTCCTATCCATTTTTTTTACGCCTCCCTCTATTATCGCACGATGTGCCAAGACAGAGGTGAAACGCTCATCAAACATCTCGACAGGAATTTCCGGGAGCTTCTTCCTCAACGATGCCATGAACGGGGTGATATATTTCATTGATTCAGACTCCTCTCCATTCATAGTTTTGGGCAGACCCACCACAATCTTCTCCACGTTCTCTTTTGAAACATAATCCACTATGAATTTCAAAATCTCACCCGACGAGACTGTTGTCAGCCCATTAGCAATTATCTGAAGAGGATCCGTTACAGCCACTCCAACACGTTTTTTTCCGTAGTCTATTGCGAGTATTCTTCCCATAATTACGGCAAAATTAGCAATTTTTAAGCAAATTGAAACAAGGAATATCTTATCTTTGTAGAATCATATTTAAAATAGTCTAAACGCTGTCCAAACATGCCATTAAATATTCCAAACAATTTACCCGCTATCAAACTTTTAGAGAATGAAAATATTTTCGTAAAGGACAGTACCGCAGCCTCTCACCAGGACATTCGACCCCTTAAGATAATCATTCTCAATTTGATGCCGTTGAAGATAACAACAGAAACAGACTTGATCCGCCTGCTCTCCAATTCTCCGCTTCAAATTGAAATTGACTTTATGAAGATAAAAAGCCACACGTCTAAGAACACGCCCATAGAACACATGCAAATGTTTTATAAGGATTTTGAAACCCTGAAAGACTCTCGCTACGACGGCATGATTATCACAGGCGCGCCTTTAGAACACATGGACTTTCATGAAGTCTCATATTGGAATGAAATCACGGAGATATTCAACTGGACTAAATCACACGTCTTCTCTACGATTTACATCTGTTGGGCAGCCCAAGCGGGACTTTTCCATCACTATGGCATACCCAAATACAAATTGGACAAGAAAATGTTCGGCATTTTCAACCATCGTGTCTTAGACCCTAAAAATCCTATTTTCAGAGGGTTCGACGATGAGTTCTATGCTCCTCACAGCCGACATACGGAGGTGAGAAAGAAAGACATCCTCGCCTCCCCTTCTTTGAAATTGATTTCTGAATCCGACGAGGCGGGCGTTCATATTGTCGAGGCTCGCGGAGGACGAGAATTCTATATCATGGGACACTCCGAATATAGTCCGTACACACTACGCGACGAATACTTCCGAGATGTGCAGAACAATCTCCCCATCGACATCCCCGTCAACTATTTCCGCAATGACGATCCTAAACAAGAACCCGTCGTTCGTTGGAGAAGCCACGCTAATTTGCTGTTTGTCAACTGGCTGAACTACTTCGTTTATCAGAAGACACCTTTCAACATCAACGATATTCAAGGCGACGAATATTGTATCTAATCCTCAAACAAGGCATATTTGCAACACAGACAAAGAAACGCAATGCGCAAAATCGAACTGCTTTCTCCTGCCAAAACGCCAGAACATGGCATTGAGGCTGTCAACCACGGCGCAGATGCGGTCTATATCGGTGCGCCTCGTTTTAGCGCTCGTGCCAACGCCGCCAATACAATCGAAGGCATAGAGCGACTTGTCAAACATGCCCACCAATACTACGCCAAAGTATATGTGGCCCTCAACACCATTCTGACAGACAAAGAATTGACAGAAACAGAACCGATTATCAATCAACTCTACAATATCGGGGTCGATGCTCTTATCATACAAGACATGGGAATAACGCAACTCAACCTACCGCCCATCCCTCTGCATGCAAGCACGCAAATGGACAACAGAACGGTGGAGAAAGTTCAATTCCTTGAAAAAGCAGGATTCGAGCAAGTGGTTCTGGCAAGAGAGCTATGCATTGACAAGATACGAGAAATTCATCAACAAACAAATGTCAATCTTGAGGTTTTCGTACATGGCGCATTGTGTGTGTGCTACAGCGGACAATGCTATCTCAGTCAGAAGCTCTGCAATAGAAGCGCCAACCGTGGTGTATGCGCCCAAATGTGTCGTCTCCCCTACTCTCTCGTGGATGCGACAGGTAAGACTCTGCTCAAAGACAAATTCTTGCTGTCTCTCAAAGATTTCAATCTTTCAATTTATCTGAAAGAACTCATTGAAGCGGGGGCTTCTTCCTTAAAAATAGAAGGAAGATTGAAAGATATTGAATATGTGAAAAATGTAACAGCATTCTACAGACAACGTTTGGATGCTATTCTTGACGAATCGGATTTGTACGGGCAAAGTAGTTCCGGTTCTTGCTCTTATACTTTCATACCTAACATCGAGAAGAGTTTTCACCGAGGGTCAACCGATTATTTTCTACATGGTCGCACTCACGAAATAACATCTTTTGACACGCCTAAGTCATTAGGAGAAAAAATAGGGAAAGTGAAGAATGGCAACGGAAGGCACATTTTTGTAGACACAGATAAAGAGTTGGCCAATGGCGACGGTTTCGCATTTTTAGATCGCAACGGTCAATTCCGCGGATTCAAGGCCAACACAGTAGAAGGCAACAAAATATGCCTTGCGGAGCCTGTACAAATCGCCCAGGGCACTATAATCTACAGAAACTTTGACCAAGCATTTGACAGACTTCTCAAAAAGAAAAGCGCAGACAGAAAAATAAGCACCTGCATTTGCATGCAAGAAAATTCTGATGGTTTCTCCTTTCAAATCACAGACGAAGATGGCATATCATCAAAACTTTCTCTAAAGATAGAAAAAGAGCCTGCTCAAAATGCGGATAGGCAGACAGACAACATTATTCAAACTCTCAAAAAGACTGGCAACACCATCTTTTCAGTCGACAACGTCGTGATTAAAACTTCACAAGTATATTTCATTCCTTCTGCCCAGTTGTCCGACATTCGACGAAGCCTAATTAGCTTATTGGAAGAGACACGCGAGAAAAGCAGGAAAAAGGCGAATACTCAATTCCATCAGACTTATCACCCTTATATTGTTAGTCAATTAGACTACCGAGGAAATGTCCACAACCACAAAGCAGAGGATTTTTACAAACAACATGAGGTTACGCTAATCACACCTTCTTTTGAAACAAAAGAACCCCCAAAAGCAGAGCTGATGCGATGCAAATACTGCATTCGTTATGCCATCGGTGCTTGTCCGAAAGAAAGCAAAGCAACTCAGAAATTAAAAGAACCCCTTTCTTTAATCACCAACACAGGTGTTAAACTGTCTCTTGTTTTTGATTGCAAAAACTGCGAGATGGTTATCCAACAAAACCAATCAGATACATCTTCCGCACATTGAAGTCAAATAACAAAAAGGAGGACAATCATTAGACTCTCCTCCTTCCCTTTCTATAAAAAAATCTTTTTTAGTTTGCGAAAACTCTTTTGTCAAGCACGCGTTTTGCCTTGCCCTCGCTACGTTGAATAGTGTTCGGAGCAACCAATTTGACGTCTGGCGTTATTCCACATACACTTTGAATCTTATGGGCAATTTTATCGGCCATCTTAGCAAGTATAGCTGCATCCGTCGTGTAGTATTTCTCCTTTACCTCAATGTCAATATTGAACACATCGGAATTGTTCACACGATCGACGGTGATGAAGAAATAAGGTTCATACTCCTCAGCCTCGCAAAGCACAGCCTCAACCTGGCTAGGAAAGACATTAACACCACGGATAATCAACATATCGTCGCAACGCCCCATAATTTTATCCATCCTCACCAATGTACGTCCACAAGAACATTTTTCGTAATGCAAAGCAGTCAAATCGCGAGTTCTGAAACGAATCATCGGCATTCCCTCCTTCGTCAACGTCGTGAACACCAATTCTCCCTTTTGCCCCTCTGGCAAAGGTTCTCCAGTCTCTGGATCGACAACCTCAGCGTAGAAATGGTCTTCGTTCAGATGGGTTCCTTTCTGGCACTCACACTCAAAACCGACACCCGGACCAATAATCTCTGTCAATCCATATATGTCGTATGCTTTAATACCTAACTTCTGCTCTATCTCCTTACGCATAGCCTCCGTCCAAGGTTCTGCGCCAAAAACACCGACCCTCAGGTTGAAGTCTTCTCTTTTATATGCGGATTTCGCTAAAGACTCAGAAAGATATAGCGCGTAGGAAGGTGTACAAGCGAGTGCCGTCGCCCCCAAATCGTGCATCAACATAATCTGCTTTTGTGTATTTCCACTTGACATTGGAATGACTGTTGCACCGATATTCTCAACTGCACTGTGAGCTCCTAAACCACCCGTGAACAAACCATAACCATATGAAACTTGAACGGTGTCATCTTTACCTAATCCGAAAGCGGTCATACAACGAGCACCAACCTCTTTCCAAACCGCAAGATCGTTCTCCGTCAAACCTACCACGATTGGCTTTCCTGTGGTACCCGAAGAGGCATGTACACGAACAATTTCCGACTTCGGAGCAGAAAGCAAACCCCAAGGATAGTAGTCTCTCAAATCCTTCTTCGAAGAGAATGGCAATTTAACAATGTCCTTAATACCATGGATGTCGTCTGGAGTAACACCAGCTGCCTGCATTCTCTTTCTGTAAGGTTCGCAATTATGATATACACGATCGATGACACGTTTCAGTCGTAGACCCTGAAGATTCTCCATTTCTTCACGGTTCATACACTCTACAGTTTCATTCCAAATCATCTTATTTTGAAAAATTAAATTTTCTTGCGAAGATAACACATATTTTGAAATACTCCGTTGACACTCTTTCGATTTTTAAAGTTTTTTCACACTCTTGGACAAACAACTACACCTTTATCTTAACTTATCTTTATTCACGCTAAATGTTTCGCAAAGTGCGTTTCTTTTCCTTACTTTTGCGCATTAATAAACCTTTAAAACATATAAGAAAATATGGCAAAATTGAAACTTTCATCTAACAAAATGGTTGCTGGCGTTGCAGCTGGCATAGCAGAGTATTTGGGAATTGATGTAACAGTAGTTCGCATTATTTGGACGATAGCCATCTTCTGCGCAGGTACGGGACTTCTCGCATACCTCATTGTGTGGATTTTTTTAGCAGCACAGAAATAATCTGAGGCGTAGGATATGTCGGTGAAAAAGTTTATCCTGAAATCCGAGTTTGCCCCGATGGGCGACCAACCGCAGGCTATTGCGGAGCTGTCCGAGGGTGTGAGGATGGGTGTCGATGCCCAAACACTTCTGGGTGTTACGGGGTCTGGGAAAACTTTCACCATCGCCAATGTGATTCAAGAAATACAGAGACCAACGCTGATTCTGAGCCACAATAAGACTTTGGCGGCACAACTCTACGGAGAATTCAAAAGTTTCTTCCCTGAAAACTCCGTCGAGTATTTTGTGTCCTACTATGATTATTTTCAACCTGAAGCCTACCTTCCCAACACAGATACCTACATAGAAAAGGACCTCGCCATCAACGACGAGTTGGAGAAACTGCGACTTTCTACAACAACTGCCCTTCTTTCGGGAAGGAAGGACATTATCGTGGTGTCGTCCGTCTCCTGCCTCTATGGTATGGGAAACCCTGAAGATTTCTATAACACCTCTATCACCATCAAACAAGGGCAGGCGATGAGCATGAACTACCTGCTTCGCAAATTGGTGGAGGCTCTCTATGTGCGCAACGAGATAGAGTTGACCCGAGGGAAATTTCGTGTGAAGGGAGATACTATAGATGTTTTTCTTTCAGATGCCGACCTTGTGGTGCGTATCCATTTCTGGGGAGATGAAATAGACGAAATCGAAACCATCGACCCCATCAACCAGATTCGCATTGACACATTCGACGAGTTCAACATCTATCCTGCCAACCTATTCGTAACCACGCAAGACCGAATTAACAGAGCCGTCTACGAAATCCAGGACGACCTCAGCACGCAAGTGGATAGTTTTGAAGCTGATGGTAAAAACTTCGAAGCGAAACGATTGTACGAACGTGTGAATTACGACTTAGAGATGATCAAGGAGTTAGGACACTGCTCTGGCATTGAAAACTACTCCCGCTACTTCGACGGACGGAAACCGGGAACTCGACCATTCTGCTTGTTGGACTATTTCCCGAAAGATTTTCTGTTGGTGATTGATGAGAGTCACGTCACTATTCCACAGATTCACGCCATGTATGGCGGCGATTTTTCAAGAAAAAGCACGTTAGTGAACTACGGATTCCGCCTGCCGTCCGCCTTAGACAACCGTCCGCTTAAGTTCGAGGAGTTCGAGGAGCTGACGGGTCAGACAATCTACGTCAGCGCCACACCGGCAGACTATGAGCTACAGAGATCGGGCGGTGTCGTCGTCGAGCAAGTCATCCGCCCTACGGGACTATTAGACCCTGTGATTGAAGTCCGCCCTAGCCTCAACCAGATTGACGACCTAATGGAGGAAATACAACAACGAGTGGAGGTGGACGAGCGGGTTTTAGTAACGACGCTAACGAAACGCATGGCAGAAGAACTGCAAGCCTATTTGGAGAAGATGGGCGTGCGATGCAACTATATTCACTCGGATGTAGAGACGTTGGAACGTGTGAAGATCATGGAAGACCTCCGCAACGGGCTGTTTGACGTATTGGTAGGTGTCAACCTACTGCGTGAAGGATTAGACCTACCACAAGTGTCGCTTGTCGCCATCATTGATGCAGACAAAGAAGGAATGTTACGCTCCCACCGAGCCTTGACGCAGACAGCAGGACGAGCCGCCCGAAACGTGAACGGGAAAGTCATTATGTATGCCGACAAAATCACGAAGAGCATGCAACTCACCATTGACGAGACCAACCGTCGCCGTGAGAAACAGATGAAATACAATATAGAACACAATATAACACCGAAGACAGCGGTGAAAAACAGCAAATCTATTTTGCCACAACCACCCATTGAGGAGAACTCAGTCATCAAGAGGGCAGAGTATAAGATACAGGAGATTCACACTGTCGCCGCAGAGCCTCAACACTACCACACAAAGGAGGATATTGAGGCGGTGATTGAAAAGATGAGAAAGAAAATGAAAGAGGCCGCCAAAAAATTAGAGTTCCTGGAGGCTGCACAATATCGCGACGAGATTATGAAGCTGCAGAAAGAGTTGGAGGAGATGTAAGAGAAAGTTTCTTTCGCCAAAATACTCATACTGCTTTCCTGCAAATCGCCATGCTCCTGCTTTTGTTTCTTCTATTGTTTCGTGCGTTCCTTTGCCCACAGAACTGAAGATTTTCATTAAAAAAAAGTCGCCTCACTTCTAAAGTTCGGCGACTCGCTTATAAGATAAATCTATTTCGTTTCCCAACTACTCCCAAACAAACTCTGTACGTCTGTTCTCGTCTGGGTTGTTGCTTACTTGATCACTGGATCCCTTTCCTTCGCTTCTAAGCTGTTTTGAAGGCACACCCTTTGAAACAAGGTAGTTTACCACAGTCTTAGCGCGCTTTTCTGATAAATATTGATTATACTTCTCATCTCCTTCTGGCGACGCATAACCCACAACTTTCATCTTAGCATTCGGATTCTGCTTCAACACTTCCGCCAACTCATCCAACACGGCTTTCGTCTCGTCAGACAAGTCTGTCTTACCTTTGACAAACTTCGCAGCATTGAATTTCTTCTGTATCGTCTTAACCGCTTCAACAGTCTCTTTTGCTACCATCACTGGCATCTCTGTCAATTCTGTATCCGGCATAATTGAATTAACAGCTAACGTATCCGTCTCTAAAGAATCAACAGGTAACACCTCTGGCAACTCATCATCTATCACCTGCTCTTCATTCACTACAGGACCGGCCGTATTAATCGGAGTGTGAACGCCATCTTTCGTGAACAATTGGTATGCCAAAAAGATTGCCAACAATCCTACTAATATCCAAAGCAGAAGACATAAAAAACTGCAACATTTCTGATTTTCTTCAGACTCCTCTGCCGGACTTTCGTGGGTTTCCGTTTCTTTAATTTCTGATACTAACGTTGGAACTGACTCCTCTTCAACAACAGGCTCATACCCATTCAGATACTCCAACGTGAACCCTCCTCGCTCTCCTATCTTTGTCGTACGCTCGAGACTTGCCACTTCTATGCCAAACTGCTTCGCATACTCCACCACCTCTTGATAGTCTTCCTGTTTCCAGATTGACTCCATCGCCAACATCTTTCCATCGGCAGTTTTGATTACCTCATCCTCCTGTTCAAACTGTATCGTGGTTACTTCTACCTTTGCTCCTGTCGATGCCCATCTACGAACACCTCCCTGAATCACAATCTCATGGAAGAACCCCTCTGCAGCCCAAGGGTTCTTATCTTTGTTATTCTCAAACCACTTCCCTTTCGTAAACTTCGCAGTTGAGAAAACCTCTCGAAGTTGCTCCGCCGTCGTCTTAGGATTCATCACCAAATAAGCATTCACGATTCCTAAAACGGTGCGGTTCATAGCCTTGCCATAAACTTTAACTTTAGATATATTCTCCATATTAACCCGTCCTTTTAAAATTACTCTGCGTAAAGATAATATTATTTGTTTTAAATATGTGACTTATAACTTGATTTTTGAGTAATAAAATTGTCTTTATTTCTTACGTATCACCAACTCGTCACCTATCTTGATAGCATCTGTTTTCAATTTATTCCACATCTTTATTTCTTCCACTGTACATCCATAATTAACGGAAATCCGATACAACGTGTCGCCCTTACATACAGTATGGACAATCTGTGACTTTTCATTACTCTTTTCGCTTGAATCGCCTTCTAACTTTCCCTTCTCAACTTTTTCCTCTTTCCCTTTCTTCAACCTTCTCCTATTCTGCTTCTTATCCTTTTTCTCTGAAACCTCATCCTTCAACTCCTTTTCTTTCCGTGTGACGCTTTCTTGTTCACAATCTGGAGACTCTTTTTCATCTACTCGTTTAGGTTCCTTCGTCTCTTTCTCTTCTGATTGTTTATCAAGCACTTCCGTTTTCTGTGACTTTTCGGCTTCCTTAATCTCTTCTAATTCCTTCTCCGCTTTCTCAAATACTCTTTCTGAAACCCAATTTTCTGCTATCACTCGCTTGCATCCTACATACCTCCGATTGTAATAATCTAAACCCGGGTAAACATCGATAATCACCCCTTGCTGCACGGAGGCATGGATAAACCACACTGTGTCGCTTTTCTCACTCACATCACTGATAATGCCAACATGACCGACATTGCTTCCCCCCGCCTTGCTTCCATTAAAAAATATCAAATCTCCTTTCTTGGCATCGCTTAACTTAACTTTATCTCCTTGAAGATATTGCGATGACGACGAACTATTCAAACTCATCCCGAATTTGCTGAACACAAAACCCGAAAATCCTGAACAATCAAATGTTTTTGGCCCTTTCGACCCATATTTGTATTTGCATCCAATATAGTTTTTTGAAAAATCAATTAGAGAATCCCTCAACGACATACTTATATCCTTTCGTCTCGCCATACTTGTCTGACAGGCAAAAATCAGCATCAAAAAAGATATTATAATTGCCAATTTTTGACATTTAAATATATTGATGACGTTCCACACATTTTTCTTCATCTTCTTATCACCTTATTTCAACACCATTGATTTTTTTTAATAAACTATTCTCTCTAATCCTGGACGCACACTCTTATCTCTCCTACATTGAAACAACCATTCCTTTTCCGCAAAGTCTTTACTAGTCTTCCGCTCTTACCGACACCTACAAGCGTTACTTTCTGCATAGTCTCCAACGCTTCCTCTTGCTGGCAAAAGGAGTTGAAATCGCCCATATCAACAGAGAATCCCATTTCTCTATTTTCAAGACAGAATCGGTACTCGGGGATGGAATACCCACAGATATTTCGTACATTGAATGGCACAAACAAGAAATTTTGAGTAGGATAACGCATAACCTCCTCCCTCGTAAACGTACCGACAAGCAAACCGCCAGAACGCAAAGTAGCTTGATGAATTGTCTCTGGGACAAACGTCTTATAATAGCCTAATGAGTCTGTCTTGAACGAAACTTCTTCCAAAGAGATAGCGGTCTTCCATTTTTTCCGACTAACCGACTTCGTTCTCACCACCGTTTGCAAATGTACCGGCAAATAGCGCAATGGAGTTCCATCCTTCTCCATAATTCGTCCTTTCACCGTACGATAAGACACGAAGACTTTCTCTGTAATCTCTGCTCCTCCATACTCCTTTGTCAACAAATCCAAACTATCGCCATCCACCATCAACCTGAATGTCCCTAATGGAAGTACGACATTTAAAACACCATCTGAATCCGTCTTTGCTATCTGGGAATCCAAAGAGACGGACTTCTGAAATTTGAATCGTTCGCCATCTGTTCCATATAATTCAATTCTGACAACACACGAATCTTTTGCTACTTTTTTCATCGTCGAATCCACACTCTCCACTGAAATTGAATCCGACTGAGTCCTTTGGCTATTCCCAGTATGCTGCTGACAGGAAAAAAGCAGAAGCAAAAACGTCCCTAATATGACACAATATTTCTTCATAAAAATTCAAAAAGGGGAAGTTGAAGCCAACATCCCCTCTCTCTTCTTAAGATTCTATTAATATTTCTTTTTCGTCGGACGGACAATACTCAACTCTTCCACCAACTCGCCCTCTTCAAAAATACCTTTTTGAACGGTTCCACTCGAAAAATAATAAGTTCCCTCTCCTTCTTTCTTACCTGCTTTGAAACCTCCTTCATAACGATCACCTGTCGCATACGAGTAAACACCTTTACCATCTGGATAACCTGCTACGAAATCTCCTTCGTAAACATCACCCGTCGGATAAGTGAATTTCCCTTTTCCCTCTCGAACACCATTCTTATAACTACCCTCATATTTCGCTCCACTGGCGAACTTATAAGTGCCTTGTCCGTCAAACTTTCCTTCTTTGAAAGTTCCCGAGTAAACTTCGCCAGACTCAAATGTATATGTTCCTTTTCCGTCTCTACACTTCCCTTTACAGCTTGAAATAGCACTTGCATCCAATGCGACAAGTGAAGCGACTGTTATTATCGCAATCAGTTTCTTATTCATAAGCTTAATATTTTATTTCTTTTTTCGATTTTCTTCTTTCTGATGTATTTCGCAAATCTATAAAAAAAGAGTCCCGAATAAAAACCTAAACGAGTTTTTCTTTTATTTTCTCTTTCTTGTTTTTCCCGTATTCAATTTTTTTTGAAATGCTTATTATCGATATACACCTCCAAAAGACGCGTCATACCATACTCATTGTCGGGTTCCAACATTACATCTGCCACCTCTGCAGGTACTAAACAACTATTGCCCGCGGTCAGATTCAACTCCGTTACTTCTGGCATTCCCCTTTCTTCTATACAGCTCTGCACTTCTATTTTACAATTTCCCGAAAGACACATGTAAATGACAAAAGAGTCGTACTTGAAGAGTTTTCGGTGAAATCCTCTATTGATTTCCAATAATTTAACGGTAAAGAATGGACTCTCAACAACTGAAACAGGCCAATTCAATTTTCTATCATACATTGACTGAACAGACTCGCTCACCTTATAATCAATTGCCTCTTCTGCCAATTCCGTGTGCAATTCACGAGGTTTCCCGTCCAAACCCAACCGTCCGTAATCATACAGACGATAGGTGATATTGCTACTCTGTTGAACTTCTGCGACCAACGTCCCTCCGCATATCGCATGGACACGCCCTGCTGGAATATAAAAAACATCCCCTCGCTCTACTGCATACTGCTGCAAAACGTCACAAATCGTATTTTCCGCTATTCTCTTACGATATTCTTCTTTCGTGAGATTTTCATTGAAACCACACAATAATTTTCCTTCTTCTTTCGAGTCCATCACATACCACATTTCGTTTTTCCCAAACGAATTGTGTCGTTTCTTCGCCAAATCATCATTGGGGTGGACTTGTATAGACAAATCACTCTCCGCATCTATAAATTTCACTAACAAAGGAAACGCTCCTCCATAATGATTAAACACCGATTTGCCTAAAAGCCTCTCTTTATATTCAGATACCACATCCGTCAACTTCCTTCCCTTTAATGGTCCATTTACAATGACAGACTCACTGCCTGACACAGCACTAACTTCCCAACTCTCTCCTATATGTTCCTTATCCTTACAGGGCAAACCTTTCATTTTACACAATCGGTTGCCTCCCCACACCAATTCGTGCAGATTCAAATCAAATACAAAGG
Source organism: Bacteroidaceae bacterium (assembly GCA_963619325.1). GTDB lineage: Bacteria > Bacteroidota > Bacteroidia > Bacteroidales > Paludibacteraceae > UBA1181. Next base: position 5,783 of record CAVEVQ010000028.1, on the reverse strand, counting down.
GATAAAGTATTGACATAACACCAATTATGCTTGTTGATAATTTAATTTGTCACCTGTCTAATTTCTCAAAAACACTATTGTTACTCCTATATTCTGGCACAAAACTCTTAATTTTCTTTACAATATCATAGAAGTCTATTCCATCTACAACCGTTTCTAATTCTTTTACGAATTGGTCAACTTCCGTCTCCGTATATTCTACACATTTCGCACAAAATATATGTGGATTTTCCGATGGTTTTACCTTTTCCCTATCCGCCAAAATTTCTTCCCTCAGTTTTTCTCCGGGCCTCAGTCCAATCTCTTTAATCTCCACATGTTCAGCCCCAGACAAACGTATCATATCTTTCGCCAAATCATATATCCGAACAGGGTTTCCCATATCAAAAACATAAACCTCCTTCCCCCCACCAATCGCACTAGACTCCAACACTAAACCACACGCCTCCTCTATCGTCATAAAATAACGAATCACATCCCTGTGGGTCAGCGTTATCGGTCCACCTTGTGAAATCTGTTTTTTGAAAAGAGGAATGACCGACCCGTTCGACCCTAAAACATTGCCAAATCGAGTCGTTATAAAACTCGTCTGTGAAGTGCGACTTTGCACATATATTTCCGCCAAACGCTTTGTCGCTCCCATCACATTTGTTGGGTTCACCGCTTTGTCCGTTGAAATCATTACAAATTTCTTTACCATATATTTCATCGCCAAGTCTGCCATATTCTTCGTCCCCAGTACATTAGTACAAACCGCTTCATACGGATTCTCCTCCATTAATGGGACATGCTTGTAAGCCGCAGCATGATAGACTATATCGGGTCGATGATTCGAAAATATCTTTTCTATGAAAAGTCTGTCCTTAATGTTCGCAATCAAAAAACTTACTTTATCAAGTTTATCTTTAAACTCTCGAGAAGAACCCAAATTAAAACGAAGGACAAACATAGGGGTTTCCGCCGCATCTATCGCAACCACTTCCTTCGGATTCAACCGCAACACTTGTTGAACGATTTCACTCCCGATGGATCCTGCGGCGCCAGTAACCATCACCACCTTCCCTTCTATCTCCGTCTTCAATTTATCTGTCGCCAGTACCTTTTCTGGTCTATGTAGCAAATCCGCTATACTTATCTTTTTTAGCTTTACACTTGACCGATTCATGCGACTTTCAATCTCATCTGCCAACGTTAACTCCCTAACTTTCAACTTCAAATCTAATGCCTTGGATATGACACTTTGATTTTCTTCTTTGTTTTTATTGACATCAAAAATCAAAAACGTTTGTACATTATTCTTCTTTAGAAAAGATTCTTTTAATGCCATTGACGCAGGCAAAATCGGCACACCATCTATATTCTTCCCTATCTTCAAGTTATCATTGTTTACAAATGCAACAATGTCAACATTTTCCATCGATGGTACTCTTCCACAACTATTTAGAACAATGTCTTCCATTGACTCCGCTCCATAGACTATCGATTTAGAAACTGCGTTTCCACTGAGATACAGCCTCCGAACATACTGATACTTTACATATAGTCTTGAGAATACTATCAAAGTCGTTGTTACAAACGCGACAAAAAGGAACTCTTTAGGACGAACAAAATAAACCGAATAGGAAACGTCAATTCGTTCCGCTATATAACACTCCACAACGTATAACCCGAATGCAAAAAGAGAGCAGGCAAAAATACGACATACGTCACGCAACCCCGTACTACGCACCACACATCTATGTGTCCTACCAAGCAAGAAAGAAATCAAATACGTTAGACAAATACCCTCAAACTTTATCAGCTGCTCTCCTTCTGCTTCGTATTCCATCGCGACCATAATGAAAAAAGATAGGGTAACGCACAAAAGGTCAAATAGCAACAAAGCAAAACTTGAATACGACTTCCCAGTAATCCAATCTATAACACTTTGTATTTTTCGTTCTATCGATACAACAATACTTCGAATCATCCTAATGAAATTCTAAAAAACTCTCTGCAAATCGAGTTTCTTTGATACTCAAATCAAAAACTTTTTCACAAAAATAGCAAAATTTACTTTAGCGTAAGTATTGGGATAAAAATTCCTCCCTCTTCTAAAATCCAGAAGCGTAAAAAAAGGAAGGCTGAATGTAAAAACCAGCCTTCCTGAAAAAAAATTAATAAGTTTCGTTTTTTCTCTTCAATCACCAATCCTGCCCTACACTTACTCAGCATCACTATTTGCAGGAAGCATCTCCTCAACTTGACTTCTCAACTGAGAATCCTCTGTGGCAATCTCCCTTGGATAAAAAGCCGCAGATGCTATACTCAAAAGCACAACGACAGATACCAACACCCACGTTGCCTTTTCAACGAAATCCGTTGTCTTCTTCACACCCATAATCTGGTTCTGCGACTGGAAACTTGAAGCAAGCCCCCCTCCCTTTGAATTCTGAACTAACACAATACCTACCAAGAGGATGGAAGCAATCACAACGATAATCGTAATCAATGTATAAACCATGTCTATTTAATGTTTATAATTCCTTCTTTAAAATTCAATTTTATAGTTCTACACTTCTATAAATTCTCCATCAGCCTCTCAAAGAACCTGACTTGAGCGGCAAAGTAAACACTTTTTTCGGAATTTTTAGTCATCAGACGCTTAAATATTTTAACAGCCTGGTCATATTTCTTCTGTTTCACATAGATTTTTGCTAATGTTTCCGTGTAAAACTGCTCATTCCCTTGCCCCTCTGTCCTATCTTCAACTATCTGACTATCAATCTCTTGCTTTACCTTTATTTCTACAGACTTACCTTTGCTCTCCTCTAAAAAGTTATCTATCAAGCCTTGTCTTCTCGAACTTGATTTTTTATTAGACTGAACAGTTATTGGTTGCATCTGTTCTAATTCTGCCATAATATCCGTAATCGGAGAAACCGCCGTATTGTTCTTTGGGACTGCTCCAGAATTCTTCGTTCCGGTCATATTCCCGCCCCAATTCTCCTGTTTTTCCTCCTCTGTAGTTTGATGCGGAGTCTCTCTTTCCATCAAATCTGCCAACACAGCGCGATCTAATATATAGACAGACACATGCGATTTCTCTGACTCGAAACGAAAGTCACCCGCATTTTTCAATGCTTTCAAGTAAAGCATGCGAAAAGTCTGAGAATAGGGATATTCTCTGAGGAACTCACTTAATTCTGGTATCCAACGAGGTTTTATCCTCTCAGGATTTTTTACCATCTCTATGATGTCTTGCTGCGTCATCTCTTTTCTTCTTTCATCTTTTTTTCAACCTTCAATCGTCTACCAATTGGCAACTGTTGCATTAAAGATTTGATTGATAATGTCGTCCATCAACTGCTCATTGAGCTCTGCCTGAACCTGGTCAATAGTATATTCGTTTGAGAATACCTGATAGGCAGTAAACGACCTGTCGAAACTCTCCGAAGAATTTATTTTATTGACGAATTTCACATGAACGGTCATCTGCAAACGCGATTCTGCTGCAGTTCCAGAAGAATTGACTCCAGATGAAATCACATTATAGCCTGTTATCGCTCCAGAAACTTGCAGATCTCCGTCCGTTTCAACCATCTTCAACGCAGTCTTAGATGAAAATTCATCTTTCAATCCTTCCGAAAACTCAGATGACAGCGTGGCATAAACCAAAGGGGCTCGATTAGGAAAATCAGATACCGAAATAGTCTTGATCTTCGTATAATCGATAGACGAACCATTGAATTTGTAGGATATCTTACATGAAGCTACGCCGCAAACGATTAACGCCACGATACCATACAACACACAAGAGAAATAATTTTTTTTGACTCCTCTATTCCAATCCATACTCTTTAATCTTTCTATACAACGTGCGCTCCGATATATTCAAATCTTGAGCAGCATTCTTCCTTTTATTGTTATTCCTTTCCAATGCCTTTCGAATCATTTCCTTTTCCACTTCCTCTAACGAGAAATTTTCCTCTATATACTCTTCCGTATCTTGAATATCACGTTGGTGAATAGACGATGGTTTCTGAGCAGACTGAGATGTCGTTGAACGCACAACTGTAGGTGTCTCAGTAGAAGAGGGGTCAGTATAGGGTTTAGGCAAAAGACTCTCGAACGACTCCACCGATTGCAAGTTAGACTCCGATAAATGCGAAACATCTGCCTTACCTCCATTGCGAAGAATATCATTCACTAACTTTCTTAAATCGTTCACGTCCTTCCGCATATCAAACAGCACTTGGTATAGTATCTCACGTTCATTGCTGAAAGTTTTCCCATTTGAGGAGAATCCACTACCCGCAAACATAGGGATATTTGACTCTGTCTGATTCGGCAAATAACTGACTAACACATCCTTGGAAATCTCTCTATCCGTTTCCAATATTGATATTTGCTCTATAATGTTCTTTAATTGACGAACATTACCTGGCCACGGATATCTCAACAACACTTCACGAGCTTCGGATGTGAGCGAGATAGGTGGCATTCTATACTTTTCAGAAAAATCTACAGCGAACTTGCGGAAAAGGAGATAAATATCCATTCCTCTATTCCTTAATGGCGGAACTACAATAGGTACGGAATTGAGACGATAGTACAAATCCTCCCGGAAACGCCCCTCGGCTATAGCTTTTAGCATATCCAAGTTAGTGGCAGCCACAACACGCACATCACATTTCTGCACTTTAGACGAGCCCACTCGAATAAACTCACCCGACTCCAAAACACGAAGCAGACGCACCTGGGTAGTCAGAGGCAACTCCCCTACCTCGTCCAAAAATATAGTGCCTTTATCTGCCACCTCAAAATAGCCTTTACGGTCGGAAATGGCACCCGTAAAAGAACCTTTTTCATGTCCGAAGAGTTCAGAATCAATCGTCCCCTCTGGTATAGCGCCACAGTTGACTGCTATACATGGTCCATGTTTGCGTTGACTATACTCGTGAATAATATGTGGAAATTTATCCTTTCCAACACCACTTTCACCTGTGACGAGAACAGACAAATCGGTAGCAGCCACCTGTACAGCCACATTGATGGCATGTTCCAACACAGAATCGGATCCAATGATTCCGAACCGTTGTTTTACTGCAGATAGGTCTCTCTCAATCATACCACATATTTGATTTCTTGCATAATAAACAAACCCGCTACATAAATTCCGTAGCCCTTTGCGAAATTACATTATTTCTTGCGATTATTGGAGCATAACGAATGAAATATAATAACTCAACTTTCCGTTATTCACAAAATTTCATTTGCAATTCTTGCTATAATAAATATTGATTTTTACCTTTGCAATTGGTTTTAAGTTGGTTCTTAAAAATTTGCATAATTTTTTTTGCAATGTAATTGAATGTTCGGTTAGTAATATGATAAACCCTGTTTTAATCTTCCTTGTGATGTTTGCGGAAAGGATTTAAGAAAGCTCTCTTATTATATAATGAGTTGCGTCAATCCTGGAGGGAAGTCCATCCGGACTTCCTTTTTTTTACCTATTTATTTCTCACCTCACAATCATCTGACAAGTCGTAGGTTCAAGCCCTGCTGGATTTACATCGTATTAGCTTTAAATACCTGTAATCTAATATTTTACATGCTTTTAGTTTTTCTCATGTAGGCAGGCCACCACACGTCGCCACTGCATGAGCCCCGAAAGTCCAGGGGACAGGACGCCTGCGTGGGCGGGCCGCGCGGACAAAAAAAGGAGGCGCGAGACAAACGTCTCGCGCCTCCTGGAAATGGGCGGCGACCTACTCTCCCGCGGTCGCAGTACCATCGGCGCT
>CAVEVQ010000027.1:0-35370 GCA_963619325.1 Bacteroidaceae bacterium | reverse complement strand
AGCTACCCAAAGCCGTGGAGTCTTCAGAAAAAAAGGATAACCCGTCTAAAATTGAAAAAACAGAATCAAGCCAATCTCATCGTATCAAAAAAATCATTGTCTATTACTCCGACAAGTCATACGAAGAGTTTATGCCTGCTCAGTAGGTACTTGTTAAGGTTATTGCTCTAAACGTAATTGAATACGTTTGCGATTTAGGTCGACTTCAATGACCTTGACAGAAACCTGCTGATGAATTGAAACAACGGCAGTTGGATCTGAAACTCTACGATTTGACATATTTGAAATATGAATTAAACCATTTGTTTTTACTCCTAAATCAACAAAAGCACCAAAATTGGTAATGTTTGTGATGATTCCAGGATATGAAACACCCACTTTCACATCTTCAATCGTATGTAAAGAGGGATCGAATGAAAATTCTGTAATGGTTTCTCTACAATCTCGTCCAGGTTTGTCTAATTCATTCATTATATCATTGAGGGTAGGTAACCCAATCTCTTGCGTAACATATTTAGACAAATCAATTTTATCACGCAGTTCTTTATTATGAATAAGTTCATTGATTGTACAATTTAAATCCTTTGTCATTTTATTAACAATTGGATAACATTCAGGATGGACTGCGGTATTATCCAAAGGATTGCCTCCGTTTGCGATTCTAAGGAATCCTGCGCACTGTTCGTAGGCTTTATTTCCTAAACGAGGCACTTTTTTGAGGTCTTCTCGTTTTTTGAAAGCTCCGTTTTCTGTGCGATAATCCACAATGTTTTGTGCCAATTGTGGACCTAATCCAGAGACATAGGTGAGCAGGTGTTTGCTCGCTGTATTAAGATTTACCCCTACCAGGTTGACACTATTGACAACTGTTTGGTCAAGGGATTTCTTCAATTTTGCTTGGTCGACATCATGCTGATACTGACCTACACCGATAGATTTTGGGTCTATCTTAACTAATTCTGCTAACGGATCCATCAATCGTCGACCAATAGAAACAGCCCCACGCACCGTCACGTCGTAGTCGGGAAACTCCTCACGAGCTACCGAGGAAGCAGAGTATATGGAGGCTCCGTTTTCGCTAACAACAAATATCTGCACCTTATGGTCAAACGAAATAGAACGCACGAACTGTTCAGTTTCACGACTTGCAGTGCCATTCCCTATTGAAACAGCCTGAATATTGAATTTCTTTACTAAGGAAGCAATCTTTTTTTGGGCTTCTTCATATTGATTTTGAGGAGGATGAGGAAAAATTGCCTCATGATGAAGTAGTACGCCCTGTTCGTTTAAGCAAACCACCTTGCAACCTGTACGATAACCGGGATCAATAGCTAAAACCCTTTTTTCCCCTAAAGGAGCTGCCAATAAGAGCTGACGAAGATTTTCAGAAAACACCTTGATTGCTTCATCGTCAGAGCTTTCCTTTGTGCTGTTGAAGAATTCCGTCTCAATAGAAGGTTTTAGCAACCTTTTATAAGCATCTGCGACCGCCTCTGCCACTATACTTGTTGATTCGTTATTTCCTTTTAAGTATTGAGATTGAATATGTTCTATGGTCCGTTCCTCATCAGGAGAGATATTTATACGAAGAAATCCTTCTTTTTCGCCACGTTGCATAGCTAAAAAACGATGAGAAGTGCATCGACGCAGCGGTTCCTCCCAATCAAAATAATCTTGGTATTTTTCCGCCTCCTTTTCTTTCCCCTTCACTAACTTAGATGAGATAGTAGACTCTCTCTTAAACGAATTTCTGACACGATTCCTCGTATTTTCGTTTTCGTTAACCCATTCTGCAATAACGTCTTTTGCTCCTTTGATAGCATCTTCAGCACTCTCCACTTTATCATTTAAGAATTTCAAGGCACGACCCAATGGATCCCTTTCTGTTTGAGTCAATAAAATTTTTGCGAGTGGTTCTAATCCTTTTTCTCGCGCGATCTCCGCTCTTGTTCGTTTCTTAGGCTTGAATGGAAGGTAGATATCTTCAATCTCCGTCAACGAAGTGCAGGATTCTATTCTATTTTTTAAGTCTGTAGTCAATTTTCCCTGTTCATCGATGCTTTTTCTCACAAAATCCTTTCTTTTTTCCAACTCAGTCAGTTTTTCCGAAAGAATCTGAATTTCCTGAATCTGCACTTCATTCAAACCTCCCGTCTTTTCTTTTCTGTAACGGCTGATAAAGGGTATCGTAGCACCATCAGAGAGCAACTGAAGGGTGTTGTCCACTTGTTGCTCTCTGATATTTAGATTTTTGGCAATTACTGCACTAAAATTCATAAGTTGTCGTAATCTTTTTTATTTATAAGGTTCGTCTACTACTACATAACCACCATTGACAGGTTCAAACCAAGTTTCACCACCAAACCAATAGAGTTTTCCATTGACAATCACACGTTTACTACCATAAGGTAGTTCACTTACAAAGTTAGTAAGATTGATATTTCCATCTTCCTCTACAATGTCGTAATTGTCTGCATTATCCACTAATATATAACCTCCTTTGACTGGCAAGAAAAGGTTGTTTTCTCCTGAATAATAAGTTGTTCCGTCAATTATCACTTTTTTACAAGAGAATGGTAATGTAGGGAGGAACACTTCTGCCGTTGCAGCTAACGGGCGGTTAATAATCACATAACCGTTATTTTGTTTTGAAAACCAAACACCATCTCCATACCAATAAGGGGTGGAGTTCACATATACTTTCACACATGCGAATGGGAGCATAGAAAAGAACATCCCTAATGGACGTGCGACCAATTCATATCCCAAAGTAGCATGCCACTTGTAGAAATTACCACAATTGACATAGAAACGATTGCCGTGATGATCGAAACGATGAGCCGCAGGCGGAATTTCGCGAAAATATTTGTGTCCATTTACAATATGCGGATTACCCATCGGGTGGGCAGGGTGTAGTTTAGTAAAATCATGAGGACGAAGCTCCTGTCTCAATCTGAATGACCCTTCATTTCGGTGGGCTGGTGTAGGACCTAAACGAGGAATCCCTGGCTTTCTATTATCTGCCGGTCTATTAGGTAATGCCACCCTTTTATTTTCCGATTGAAGAGGAGCGGCTGGTCTTGATACGTTGGAACGAGTTGGTTGAGATGGCCGTTGAGCGTTCCGAAAACCACTTTGTGGTTGAGATGGATTGCTCTGCGGGCGAACATTCTGTTGCGGACGAGAAACTGACTGAGATTGACGAGGTTGCGTAGTGGAAGAATTACGAACACCGCCACCTCCGCCACTGCGTACATTTCCACCATTACTTCTTGACTCTGTACGAGCGGAATTGCTATTATCTCTACCTGAAGATCTTTGTGCTTCTGCTGTTGTGCATGTCATCACTACTGCGGTGACAACCAATGCGATTAACTTATTTGTTTTCATAACCGTAGTATTTTTATAGTTTGACAAATGTATCTAATTCTATTTTGATGTAAAACTAAAAAAATTCGCCATTATTGTCGTTTTTATTTCGTTTACAGCACCAATTTGTACAAAGACCTAATTATATAAAAGTTTCATTGATAAGCAATTTGTTTTTATAGACAACTAACTATCTTAAAAAAACATGTTTTTGGACATAACACCCTAATATCTTCTCACTAAAATAAAACTGCTTAGTCACAAAGAGCGTAAAGATCCTTCCTAGGATTGATGACCATGACAGGAACGGTGCTTTTTTCAATCACTTTTTGTTCTTTGGGACCAAAAATAATATCATCCAAACCATACTCACGCGATGCCGAGATAAGCAAAAGTCCAGCATTAAGTTCCTCTGTGCGTTTAACAGCCTCAATTTCAACTTTAAAGCTATCCTTTTTTGCCACTACATCACTGTATTTGATATTAAATTTTTCTAATAAGGTTTTGATGCCTTCTGTATTCTCTTTAGCACGAGAACCATAGTCGTTGGCAGTCATTAGAAGAATCTCTGATTGGAAAAAACGACCCATGCCACTACTAAAAACACCTTTCTCACGTTCTTCAACCAAAAAACCGACAGGCACAAGCACTCTATTATAATCTATTTTCTCGTTGGGTTTCACAAAATAATAGGGAATACGTAATTGGCGGCACATTTTGAGTGCCTTTTTACAATTACGGTAGCGACCATTACCATCTAATTCGAAAATAACGGCTCTTTGCTCGTATTCTTCCATAAACTCTGTAAAATCTGTTTGTACATCTGCTTCCCCCGTGTCGATAAGTATTTGATAGTCTAAAGGTTGCTGAAGTGAAGACGCATATTGTTCAACCCAACCCGTGAGTATGACGTCCGCTTTAGACTGATCTTCCTTGAGCGTTGACAAATGGAGTAGCGTTACTCCCTTTTCATGAGCTGCGGAGAGGCGAGCGGCCAATTCAAAGGCTTTGGCAGGAAATTTGTCAACCTCAACCATTATGATTATTCTATCTTTTGTCGGTAAAGTCATTTGATTATAATTTATTTATAATAACTATCATATCTTTTTAAGATTAGCGTACTTTTTTAGAATATTTCTTTCGCCCATTTTTTCAAACTGTATCGTTAGTTTGTAATCGTTACCCAAGTTTTCAATATTCGAAATAGTACCTTTCCCAAAACGTTCATGAAACACCTTTTCGCCCACTTCAAAACCAGAAAGATTGGGTGCATCAGGCTCTTGCGTAGTCGTCTTAATTCGTTTTAAAGTTCCATAAGACTGAGTAGGTATCGTAGAAACAGATGTCGCAGAACGACTATCGTACGAGGGACGATTATTTGCATTGAATCCGTTAATTTGAGGGCTTTTCTTTCCTCTGAATTTATAAAAATCAAACTCATTGTTGTTTGAAGATGAATTGTTAAAAGAACTTTTACTACTATTTCCGAAATCAGGAAGCTCTTCGAAATCTAACAAACTTGAATCTATATCTCTAAGAAAACGACTTGGAGACGGATAAAACATTTTTCCATTACGAAATCGACTTCTTGCGTATGTTATAAAACAATTCTTTTCAGCACGCGTAATCGCCACATAAAACAATCTGCGTTCTTCCTCTAAATCGCCTTCTTCTCGCATAGCGATGCCAGAAGGGAACAGTTCTTCCTCCAAACCCACGACAATGACATTTTTAAATTCCAGTCCCTTGGCAGAGTGTATGGTCATCAATGAAACGACGTTTTTGTCCTTCGTCTGTTTTGTGTCCATATCAGTCAGTAGGGAGACAGATTGTAAGTAGTCTGAAATGGATACTGTGTTATCATCTTCTTCTTGATGTTCTTGAATAAAATCGTAGACACTGTGCAGAACCTCATCTGCCACTTTCAGGTTTTCTTTACCTTCTTCCGACTGGTCTCTTGCCAACTCCTCCAACAACCCGAAATCTTTCATGACTCGAGTAGCCAAAGAATAAGCATCAACGATGCCAACCTCCTTTATCAAATCCTCAATTTTATCTCTAAACGCATAGATACGCTTGATGGCTGCCGCACCAATATCTACATTGTTGCCAACTAAATCAGAGATAACATTCCACATTGACAAATTCTTTTCTATGGAAATTTCGCGAATTTTGCCTAATGTTGTGTCTCCAATCCCTTTTTTAGGATATTTAATGGCACGCAGCAGAGCCTCCTCATCGTTAAGATTGGCAATCAGGCGGAAGTAGGCAAGAATATCCTTGACAACTTTTTGATCAAAAAACGAAAGCCCACCATAAACAATGTAAGGAATTCCATTTTTCAACAGCGATTCTTCAAATTTACGAGATTGCGCCCTTGTACGATATAAAACAGCAGTGTCTTCGTATTTAAAACCCTTGAGATCACGTTTGAGGATATCGCATACACGAGAACTTTCAGCATCATCAGAATTGGTAGCGATGACTTTTACCTTATTACCAATTTCGTTGTTCGAAAAAACATTCTTCTTAATCTGTCCTGCATTTTTGGAAATCAAACTATTAGCTACGTTCACTACACTCTGCGTGGATCGGTAGTTCTGTTCCAATTTAAAAAGTCTGTATTCAGGATAATTATCTTTAAAATGTAATATATTCTCAATATTCGCACCTCTGAAAGAATAGATACTTTGCGCATCATCACCTACAACACAGATATGATGATGTTTCTCACATAGTTTTTTAATGATAATATGTTGAGCCAAATTGGTATCTTGATACTCATCTACCAGGACAAATCGGAAAAGTTCCTGATATTTTTCCAAAATATCCTTATAATCACGAAATAAGACATTGGTATATAGCAGAATATCGTCAAAATCCATCACATTGTCACGATGGCAGTCATTCATGTAGATTCTATAAATTTCACCTAACCGTGGCATTTCTAAGTCAGCCAACCTTTCTTCGTTTTTATTTTGATAAGAAGTAGGCGTTATCAGACGATTCTTCAAAGAAGAAATACGCCATTGAATTTTTTTAGCGTCATACTTCTTATCGTCCAAGTTTAGATTTTTGATAATCTGTTTGATACGATTTTTGGCATCTGTTTGGTCGTAGATAGTATAGTTTCTATTGAATCCTAACACATCGCCATCAATACGAAGAATACGAGAGAAAATAGAGTGGAATGTTCCCATCCAAAGTCGCCCGACTTCTTTTTCATTGATTGTCTGGGCAATACGATCTTTCATCTCGCGAGCCGCCTTGTTGGTGAATGTTAGAGCGAGCAAGTTTTGTGGTTTATAGCCTAACTTGAGCAAGACCGCAATTTTATAGGTCAGCACCCTTGTTTTTCCGGAACCTGCACCGGCAATAACCAACGAAGGGCCGTCATTATACAACACAGCCTCTTGTTGCACTTCATTCAACTTGCTCAGTATATCTTGCATAATATCTAATCTTCGAAGTACTATCTTTTATTCTCTAAAATAAACCCTCTTCACACGTCTTGAAACGGTAGAAAGTATTTCGTATGAAATAGTCTCCAACACATCCGCCATTTTCTGTATTGAATTTCCTTTCCCGAAAATAACAACAGAGTCTCCTTCTTTCACATTAGGCACGTCTGTCAAATCAATCATACAGACATCCATGCAGACGTTGCCAACGATAGGGGCATAAACTCCGTTTATCAACACGCTCCAATTGCGATTCCCTAATTTCCTATTCAATCCATCTGCATAGCCAATCGGAATGGCGCCAATGACAGAATCTCTTGTCAGCTTTCCTTTCCGGCTATAGCCAACGGTATCTTCTTTAGGTACTTTACGGATTTGCAATATCTTGGTCTTAAGCGTGCAAACCTCCTCTAACGGATTTGGATGAACTGCCCCTATACCATAATGACCGATACCAAGGCGGACCATATCAAATTGATAGTCGCTAAAACGCTCAATACCTGCGGAGTTAAGAATATGAACCAATATCTTATGAGGAAACACCGCTGTGATCTTATCCTTTATTCTTGAGAAAAGAGCAATCTGCTGCCGAGTAAAATCATCAAAATCAGCACTGTCAGACCCTACTAAATGAGAGAAAACGGATCTAATCTTGACTTGACTTTGATTTTTAATAATATCTATCACTTTGTCAATATCATTCTCTTCAAAACCTAAACGATGCATACCCGTATCAATCTTCAGATGAATAGGATAGTCCGTGATACCTAAATTCTCCGCCTCTTTTATGATTTTATCCAAAAGAGAGAAACTATAAATTTCAGGTTCTAACTGATATTCAAATATTTTCGGAAAACTATTTGGTTCCGGATTCATCACCTCGATAGGCAATGTGATACCGTCATTACGAAGAGTCGCACCTTCATCCGCCACAGCCACAGCAAGATAGTCGCATCCGATATTTTGAAGTGCCTTAGCAACCTCAACGTCACCACTTCCGTATGCATTAGCCTTTACCATACTCATCAACTTGGTAGTAGGCTTTAGAAAAGAACGAAAATATGCGAAATTGTTGGCCAACGCACTCAAATCGACCTCTAAAGTAGTCTCATGAACGACCTTAGATAATTTGTCTGAGATTTCTTCAAAATGAAAATCACGAGCTCCTTTAATTAGAATAGACTCATTAGCAAACGTCAACCTGTCAAAATCTTGAAGAAACGCTTCTGTGGTAGGGTAGAAACACGCTTCTGGCACTTGTATTATATCCTTAAACTCATTTATCTTCTCACCGATACCAAAGAAACGGTCAATCTTTTTCTCTTTGAGAAGAGCCGATAGCGATTTATAAAGATGAATCGGTTCGATACCCGTTTGAAGAATATCAGACAAGATAAGCGTTTTACGTTTTTGTCTATTAGAAGCCTGTTGCGTAAGAAAATCTATTGCGATGGAGAGTGAATTGCCGTCCGAGTTGTAACTATCGTCAACCACTAAACAATTGTTTTCACCTTCTTTCACCTGCAAGCGCATTGCCACAGGTTCAAGGTTTCTCATTCTACACGCGATCTCCTCCTCAGACATTTTCATTTCCAACATCACCGATAGGCAAACCACTGCATCTTCGACAGAAGCCTGGTCTGTGAAAGGAATTTCAATAGTATGCTTTTCAGCAGTGTTGTAAGAGTAGTTTATTTCTGTATGCGAATTAGAGACAACAATTTTTAAAATACGAACATTCGCATCTTTATTTGTTCCAAACGCCGTCAATTTCGCTCCCAAACAATTTTGCTGCACACAGATATCAACCAACTTGTTATCCTTATTGTAAATGACACAGGATGCGCCTTTAAGAAGTTTAGCTTTCTCCGCCCCCTTCACTTTGGCAGAAGAGAAATTTTCTTGATGAGCCTCGCCAAGGTTGATGAAAACACCGATCGTTGGTTGTATGATCGGTTGCAATTTTTCCATTTCACCAGTCTTTGAAATGCCAGCCTCAAAGATGCCCAATTCGCTATTCTCGTCTAAGTGAAGGACAGAAAGGGGAACACCAATTTGTGAATTGTAACTACGAGGAGAACGCGTTATCTTGAAATCTTTGCAAAGAAGTTGGTAGAGCCATTCTTTTACAACAGTCTTACCATTGCTTCCCGTGATTCCGATAACAGGAATGTTGAATCGCTCGCGATGATACTTCGCCCATTGCTGAAGAGCAAGAAGAGTGTCGGGAACGACAATGAATGTAGCATCTTTAAAATGAGAATACTCTTCCGCCGGACGACTGATCAGGAAGACCTTCACATTTTTTTTATATAAATCTTCGATGAACCGATGTCCATCGTTTTTATTTGTTACAATAGCAATAAAAATAGAATCCTCGGGGAAGGAAACTAAACGGCTGTCAGTCAGTACATGGCTGATTTTCAGGCTTCCAGAACCAGAAAGCGACCCATTGACAATCTTGGCAATGTCTGAACTTAAATACAACATAACGAAAAAACTTTTCTTCTTACGATTTTATTCTGAAACTTATTTAGTATCATCTTTTTTTCCCTTTTTATCCACATCCTCCATCTTTTCACGAAGATGAGGAGCCATCATCTCTTCAACCTCTAATCCGGTGATTCTCTTCACATTATGAAAGAGATAATAGAGGGCGAAAACCATAACGATAGTAGATGGGAGAGCGATGACAGGATAACTCAAGGCAGTCATTTTAGCCAATTCTTGATTGAAGGCTTCCGTTCCCGACGGACTCTGTATCAATATTTTAGCCAATGTGAAATTTAAAATTGTAGAGACTAGAAAAGAGAGGGCTAAGAAATAAGTGGAATTAGTCAGCACTTTATCAAAACGCTCTTTCGCATTCTTTTCGTCTAAGATCTTATCCACCTTTTGTACGTCAACTAGTTCCTCATTGTAGAGAAGTTTACGAACCAAAGGATATGGAGTTTTGAGTGAAATCAAAATAGCCAAACCAATGATGAAAGGGACGGACGCCTCTTTGTAGGCAATCCATTCACTAGAAAAATTAAAAACGCCAATAACCCCTGTGAGCAGAATACTGACGAACCCAAGTATGGCGATAAAACTTGTTTTCCCGCGCTTAAGATAGTCGTATATAAAATAGCAAACAGGAAAAGACAACGCAACGATCAATCCCAAGACAGGGCTGATTGGAGAACAATCGGGAAAGAACTTCGCAAACAGTTTGGTAAACTTGGAAAGAATTAAAGCAGGTACCACTATGTTAAAAACGATACTGACTATGGGGTTTTCCTTATTCTTTTTTTCTGTCAAATTATTATTGTCCACGTTCATCTGTAAATTCATTTGTAGGTTTGCGAAATTACAGATTTTTTTTCAAGTAGATACCATTTTACGAAGTCAGTTTCAATCTCTTTCATGGAGTTGCCTGGCTCTGTGGACAAGGAAGGCAGCATCTATCAATTTAGAGGCCTGAGGGGGACAGTATCTTGTTTTTAAAATATTCTATTTAACATAATATAAATTATATAACAAGAATATATTTGTAATGTTATCACAATAATATTGCAAACATATAATACTAACTTTATAAAGTTATATTGATAAAAGCCATTATAAAATAGTAAAAAACATTTTGAAATTCACTTTTTATATAGTATTTTAGCGTTCATAATTTTAAATTTTTCAGATATGACAAAAAAAGGTTTAGGAATGCGTCTTCCGTGCGATCAACACCAAGATGTTGTAGATTTTCTATACGGAAACTTAAAGTTGAAATTAAAAAAAGATGCGCTACCATTCTTGAGACAAAGTCGCACAGCTGATAGTATCAAAGGAAAATGTGAAATTGTTCCTGATATTTGTCTCTTTAGCAAGATGGATTTTGACAAAGATCGAAATTGTTGGCGATACGACGATATTGTTATGTGTATTGAAGTGGTTAGCAATCATAGTGTTGACCATTCCGTTGAGAGTATTGAAAAAATTTTCAGTCTTTGCACCTCGCTGAAAGAAGCCTTCCTTTACAACTACGAAAGTCGGATTTGGATTCGATATACCCGACAAGATGACGGCAAAGCAACTCCAGAAGAGTCTGATTTTTCTGAGATAATTAACATACATCTTGATAAACTTGTAATAGTTGGAAATTCAATTGAAGACATATTGAAAATATGCTAACTAATTGAACTATAACATTTTATAAAAACAAAAAGTAATTAAAAAACTATCATATTATGTATAAAAGAGGATTAGGGATGCCACTCCCGTGTGACAACCATCAAGATGTTATCTATTTCTTATTCAGAAATTTAGAAAAGAAAGTCTCAAAAAAAATTCGTCCTTTTTTGAGACAAAACAGAACAGCCGACAATATAAAAGGAAAAAACGAGATTGTACCAGACATTTGTCTTTTCAGCAAAATGTGTTTTGACAAGGAAAAAAACTGTTGGCAGTATAGCGATATTGTGTTGAATATTGAAGTGGTCAGAAATAGTGGAGTCAAACATTCGACAGAGGGTATTGATAAACTCTTCAGTCGTAGTAAAACACTCAAAGAGGCTTTTTTGTACAACTACGAAAAACAAATTTGGACTCGATATACCCGGCAGGATGATGGTGAAATAAAATCTGAAGAATCTGATTTCTCTCTCCTACTTAATCTTCACCTCAACGACCTCGCCAAAGTGGGCGATACATTTGAGGATGTACTGAAATTGTACTAGTCTCATTTTATCCTTAATTTCGCAGAAACTTGTCGCGATCTAAAAAAAACATAGATTACGACAAGTTTTTCAAGTAGTTTGAGACGACTCCCCCAACCATTTCTTCTCTATATCCTCCAAAGTCAATCCAGCAATGGTTAAGCCAAAGATACCTGTGATGTGAACCAACGAACCATTGATGGCTGCTTTCTTCGTGTTCCAGTCATGCCCTACTAATTCTGGATTCTGATTTTCAACAGGTTGCGACAATGATTGTGCTACTCCACTTGGATTCCCGGTCCCTAAATTTTTCCGCAACTCATCGCTGAACACACACAAGAATTTCTTTTTTGGAAATAAATGTTGTTTTTTGAATTTCTGGCGTAAAGCACGAGCCAGAGGACAACCATTCACCTTCCAAAACTCAGCCACTTGTATGCGTGTGGGGTCAATTTTCAATGCCGCCCCCATTGACGAATAAAATGTTGCCTTTGTCTCACAGGCGTTCCGAATAAGCAATGCTTTGTTCTCTAAGCTATCGATGGCATCTATTATATAATCGTAGGTGTCAATATGGAAACTATCTGCTGTTTCTGCGCTGTAAATCTCTTGAATAGCCTGAATATTGGCATTAGGATTGATGGTGAGCAAATGTCTTTTCAAAGCCACCACCTTCACCTGTCCTATTGTTTCGCAAGTTGCCATCATCTGCCTATTTACATTTGAGGCACAGACACAGTCGGAATCGACGATCGTCAAATTTCTTATACCCGAGCGAATCAATCCCTCGGCAACCCAACTGCCAACTCCTCCGACTCCGAAAAGAATTACTCGTTTCTCTCCTACCGCCTCCATAAAGCGTTGACCTAAAAGCAATTCCGTGCGACTAAAAATGTCTTTCTCTATTGACATATAAAAAAAGTTTGGTAGCAAATTTATAATCAAATCAACAGAAAAAAAAGGATAATTATTTTTCTCATTTTGATATAAAAATTATATTTGTCCTACTTGGTTCGGTTGCGCCGACAAGGAGGTAAATGTTTAAGTCTAATTCAAAAATCTAATAACAGACATGGGAAAATTCATTATCAAGAAGGCAAAGGATGGAGTTAAGTTTGATTTGTTAGCAACAAATGGTCAGGTGATTGCCACCTCCGAAGTCTACACAACAATGGCAGCCTGCAAGAACGGCATCGCAAGTGTGCAGAAGAACAGCGTTGCCGGTCATTTGGAGGATCAAACAGTTGAAGGATTCGCAACCGAGAAAAACCCTAAGTTTGAAGTCTACAAAGACAAAGCAGGGAAATTCCGTTTCCGTTTGAAAGCGATAAATGGTGAAATCATCGCTGTAGGTGAAGATTACGAGACAAAAGCTAATTGCTTGAACGGAGTTGATTCTGTAAGAAGAAATGCACCAGATGCTCCTATCGAGGATCACTCAAAGGATTGATGAGTTTGACAATGTAGCTTTAAAAAACCATAGTTGGGCGGGGACTTTAGTTTCCGCCTAAATTTTTCTTTTTCGGAAGAATCACACCATATTTCGCAAGAATAAACTACATTTGCAAAATGTTCAAATTAGATTTTTAATGTACTCACAAGGAAAAAACAGAGAGAAAAAAACTTCTTTTAAGGTGAACGAAGAGGCGCAACTCTTCGATTTTGCTATGCGGAAGATGGGTAGCATGAGTAGGAACTCTCTGAAAAATCTTTTAGCGAAAGGTTTGATTACCGTTAATGGCAACACGGAAAAGAAGCCCGACCACCATTTAAAGGAAGGAGACATCGTTGAGATAAGTTTCAAAAAAGCGAGTGTTGGGTTGAGCAGTTCGAAACTCTCCATCATCTATGAAGACGACTATATCATAGTTGTCAACAAATCGGTTGGAGTACTTTCTGTGGCGACCGACAAAAATGAAACGGACACAGCCTTTCGCATTGTGATGAATCACTTTAAGAAAGAAGATTTAAGGAATCGAATCTATATTGTTCACAGATTAGACCGAGAGACCTCAGGAGTACTACTTTTCGCCAAAAGCAAAGAGATACAGACGGCACTGCAACAAAATTGGAAGACGTGTGTTTTAGAAAAAAAATATTACGCCATAGTTGAAGGTGTTGTAGAAGAAGAATCGGGGACCATTCATAGCTGGTTGTACGAAGAGCCAAAATCCAAGAAAGTCTACTCTTTCAACTACGATAACGGAGGTTTAGAATCGTTTACAGATTTTAAGGTGGCTAAACGCTACAGCAATTATACCGCATTGGAAGTGAATCTTCGTACAGGCAGAAAAAACCAAATCCGAGTGCATTTACAAAGTATCGGGCATCCCATCATTGGCGACAAAAAATACGGGGGAAGACCCTCTCCTATCGGACGAATTGGGTTGCACGCTGAACGTTTGGTCATTCAACACCCTGTAACCCACAAAACGCTCGTGCTGGAGGCACCACTACCTGAGAAAATGCAGAAATTCAGATAAATCAGGTGAAACGATAATATACACAAATCTTTATTGATAAAAACTATAAATATAAAATATGGGGTTGTTGCAAGATAAGCTCTCAAAATATAACGAGCCACAAAGAGTCAAAAGTTTAGGAATATATCCATATTTCCGAAAAATTGAGAGTGAACAAGATACAGAGGTCATCATCAATGGAAAAAAAGTGTTGATGTTTGGCTCTAATAGTTATTTAGGGCTTACCAATCATCCAAAAATCAAAGAAGCGGCAATAGAAGCCACAAAGAAATATGGTACAGGGTGTGCGGGGTCTCGTTTTTTAAACGGAACATTAGACATTCACATAGAATTGGAGAATAAATTAGCAGAGTTCGTAGGCAAAGACGAAGCTATGATTTTCTCAGCAGGTTTCAACGTCAATATGGGTGTCGTATCCAATCTGACAGGAAGAGAGGACTATGTGCTTTTCGACGAGTTAGACCACGCATCCATTATGACCGGTAAGCAACTCACATTCTCTAAGACATTGAAATTCAAGCATAATGACATGCAGTCGTTGGAAGAGAAGTTGCAGTTATGCGAGCCAGACAAGGTTAAATTGATAGTTGTTGATGGAGTGTTCAGTATGGAGGGGGACGTTACGAAGTTGCCTGAAATTGTCGCTTTGAGCAAGAAATACGGAGCAAGCATCTATGTCGACGAGGCTCATAGTCTTGGAGTCTTCGGAAGACAAGGACGAGGCATCTGCGACTATTTCGGATTGACAAAAGACGTGGACCTTATCATGGGTACGTTCAGTAAGTCATTGGCTTCGATTGGCGGTTTCATCGCATCTGACTCCGTTACAATCAATTGGTTAAGACATACTGCCCGACCATACATTTTCAGCGCAAGCATCACACCAGCAGCCACAGCTTCTGTTTTAGCCGCTCTTGAAATCATGAAGAACGAGCCTGAGAGGATGGAGCATTTATGGAAGATCACGAAGATTGCCCTTGACGGATTTAGAGACCTCGGCTTTGAGATTGGTAGAACGGAAACACCGATTATTCCGATATTCATCCGAGACAATGACAAGACCTACCTCTTCACAAAATTGTTGTTTGAAGAAGGTATTTTTGTGAATCCAGTTGTAAGCCCTGCGGTCCCATCAAACGACACTCTGATTCGTTTCTCTTTGATGGCGACTCATACAGAAGAGCAAGTTCAGATTGCATTGGAAAAAATTGGAAGAATAGGAAAGCAATTAAGTATTATTTAATATATAATATTTATTCTACAACAATATGGACGTTGACTTAATACCACCCTTGGCGGAAAGAGTTCGACCAAAAAGTTTGGATGAATATGTTGGCCAGAAGCATTTAGTTGGCGAAGAAGCCATATTGCGTAAAATGATTGATTCTGGACGCATATCCTCGTTCATATTGTGGGGACCTCCAGGGGTCGGGAAAACCACCTTAGCAGGGATTATCGCAAAAAAGTTAAATCGGCCGTTCTACACGCTCAGTGCGATAAGTTCGGGGGTGAAAGAAGTACGCGAGGTGATAGACAAAGCCAAAGAAGCAAAGTTGTTTCATCCTCAGCCTCCTATTCTTTTCATAGACGAGATTCATCGGTTCTCAAAAGCGCAGCAAGATTCACTTTTAGGAGCTGTTGAGCAAGGTGTTGTTACATTGATAGGAGCGACTACAGAAAATCCGTCGTTTGAGGTCATCACTCCCCTTTTGTCGCGTTGTCAAGTCTACGTGTTGAAACCACAGTCCAGCGATGATTTGATGGCTTTAGCAAACAGAGTGATAAAGACTGACAAGGTTCTCAGAGAGAAGAAAATCTTCTTTGATGAGACAGAGGCTCTTATACGATTTGCAGGAGGAGATGCTCGTAAGCTGTTGAACATCATTGAATTGGTCGTTAATTCAGAAGGAAACGAGTCAGAAATACACTTCACCAATCAGAAAGTAACGGAGCGACTACAAGAGAACCCCAATGCGTATGACAAGAATGGGGAGATGCACTACGACATCATTTCGGCCTTCATCAAATCAATACGTGGAAGTGACCCTGACGGAGCGATTTATTGGTTAGCGCGCATGGTGGATGGCGGAGAAGACCCGAAATTCATTGCGAGAAGATTAGTTATTTCGGCCTCAGAGGATATTGGACTTGCCAATCCGAATGCGTTGCTTTTAGCGAACGCCTGTTTTGAAACAATACAGAAAATAGGGTGGCCGGAGGGTCGCATTGCATTGGCAGAAGTCACTATCTATTTGGCCACTAGTCCGAAAAGCAACTCTGCCTACAACGCCATCAACACAGCCATTGGATTTGTAAAGCAGACAGGGAATTTGCCAGTTCCTCTCCATTTGAGAAATGCGCCGACCCAATTGATGGAAAATCTAAACTATGGCAAGGACTATAAGTACGCGCACGACTATCCTGGACATTTTGTGGTGCAGGAGTTCCTGCCCAACGAGCTCAGTGGCACTCAGTTTTGGAAAGCACAAGAGAATCCTGCCGAGAAAAAGATGGCAGACCAAATGAAAAACCTTTGGGGTAATTTGAAAAAGTACTAAATTCGTAGTTGTACGTTTTCTTCATACATTTAACACTAAAAATTTCAATATGAACAGATTTCTTAGTCTGATAATATCCTTTTTAGTTCTCTCCGGAACAGTCTATGCAGCAAAAAATTCCAAAAAAGCGCAAACGGACAGCGTCGACAATCATTATGAGGCATTGGCTCGAAATTTGGATCTGTTCAACATTCTCTATAAAGAGCTTGACATGTTCTATGTCGACACTATCAATGCCGAAGAGACTATTCAGAAAGGCATTGATGCAATGCTCAGTGAATTAGACCCTTATACAGTCTACATTCCGGAAGAAGATGAAGAAGACTTCAAATTCATGCTAACAGGTGAATATGCAGGAGTCGGAGCAACCATAGGAAAAGTAAAAGATACCATTTCGTTCATAGAGATATATGAGGGAACGCCAGCATACAAAAATGGAATAAAGGCTGGAGATCGCTTGATAGAGATAGATGGAAGATCTACTAAAAACTTGACCGTCAGTGATGTAAGTGAGAATTTACGAGGAGAGAATGGTACACCAGTGAAGATACTGATTGAGGATGCCATCAGCCACAAACAGAAAAAACTGACCATTACGAGAGAGAAAATCACTTTACCCACGATTGAATATGCCGACACTTTGAAGGATGGCATCGGCTACATTCGTTTCTCCAGTTTCACAGAAAACTCGGCAGATCTCTTCAAGAAGGCGTTTTTGGATTTAAAGGAGAAGAAAAAAGCGACCTCACTCATTGTTGACCTCAGAAACAATCCTGGAGGATTATTAGATCAGGCGGTAGACATAGTTAACTTATTCGTTGATAATCAGTCGACTATCGTTTATACGAAGAGCAAGGTAAAGCAGTTGGACGAGGTATATAAAGCCAAGAAAAAGCCAATAGACAAAGACATACCTATCGTTGTTTTAGTGAATGAGAATTCAGCCTCTGCTTCAGAAGTATTTGCAGGATCGTTGCAAGATCTGGATCGTGCTGTCATCGTTGGAAAGACGAGAACATACGGAAAAGGATTAGTGCAGACCACACGAGAATTGCCATTTGGAGGCAAGATAAAAGTCACCATCTCAAAATACTACATACCAAGTGGTAGATGTGTTCAAGCCATCAACTATGCCCAAAGAGATGAAAACGGCAGAGTTCAGCGCATTCCAGACAGTCTGACAACAGAATTTAAAACGAAAAATGGAAGAATCGTGAAAGATGGTGGAGGTATCACGCCAGACATTATCTCGCCAGCGACACCTAGCGTGCCAACAATCGCCTACAAACTCTATACAGACAATATCATTTTCAGCTATGCCAACCTTTATGTCGCCACACATAACAAGATTGCACAGCCTAAAGCGTTCGTTTTCAATGAGTATGACCAGTTTATCCAATATGTGAAAAAACAAAATTTCACCTATAAACTAAAGACAGAGGATGCGTTAGCAAAGTTGAAAGAGATTACAAAAGAAGAGGGATATGCAGAAATTTCAAAAGCAGAATTTGACTCTTTGGAAGCAAGACTTTCACACAACATAGATAAAGATTTGGTTCATTTTCAGGAAATTATCACACGATTGATAAGCACGGAGATAATGAAGCAAGTCTATCTTCAGAAAGGTTATATCATTGAATCGCTCAAGAAAGACGATGACGTAGAGACAGCCATTCAGACATTGCAAAGCAAAGAGAAATACGACAGTGTCTTCAAAGTAGAATCAAAATAAAGAATGATTTAAGGATCGAAAGAGAAGATGAAAGCGATGATATTTGCGGCGGGTTTAGGCACACGACTCAAACCGATTACTGACACATTACCCAAAGCATTAGTTCCTATCGCAGGGAAAACGCTATTAGAGCATGTGGTAATCAAATTAGCCAATGCCGGCTTCGATGAACTTATCATCAACGTGCATCATCATGCCGAAATGATATGTTCATTTTTAGAAGAAAAGAAAAATTTCGGATTAAGAATTGAAATCTCTGACGAGCGAGATATGTTGTTAGACACAGGCGGAGGCATTCGCAAAGCAGCGCATTTCTTTGACGATGGAAAGCCGTTTTTGGTACATAACGTAGACATTATCTCGGACGTTGATTTGAATGAACTCTATCAAAAACATTATGAAAGCGACAATCTTGCCTCTTTGCTCGTAAAGCACAGAGACACAGCACGTTATCTTCTGTTCAACCAGCAAATGAAGATGAAGGGGTGGACAAACATCAAAACAGGAGAGGTGAAGTCGCCTATAGAAAATCTGCAAGTGGAGAACTACGACAAATTAGCCTTTTCAGGAATTCATATTCTATCACCGAAGATATTTGCATACATGGCAGACTACCCTACAATATTTCCAATTATGGACTTTTACATTGGCAGCTGTGGCAAAATCAATATTGGTGGTGTGGAGAACGACGCACAGAAGTTGATTGATGTAGGGAAAATCGAAAGTTTGGCAGAAGCAGAAGGATTAGTAAAAAGTTTGATACAATAGAATGAACCAATAAGCAAAAAGAAAGGGGAACATTAACGCTCCCCTTTTCGTTTTATGAAAACAATAAATTACTTCAATTCGTTTGCCTTAGGATCTGGTCCATATTCATTTTCACCTTCTGTGCCTGGAAGAACAGAAAAAACAAAGAAAATGATTGTTCCGATAATAGGAATAAGACTGATTAAAAGCCACCAACCCGACCTGTTGGTATCGTGAAGCCTCCGTACAGACAAGGCTAAACCAGGAATAAGAAGCACTAACCCCAAAATACCCCAAACAGCGTCTATTAATATTGAGTAGTCAAGACCAAGACAAAAAAGAAATAAAATCAAATAGATAATCGCATTTGCCAAATAAAAAAGCCAATACTCTCTTCTGCGGGCTCTACCTTCAAAATTCGCATAGTTGTTAAAAACAACATTTTTGTAATTCTCAATCATAATAATAAATTATAAAGTTAATGGCGCAAATGTACCGAAAAAATGCTACCTTTACAAAAATTTTTGTGAAATCTTATTTGTAAAAAAATTACAATGCATAAGGCAGGCTTCGTAAATATAGTTGGAAACCCCAATGTGGGAAAGTCTACGTTGATGAATGCGCTTGTGGGCGAGAAAATCTCAATCATCACCTCGAAAGCGCAGACGACCCGTCATCGTATCTTAGGTATCGTGAATGGAGAAGATTTCCAGATTGTCTATTCAGACACACCTGGAGTGTTGAAGCCTAACTATAAGTTGCAGGAGTCTATGCTCAGCTTCTCGACAAGTGCCTTGACGGATGCCGATGTCATCCTCTATGTCACAGACATGGTGGAGAAAGCAGATAAGAACGCAGACTTTTTGGAAAAGGTGAAGAAGCAAAAAGCCCCTGTCATTTTGGTCATCAACAAGATTGATTTGACGAATCAGAAAGATTTGGAGGCTCTTGTTGAAAAATGGGGATCAGAGTTACCTAATGCAGAGATAATTCCGATTTCGGCAAAAAACAACTTCAACTTAGATTATCTGCTAAAACGTATCAAGGACTTGTTGCCAGACTCGCCTCCATTTTTTGAGAAAGATGCGTTGACCGACAAACCTGCGCGATTCTTCGTTACCGAGATTATCCGCGAGAAGATTTTGACCTCATACGACAAGGAAATACCCTACTCGGTGGAAGTCGTAGTTGAGCAGTTTAAAGAAGACAAGAAATTGATTAGGATCAATGCAGTCATATACGTTGAACGAGATTCGCAAAAAGGAATCATCATTGGTCAAGGAGGCAAGATGCTGAAGAGGATAGGCATAGAAGCAAGAAAAGACATAGAAAGTTTCTTTGACAAGAAGGTTTTTTTGGAAATTTTCGTGAAGGTAGAGAAAGATTGGAGAAACCGAGATAAGAAATTAAAAGAATTTGGCTATCAACAAGAATAACGAGTAGTTATTATGATGTTGAGAAGCAGAAAGACTCTTTATCCACGTAAAGATTCAACAACTAAATCCTAAATAAAAACAACAATCCAAATGAGTAATTTAGTTGCCATTGTCGGTCGCCCGAATGTAGGGAAATCGACATTATTCAATAGATTGACGCAAACACGTCGAGCCATTGTAAATGAAGAAGCGGGGACTACGCGTGACCGCCAATATGGGAAAGTAGATTGGAACGGACAAGAGTTTTCCATCATTGACACAGGAGGATGGGTGGTCAATTCGGATGATATTTTCGAGGAGGAAATACGAAAACAAGTGAAGATAGCCATAGAGGAGGCAGACGTGATACTATTCGTCGTTGACGTGATGAGTGGAGTGACAGATTTGGACGACCAGGTGGCACAGATTCTTCGTCAGAACAAGAAGCCAGTGATTTTGGTGAGTAATAAAGTAGACAATACAGAGACACAATACTACTCTGCCGAATTCTATCGTTTAGGTTTGGGAGATCCATGCAATATCTCCTCTATCTCAGGAGCTGGGACAGGAGATTTGTTAGACCTCATCTTAGAGAAGTTACCAAAGAAGACGGAAGAAGACGACGAGATAGATTTGCCACACATTGCAGTTGTGGGGAGACCCAATGCAGGGAAATCGTCTATCATCAATGCTTTCATCGGAGAAGACCGCTACATTGTTACAGACATAGCGGGAACGACGCGTGACAGCACAAATACACGCTTCAACAAATTCGGTTTTGATTTCGTGTTGGTAGACACTGCAGGGATTCGTAAAAAAGGAAAAGTAACCGAAGACTTGGAGTATTTCTCTGTCATTCGCTCAATCCGTTCCATTGAAAATTCTGATGTCTGCATTTTGATGATCGATGCCACACGAGGCATTGAGGCCCAGGATATGAATATTGTTCAGTTGATACAGCGCAACAAGAAGGGGCTCGTAGTCTGTGTCAATAAATGGGATTTGGTAACGGAGAAAGATGCGAAAAGTACGCTTATCGTCGAAAAAGCGATTAGAGAGCGTTTAGCGCCATTTACCGATTTCCCAATCGTATTCACCTCCGCCATCACGAAGCAAAGGATTCTAAAGGTCATGGAGGCGGCTAAGGAGGTATATGAAAACAAGAAGAAAAAGATTACGACAAGCAAACTCAATGAGTTTTTCTTACCATTAATAGAAAACTACCCTCCGCCAGCCAACAAGGGCAAGTACATTAAAATCAAGTATGTTATGCAGTTGCCGGACACGCAAATACCTTCATTCGTGTTCTATGCCAACTTACCTCAATATGTGAAAGAACCATACAAGCGTTTTTTGGAGAACAAGCTACGTTCGGAGTGGGATTTCACAGGCACGCCAATCAATATCTTTATCCGTCAAAAATAAAGGACGACAAATCATAAAAAGAAGCGCAAAACTCATAGAAATGAGACTTTGCGCTTCTTTTTTATTCCGCTTTATCCTTACCTGCAACCACCTCGTAGAAAGTAGATTTTTGAAGATATTTTTGAGCGAGGCGACGAATTTCTTCCGCAGAGATATTGCGAAAGACCTCTGCCCTTTTTTGATAAACTTGCGAAAAGTTTTTCAACTGCAAGTCTAACGATATATAACAAGAGATTAAAGAAGAGAAATTTTCAGTAGTACGGAGCATAGCACCGATTGCATAATTTTTCACTTGTGTCAGTTCCTTTTCTGAAATCAAATCATTTTGCAACAACTCAATCTCATGGTAGACCTCTTCAAGCAAAGTCTCCACATACTGATTACCTGTTTGAGTAGAGATACACCAAACAACATCATTAGAAACATTAGAGAGACCAGAACCGATACCATAAGTGAACCCTTTCTCTTCTCTGATGTTTTTCATCAAACGGCTGCCAAAATAACCGCCAAGAACTGTGTTTAGCACCCAAAAGCCATCTAAATCAAAAGCATCATCTAAGCGGAACAACCGACGGCCTACCTTAATGCACGACTGCACGGAATCCTCTTTCGGCATATATAATCGATGTTCCTTTAGCGGACTCTCCACATAGTCGTATTTCGGTTTCACATAGTTCGCAGACAAAGGCAGAGTGCCAAAAGTCTCATCAATCATTTTACAATCACTATCGGAAAGTTTTCCTGACACATAAATCTTCAGATTTTCAAAATGATAATTATCACGATAGTAATTCCTCACCCAATCTAACTGCAGGCAATCAATGTCCAACAAGACAGGAACGCGTCCAAATGTGCCCTCAGTCCCATAGATGCAACTATAAAAGCCTCGATAAGCCATAGTCTCAACAGTCCGTTCATCCACCTCAAAACTTTGGCGGAATCTTCTCCTTTTAATTTCAAACTCAGACTCAGGAAAGACGGGGTCAGAAAACACCTCGTATAAGAAAGGCAAAAACTTAGGCAGATATTTCCGTAATACGACAAGCCTGATTCTGGAGTATTCACGATCGTTTTTCACATTCACAGATGCGCCATGATAATCCAAGAACTCAGAAATTTGCTTTGAAGAATGCTTGGAAGTACCCTCCAACAACATCTTCAAGGCGAAGCTATTAACAAAAAAGTGTTTTTGGTGAGCAGTTCCTATACCAAACACGAAATCAAGTACAATTAAATCTTGAAGATCAACCTCAATAAAATCAATTGGTATTTGGTTTGATAATTTTGAATTACAAAAATTCGGGAAAGAAAGATTTTCTATCGGCTGTATAGGGGGGCGATTGGTCATTTCCTATTTTTTCAAAAAATTATAGACTTCATTTTCAAGAATGCTTCGGCACGTTGCAAGTCCTCAGGCGTATCAATTCCGATAGTCTCTACATTTGTTTGTCCGACTTTTATTTTGTAGCCGTTTTCAATCCAACGCAATTGTTCCAAAGACTCTGCCAATTCGAGAGAAGACTGAGGCAAGGCGGTAATTTCAGCCAGGACATCCCCACGGTAGGCATACATACCGATATGCTTAAAGTAAGTATGGAGGTTTATCCATTCATCTTGCTCTTTTCCACGAAGATACGGAATCACATTTCTACTGAAATAGATAGCCTCGTCATATTTGTTAATCAACACTTTAGGAGAGTTGGGGTTGAAAAGCGCAGCAGTTCCATCCGAGGGAGTGAAAGGCTTTACGAGGGTTGCTATTTGTGTGGAGGGGTCGTTGAAACATTGGCAAATTGTCTCAATCTGAGAAGTTTGGATAAAAGGCTCGTCACCTTGAATGTTGATAACGACCTCCTTTCCTTCCCCTATTTTTTGGAATGCCTCGTAAACGCGGTCAGTACCACTTTTGTGATTAGAGGACGTCATAACCACTCTACCACCGAAATCCACGACAGCATCGAAAATTCGTTGGTCGTCAGTTGCCACATAAACAGTGTCAAGAACCATAGCGACCTGTTCGTAGACACGTTGAATCATACTTTTTCCACCAATCAGTTGCAAAGGCTTTCCAGGAAAACGCGAAGACGCATATCTTGCAGGAATAATTCCTATAAATTTACTTTTATCCATATTCAAATGTTAGACAAAAAAACAAAACAAAAATACATATAATGAATGAGAAAGGCAACTGACAAATTTGTCATAATTTAGACACAAAAAAAAATGACAAAATGACCGATAGGACAGAATGGCAAACTATTTGAGGGTACAAATTAGTAAATGAAAGAAAATAAATAAAAAAATAAAATATGGAAGATCAGAAGCAAGAGAGTCAAGAGCAAAATTCTGTGAATGAAGAAGTTACAGAAAACAAAGAAGAGACTCAAACAAAGACTGACGAGACGATCAACGCAGAAGAGACTGACAAAACGGCAGATTTTCAGAAAGAAGTTGACGAATTGAAGCAGAAATGCGAGACAATGCACAATGACTATTTGCGTCTTTACGCCGATTTTGAGAATTATAAGAAACGTACATTAAAAGAGAAATCAGAATTAATCAAGTCGGCAGGAGAGAACATCTTCAAAGACTTATTGCCATTGATAGATGACTTTGAGAGAGCGGAGAAAGCTATGAGCGAGGCAAAAGAAGTGGAGGCAGTGAAAGAAGGTATGCAGTTGATTCACAGTAAGTTCGTCAAATTTTTAGAGCAGAAAGGTGTCAAAGAGATACAGACAGACGCACAAGGATTTGACACCGATTTCCACGAGGCCATTGCGAAAATTCCTGCTCCGACAGACGACCTAAAAGGTAAGGTGATCGACTGCACACAAAAGGGTTACACCTTGAACGAGAAAGTCATCCGCTATGCCAAAGTAGTCGTTGGTGAATAAAAAAGACGAAAGGAAAAGAGATGGAGAAAAGAGATTATTACGAAGTGCTGGGTGTCTCAAAGACAGCGAGTGCCGACGAAATAAAAAAAGCGTATAGGAAAAAAGCCATACAATACCACCCTGACAAAAATCCGGGAGACAAAGAGGCCGAGGAGAAGTTCAAGGAAGCCGCAGAAGCCTACGATGTGTTGAGTGACCCACAGAAACGCCAGCGATACGACCAATTCGGACATGCAGGCGTTGGAGGCGCCGCAGGAGGTGGATTCAGCGGACAAGGAATGTCTATGGAGGACATATTCTCCAACTTTGGAGATTTGTTTGGTGGACACTTTGGCAGTTTCTTCGGAGAAGGATTCGGAGGAGCATCAGGGAGAACCTATCGTCAGACGAGGAAGGGAACCGACCTTCGCGCACGTTTGAAACTTTCGTTGAAAGAGATTGCCACGGGGGTTGAGAAGAAGATCAAAGTCAAAAGATATGTCGCATGTTCACATTGTAACGGAACGGGAGCAGACGGCAACGAGTACGCGACCTGCGATAGATGTAAGGGAACCGGTCGCATCACGAGAGTGCAAAACTCTATATTCGGAGCCATGCAGACACAGTCCACCTGTCCTGACTGTGGCGGAGAAGGAAAGATTATCAAAAAGAAATGTTCCTTCTGTAATGGAGAGGGAATCGTGATGTCGGAAGAGGTTATTTCGGTGAAGATTCCAGCAGGTGTGGCAGACGGAATGCAGTTGTCTATGCGAGGCAAAGGAAACGCGGCACGGCATGGAGGAGTTGACGGAGACCTTTACATTGTGATTGAGGAAGAGCAAGACCCAGAATTGATTCGCGACGAGAACGACTTGATTTACAATTTGTTATTGCCCGTAACCACCGCAATCAACGGAGGAACGGTAGAAATTCCGACGGTAGATTCAAAAGTAAAAGTCAAGATTGACCCAGGAACACAACCAGGCAAAGTGCTTCGATTGAAAGGCAAAGGATTACCAAGTGTGAATGGATATGGAACAGGGGATTTGCTCGTCAACATTGGAGTTTACATACCAGAGAAGTTGAGCAAGGAAGAGAAGAAAATTTTCGAGGATTTGGCAAATTCAGACAATGTACAGCCATCGGCAAGTGCAAAGCGTGAATTTATCAAACATTTCAAAAACATGTTCAGGTAATAGTAAGATTTAATAGTCAGACTTTTGACAACATACAGAAAAAAGGCGATGGATTTGACCACCGCCTTTTTTTTCATATATTTGCTTAATCAATACTTTTGCCTATTGTTCTTATATCGACAATCTTCCCTACTCCCCTTGTTCTTTTCCTTTCACATCCAATTGCTGGGGAAAACTTATGATGTCCTTGCGTAATTGGATGGTGCGCTACATACAATACCGCTTCGCCAAGGAGCATTGGGATGCCAACAAACGAAGGATGGTCACAGGAACTTGGAGGGAAGTGGCAAATTCAGTGTTGATTCCTATGCTCAATGACTTGAAGTATGTGACAGGCAAATTGGCGCAGACTGTGACCCGAAATAAAATAGAATGGATAGCCAACTTGGATTTGGACTCCATGTCCCAGAACGGATTCCCACTGAAGACCATCATCCAGAACTGCAAAAACAAGGATTACTCCGTCTACAGTGATTCCCAAAAAGAGGCTATGGTCGGCGCAATGTCGGAATTGGCAGTGGTAGGACTGATTAAATTCCTCGCATTCTCCTTATACAATTGGTATGACGAGCAGGAGATACCCGACACTTGGTATGAAAGGATGATATGCTACGGCATACTGAGGGCAAAGACAGAGGCTGAGACCTTCACACCTGCTGCAGGGTTGAGCGGATTTCAGTCCACATTGAAGTCTGTCAAGACGACGATGCCTATAATCAGCGTGCTTATGTCCCTCATGAACTTGGAGACGGCGATTGTATATCAGCAGGACGAGGTGCTCAAGTCTGGTAAATACGAAGGCATGACCAAAGTGGAGAAAGCCCTGTACAAAAGCCTGCTGCTTCCTGTCAAGCAGGTGGATGATTTTCACGCCACGTTTTTCGAGGGTGACAATTCCAAATTCGACTACCTGTCTAAAGACAACCTGTATTTCCAAATGGATTAAAATAAAATGGGGAGCTTCAAACTCCCCATTTTTTATTATTGGTAGCATTCCAATTTCCGTTTAACCTTTTTTAGTATTGAACTATTATTCAATCCTGACTTAGCACTCTTTATATCTGATACTAACCCTTTTATGATATTCCCCCTCTCTGTGGAATCTATCCATTTGAAAATATCAGGATTGTCTTTCCTCTGGTCTTGTATGTAATCTATTACTATCTTCATAAGACCTGAATCTATCGTTTTACCCCTGCCTTTATCCGCAAGTTCTCGCAGCGGTCCTGACAATTCCATGTCAATTGATGGTTTGGAACCATTATTCTGGGTATCAGTGACAATCACATTGATTTTCATACCCCGTAATTGATTAATAAGCGTTTTATCTACAGACGAGTCGCATCTTAACCCATCTCCTGTAAATTCAAATTTTACTTCATCAATTGTCCATACGTTACCTTCTATACGCAAAGATAACTTCTTTTTTATTGCATTCTTATACTTCTCCGCTTTGCTCCCTGACGACTGATTTTCCGTACTCTCTATGGTCACTCCCACTTCTGGCAATGCGCAAACCTTTTTCAGAATGGTTTGGATGTCGTCATCTGAGAAGTGCAGGGATTTCAGAGCATTATTCAAAGCGTCTGGGAACTTTTTATCACGTTTGATGATTGCCACCAAATCATCGTTCACATGCTTACCGTCAGGATTAAAAGTAATCAAGGTTTTCAAGATGCCATACATGCCATCCATGGAGGTCATGTCCTTATTGGATCTTGAATATATCAATGCCATGCGGAATAACTCGACGACATTTTTAGTCTGCATTATATCTCCTTTTTCTTTCAGATATTGGCGTGCCGTAACATCAGAGATTTCCGTAGGTTTTTTAGGTTTCACGTAAGGATTTGTCGGAATGGTGATGCCACTGCGTGTCAATGATTCTGACGTTAATAATAAATCTCCATTAAGGTTTCTTTGGCCTGCCTTTAACGAAGCGTCAGAATATGCTAATGGAGATAGTAACGACACTTCCACATACTCCCCTGTCTTACTGTCCACGAGCGCGCCTAAACCATTATTGTTATTTATGTCATTCACAATATTTGAATTTTCGACTTCCACAGGCACAGGCTTGTAATGCACTTTTTTTCCACTCTTCCTATCCCTTCTGTTAGCGGCGTTATCAAAAGGATGGTCACCTTCAGGGGTTGCGGCGTTTAAAGCGTCGTCATAAAAATGAGTGCCTCCTGAATTGAATAAAGACCTGGATGAGGCAGGTTTAAACTCACCATTCGAATTGTACATTCCCTCGTAGTTATAGGCACTCTCATTAAAATTTCGGGAATAGTTGACACCTGTCAGTATGATATGGGTGCTTTCCACTTCCCCACCCAGATCCTCTATGGCTTTTTTGTACAATTGTAGCTGATACCAATACTTCGCTTTGGTTTTATTGTCATATTTGCTGTCTCCAAACCTTCCGCCATTAGGATTGCTCGGATTGAAATACTTGGATTTAAAGTCGGCTATCATAAACTTTCCTGTCTTCTTATTCCTAAGAATCAAATCGGGTTTACCTTGAACCAGCAACGAACGCTTTTCATCCCCCACTTGCACAGGAATCTGGGTCTCCAACCATAGCTCGTCTGCAATTACCTCGAAATCATCCTCATCATATATTATGCCATCCTTTGGATTCAACCTTAGATTATCTTTTACCATCTGCATGTCTTTATAAAGTTTCTGCAACTCGTCTTCCGAAATGTTTGGAAAATATTTATGCAGGTCTTTATTCGCAGCTGCGATATGGAACTCCTGTTTGTCCTTCTGGAAAAAGAGTCTGGAGAAGGCGTCTATTATATTACCTACTTGCGTCGCAGGCAGAGCGGCAGGAGTGTTGTCAAATGTTACTTCCCTGCCATTAACTTCATTGTCCTTCTGGAAAAAGAGTCTGAAAAAGGACCTGTATTTAACTTCAGCTTTAGGTTGATTATAATCACCGTTCAATATGCCTGCTACCCGTGGTACACTGACACCTTTAACACCCTTATTACGATTAAGTCTTATTTCTTCGGATTTGCGTCTCAATGCTTCCACATCCAATGGTGGATTTTCAGAGTTGACTCCTAACTGCGAAGAATCTAAACCTAAACTATTGTCAGTAGCTTGATTTTCCCTGGTTTCAGTAGGATTATGTCGTCTTGATCGTTCCGCTTGTTGTCTGATTAGATCATTCTTAACCCAATGTTCTTCCAGCTCTGATAAAGGCTGCAGCCCCCTATCAGTCATTTTATAATATTTCTTTTTATATTCATAGACTTCAACATCCTTTAAAGCCGTTTGTTGCAATGGTTGCAGGATATTCTGACTGATTCTTAAAGCACATTCGCACATTTGATTTATCTCTGGATCTGAATCAAAAGTGCCGTCAGTTCTCTGCGTGTATTCAGAACCATCGACTTTTACTTTGACTTCAATACCTATTTTTATATCCATAGACTTCAATATTAGAGGTAAGACGAATACCATTATCAGTAATGACGAGAGCATGTTGACGATAGAGCGTCCCTATCGTTTTCTTAAAACTCTTCTTGCTACATCCGAACGTGTTGTAGATAACTTCAGAGTCGGTTTTATCGTTATAAGGGAGGAAGCCGTTATTTTTCTGTAGAGCCTCGATTACTTGTCTGCACAACTCATCGACCACCTTATAGCCTTGAGGCTGAAGAGCGACGTCTATTTTGCCGTCTTCCCGAACATTTTTTATGTAGCCGACAGTACGCATGGCAAAATCGACATGTTCAAACACCTCGTTACGGTAAACCAAACCGAAATATTTGTCGTCTACAATGACTTGATAACCTAAGTCAGTCTCTTTCATCACAAGAATATCCACTTCATCATTCATCTGGTATGGGGGAAAATCCTTTGACAGATACTCTTCCAAATGCATTGTGGCAATCATTTGTTGAGACTTCTCATCATAGTGGACATACACTAAATAGGCGCGACCCTCGCGCACTTTGGATGTCTGATGGCGGTTGGGCAAGAATAAATCGCGATCTATCCCCCAATCGAGCAGAGCGCCATACGAGTTGACCTGCTTCACAGTTAAAAAATCGAACTCGCCATCGACGGCGTATGGGAGAAAAGTGCTACCAACGATTTCACTCTTAGCATCAGGATAGACAAAGACTTTGACCTCATCCCCCTCTTCAGGCTCTCCTTTCACGTTACGATTTGGAATGAACAGCGTCTCGTGCGTATCCATCTCCTCGACCGTGATTCCACGATCGGCAGTTGAGACCACTGTCATATTATTTATCTTACCTATATTCATAAAACCAGAATTTATTCTTGAAAAAAGCAATAAAAAAATTTGCGGAGACGACATTAAACACATCGTCTCCGCAAATTTACGGAATTATTTTTTCTTTCTCTACGAAATCAAACGTAGAGGCGTTTTATTTTGAGACGGCTTCAACCAAAGCGTTTCCTTGTTTTTCAGCCTCGGAGACCAATTTATCACCCGACGTCTGAGCTTCGGAAACCAACTTTGCTCCTTCGTTCTTTGCCGCTTTCACGGCAGCCTGAGCAGCAGCTTTCTTAAGAGGATTTGACACCTTGTCGGCTTCAGCCTGAGCCTTAGCTACGATTTTGTCGGAATTTTCCTGAGCAACCGCCACCAATTTCTCACGTTGAGTCTTAGCAGCGGCTATCAGTTTCTCTTTCTGTTCTTTGGCAGCGGCAATCGCCTTCTCCTTGGCTTTGTCAATCACCTCGGTTACCTTTTCTGTAACCTGGTCTTTCAGAGACGAAGCGCCAAAAGTAATCTTTGGATCGGAGAACGTTCCACCGATATTCATGTCAAACGCCAGATCAATAGCCTTAGAAATGTTCTGAGGCAGTTGGATATTAGCCACATAATCCAGAGTTTGATCCAAACCAGACGAACCCGAGAAATTAAACGTCGTATTTGAAATAACTGTTTGGAAAGGATCAATGTTCAAACGTCCATCTTTAACAACAAACGCAATGTTGATGTCTTTTAAATTAGGTTTTTTCAAAAGGTCGATACCCGTTTTATCCGCCAAAGCATTGAATGCTTTCACATTCTTAATTGATATATCCTTTGAAGAGAAATTTCCTTTAGCGTTGACTGTATTCAACACAGGAGAGAGAGAAGCGTCCATATTGGAAGCGAAACGCATGTTCAAAGAGAATTGGCCGTCGGCATCCGATAAGACAGGGGCGATTTTATTCGCTGTAGAGACGGAGGTGAACACTTCAGAGATAGTCATATCTTTCACATTCATATTCACATCAACGATAGGATTCAAGGTGTCCTGAGTGTTGTATTCGCCATTGATGACAACAGAACCACCCATTGTGTTAGCAGACAAAGTTTCAATTTTAGCGACAGCCTCCTTGACATTCAAAGCACCCTTCACATTTTTCAAAATGATAGCGTCATAAAGTATTTCGTCCACACCAACATTCAGAGCGAAATCAATGTTGTCTGGAATAGCCACGGAAGACGATTCTGAAGTAGATTCTGAATTTTCGTTTGTAGTAGCGTCGGAAGACTGAGTAGAAGAATCATCAGCACCAATCAACTGTGTGACATTCAGTTTTTTAGAAGTTACATTCAAAGCACCCTTGAGGGTTTCGCCACGCATAGCATATTGGATGAAATGCTGAAGTTTCCCTTTGAGAGAGAAATCACTTTCGCCCAAAACCAAAGCAGCATCTACAGCCAAATTTTCAGATGAGAAATTCAGATTTGCCTTGTTGACATTCACATCGTAGTCTAAAGAGTTCATGTTCAGAACAAAATCAGACAAATTCAGATCACCTGCGATATTGAAAAGTTCGTATTTCTCTTGATCAATGTAAGACATTTTTCCATTGGCTTTCAAAGCAGCCGTCAAGAATCCTTTCAAATTCATATCCTGTAACTTAAGAACCTTTGAAAGGTTATCAAAATTGAGAGAGCCGTTGGCGGTAGCGGCAAAGTCAGGATCTGAGACAGGAGTCTTCAAGTTGAAAGTCAAAGCAAAAGGATTGTCAATCATTTTAAAACTGAATTTAGGCACAGAAACGACAGTCAAATCAGTAGCCCCACCGGGATTCGTGACGTTAGCCTCGATATTAATGTCGGAAACAGACCCGGGCAAATCCGGATATTTAAACATTGCGTTCGCAATAGCCAATTTAGCGTCAATAGCAGGTAAAGTGTCGCCCACAAGCACACCCTTAGCAGAAGCGGACAAAGAGACTTCGCCAGAAGTCTGGAGGGAAGCGAAATCGTTCGCATAGATAGCAGGAATCAAAGAAAGAATCTGCTTGAAATCAATTGAAGGCGTGCTTAGCGTTAAGTCCATATCCGTCTTCGTAGAGTCAACTATCTGCACATAACCCGCAAAATTTGCAACTATCTCATTGAGGCTCACACTATTATCGCCGAATGTGTACTTATTGTTATCCA
The DNA here is from genome assembly GCA_963619325.1 of Bacteroidaceae bacterium. Lineage (GTDB taxonomy): Bacteria > Bacteroidota > Bacteroidia > Bacteroidales > Paludibacteraceae > UBA1181. The sequence continues at coordinate 2,987 of CAVEVQ010000027.1, read as the reverse complement.
AATCAGCCTCCATCTTGACATCAGATCCGACCTTGGCTTTTGTCAAGTAAGGAATTCCCCCAATGCTCAAAGAAGTAGAATCCACATTCAACAACAGTTTCAACTGTGACACATGATCGCTAACCGTACCATTAAAATTCAAATCAATTTTTTCTAACGTAGCCACCATATCAGACGAAGAATTATCATGATAAACCACCCTATCAATCAACAACTTTAACTCGTCTATGTTGACCAACGTTTGCAGGTCCATAGCAATGTCGCCTCCAAGATTGAGATTCAATCCGTCGACGACAGCCGTCATACTGTCAGGCACACTCTCGTAGGAAACTTTCAGGTTTTCTATAGAAACCGAGTTAAGACTAAGGTTGAGGGAAGAAGACTCTTCGGTTACCTCCTCCTCCACGGCGGTTGTATCTGACTTCATAATATCCCAGTTGGCAATGCTGTCGGCGTTGACTTTAACACGCGCAGAAGGATTGATAAGAGCCACTTTGTTGATTTCGTAGTTTCCGGAAAAGAGACTACCTAAGTTGATGACGACATCTAACTCGCCCACATTGACCAACGTATCACCTGCGAAAGGTTCGGCGTTGACAATGCCGAAATTTTCAACAGAAAGAGTCGCATGAGGGAAATTGGAGAAGAAACCGAGCGAGAAATCACCTAAATAAAGCTCCGCGTTCAACATTGAGCTGACTTGCGATACAACAACATCCTTCACCTTATCCTTGAAAAGAGCAGGAATAATCAGCAACGCCGCAAAAAAGACAACTACGACGATGCCGACGACTTTTAAAATTTTCGTTACTTTCATAACTATCTAACAATTAGACATTATTAATTTATTATCAAATTATTTTCTCTCTCGTTTTTTAGAAAACACCTACCTATAATGCAAACGCAAAAGTAGTCAAACTTACATATCTGACAATCAAAATAAACCCACAAAAGATGCTTTTCCAAGACTGTCCAGCAATCATTTTTACAATCGTTAATAAATATTTAGACTCATTAACATTTCAAGGAATTTGCAAAAAGGAATCTTTAAAAAAAAGTAAATAAAGCGAGAAAAACGTATCTTTGCAGTACGTTAAGTTTGTAGAGATACGTTAATAAACAGAAAGGATAAAAAAACATTTACCTATAATACTAAGGCAAAATGAAAAATAACTATTGCGTAATCATGGCCGGCGGAGTTGGCAGTCGTTTTTGGCCATTCAGCACAGAAAAGAAGCCGAAGCAATTTTTGGATTTTTTCGGAACAGGACGTTCCTTGTTGCAAATGACATTCGATCGTTTTTCAAGGTTTATTCCCAAGGAGAACATATACATTGCATCGAACAACCAATACAAAGATTTGATTCTGACGCAATTGCCAGAGATCACAGAACGACAGGTTCTTTTGGAGCCGGCACGTCGCAACACGGCTCCGTGCATTGCATACGCGATGAATAAAATCCAAGCGATGAACGAGCAAGCGAATGTCATCGTAGCACCGTCAGACCATCTTGTTTTGAAAGAGGATGAGTTTGTGCGGGTGGCGCAGTTAGCGTTAGACTACACGAAAGACCACGATGAGATTCTCACCATGGGAATCAAACCCAACAAGCCGGAGACAGGCTACGGATACATTCAAATTGACGAGAAACTGACCGATGACAATCTGTTCAAAGTGAAAACCTTTACAGAGAAACCTAATGCGGAGTTGGCGAAAGTGTTCTTAGAGAGTGGCGAGTTTTTATGGAATTCAGGAATGTTTATCTGGAACGTGAAGACTATCATGGATGCATTTGACCAGTATATGGGCGAGATGAGCAACAAGTTCCGCACGGGGAAATGCTTTTACAACACACCAGACGAGCAAATGTTTATCGACAGAATCTATAAATCGTGTACCAACATATCCATTGACTATGCTATCTTGGAGAAAGCATCAAATGTGGATGTGTTGTCGGCAGACTTCGGTTGGTCGGATCTTGGCACATGGGGTTCTATATACGAGCATTCTCCGAAGGATGAAGAGCAGAATGCCACGTTGAAGTGTAGAGCGCTCTACTACGACAGCAAAGACAATGTTGTAGCGATGCCAGAGGGCAAGTTGGCTGTCATTCAGGGGTTGAACGACTATATCGTGGCAGAAACCGACAACGTGCTGTTGATTTGCCCTAAAGCGGAAGAACAGAAGATCCGCCAGTTTGTAAACGACACACAAGTGAAGATTGGCAAAGAGTATATCTAACATATCCTCTATAAAAAAAAGAAATGCCCTGAACGATGGTTCGGGGCATTTCTTTTAGGAAGCCCACATAAGGAAACACTATCAATATTGTTCATTATGAATGAGACAAGAAATTCACCTTAAATACGAATTTTTGACTAACTTTACCTAATGAACGGATAAAATCCGATTAAAAGACTATTAATCAGAGAAATGAATAACTAAACGCTGAATCACACCCACGCAGGATTACAGAAAACAGGGAATATGGAAAATACTAAATTTATTAACAACACCAGCGAGCGTGTGGTGGACGACCTCAAGTCAAGGTTGTCTGCACATAGCCGTGTGTCTATTGCAGCCGCTTCGTTCTCCATCTACGCTTTTGAGGCATTGAAGAAAGAGCTGGAGCAAGTGGAGGAACTTCGTTTTATTTTTACCTCGCCTACCTTCGTCAAGGACGAGAGCAAGAAGGAAAAGCGCGAGTTCTACATTCCCAAACTCAACCGTGAGCGCAGCCTCTACGGCACTGACTTCGAGATACGTTTGCGCAACCAGCTCTCGCAGAAAGCCATTGCCAGGGAGTGTGCTGAATGGATAAAAAGGAAGGTGCGCTTCAAGAGCAACTCGTCGAACGAGGCAATGGGCGGCTTCCTTCATCTGCAGGACGATACGGAGCATGTCTATCTTCCTTTCGACGACTTCACCACCACCCAGCTCGGTTGCGAGCGCGGCGACAATGTTTATCAGATGGTCAATGTGCTTC
>CAVEVQ010000026.1:0-35823 GCA_963619325.1 Bacteroidaceae bacterium | reverse complement strand
GAGGAATCCAGCCCTATCTTTTGCGGGTTCAAAAAGTTTTTAGCGGACAGCAATATTTTTTAATACCATAATTGCTATTGTAGTTTTATTTTTTTACCGCCTTAACAAAACGATCCACATCCATAGAGATACCCAAAGACCATGTGCGACCTTTCGTCATACATGAACTCCAATAATATGCTTCTGGCACATAATTGAAGAGGTTGTCAATATTGAAATTGATGCTGATACCATCGAAGAGACGTTGCTGCAACGTGAACTTCCATATCTGATATGCGCTGTCATGTTGTTCTTGCTCCGTATCGGGTTCAGACAAGAAACGCCCCGAAATAGCAACGTTCAATCCGTATGCGGTGCAGAACTGGTGATCGTAGTCAATTCTCCAGGTTGCCGAAGACGGACGAGGTTGTGAAAATTGAGAATCAACAGTGCGGCCCGTCATGTGAACATAGCTGTAGTTGAACTTCAATCCTAAACCCATATCTGTGCGATATTGAGCACTTGCATCAATACCCATCACATTCACGCCAGCCTCATTCGTATATCGAGAAGAAGACTTCTCATTTCCATCGTCATAGTCATCCGTAGTGATTCTGTTCTCATAAATGTTATAATACCCCATCACATTGGCACTATATTGACCGCTAAAGAAGTTGTTTCCTTTAACTCTTCCCGCATGTTCTAAAGCGACATTGAAATTATGGCTTTTTTCTGGCTTCAAGTCTGGATTTCCGTAAATCATCATCATACCAGCCATATCAAAACACATATACATCTCTTTCAAGGTTGGAGCACGGAACCCGCCCGCATAGTTGGCACGTAGAGAAATATATTTCCATTTCGTCATCAAAGCCAATCGAGCCGTTGTCGCACCATGTTTAGAGGCTGAATAGTAGTCGTGGCGAACACTACCCACCACATTCAACCATCTCAACGGATTGTAGTCGAACTGAACGTATCCATCCAAAGACGACTGACTATGATCCTCGTTATCCAAGAACTGGTAAGTCGTAAGGTAGTCGTTCATATAATCGCCACCCACCGTCAATGTACCGACCTTAAAGATATGAGAGTAAAGCGCATGCACCGTATGCTGGCGGTTGCTGTAATCATGATTATGCGTACGCACCATCTCCGTTGTCGTCTGCTTTGTGACAGAATCCTTTGTCGTAACACTTTCATACCTCAACTTGTCATACTGATCATAAGCGTACGACACCTCTAAGTTGTCATTCTTCGTGATATCGAAGACAGCCTTCAAACCACCGCTGTATCCTTTATAGTGGTCATCATAATTAGTGCGGTTGCTGACACGGTCAAAATAACTACCACGAGCAATGAATTTCAGACGTTCTGTAGCTTTGAAAGTCAACCTTTCTTTGATGTTCATAGACTCACCGCCGTAGATGCTAACGATGTTAGACTCAGTGTCAAATGGGCTTGTCAACTGCACAGTTTCTGAGGTTGTACGTTGAACACTCGTCTGAGAATTCCACTTTTTGACATTGAACGACACATTCCCTCCATAACGCCATTCATCATTGAACGCGCTATACCTAGAATTCACATTCACCGTCCAGGGTTCAGTGTTTTCTCTTGTGATGATGTTAACAACACCACCAACAGCGTTCGCGCCATAGAGAGCAGAAGCGGCACCTTTGACCACCTCAATACGGCCAACATTATCCATGTTCAGACGGCTGTAGTCAACATTGTTCATTGTCTCACCAGCCAACCGCTCGCCATCAACCAAGAAGAGGACGGCATTGCCACCGAATCCATTCATATTAAGGGACGTCTCTTGGCTCATCGCATAACCGAACTCAACGCCAGGCAACTCTTCCGTGAGCAAATCCTGCACATTTGTCGCATCTGCAATTTTAATATCTTCCGCGGTGATTACACGAGTAACGACGGGCGCATCCTTCAGAGCCTTCGGCGTACGCGTACCTGTCACCACCACTTGCTCCAACGCTGCGGCATTAGGAGACAAACGCAGCGTGTTACTTCCATTCCCAGAGGATTTCAAGACAAAATATTCCGACTGAAATCCGACAAAACTTACTTTAACCTTTAATGCATCAGAAGAGGTAGATGAGAGGCGGAAATATCCGTCATTATCTGTCGTTGTGCCAATGTTCTTATCGTTAGACACTTGGACATGAGCGCCCACTAAAGGCGCACCTGTATCATCAAGAACCCTACCAGAGAACACTTTAGCCTGTGCGACCACATTTTCAGTCGCACTCCCAGCTAATCCAGAATTCTCTGCATAAATATCTCTGCAAAATCCACTAATAGCAAGAAAGGTGAAAAGCGCAACTTTTCCTTTCATTGTAATTACTCTGCCTTGCTACCAACATAATCATAAGACATTGCCATCGGCATTGATCCGTAAGTAAGGTCATACTTGACAGTGATGTCTTGACCCTTTACGCTCACAGCAAAGTTTGAGATTGAGTAGTTCTTCTCTACACCATCTACTGTGGTAGTTGATTTGAAATCTGCCTTTGTCAAAGTATATGAATCGTCTGAACCTGAAACTTTCACACTGTCAATTGTAAGGGCAGGCAAACTCATTCCGCTATAATTTGCTGCTGGGGCAGACAAAGAAACCAATGTATCATCAACAACAGAAACCTCGTATGTAACAAAGCCCAACTTGATAGACTGACCCATAACGGAGATAGTCAATGAGTCTGTTCCATTGTATTTTCCAGACACTTTCTCAGACACCGATTCTACTACAACGTTCTGTGAGCCTTTCTGTCCCTCAAATTTGATAACCATAGCCATTGGCATGTTACCATATTTAAGACTTCCGTTAAGAGTCAAGACACCATCAACATATTTTCCGGACATTGTACAAGAATATGCCTTAACAGATCCATCTTCCTTCGATACAGAACCTGCGTACTCACCAGAAAATGTTCCGTCAGAAGCAACTGAAAGTCCTTCAACAGGAAGATCTGGGTAAGACATAGCTCCGCCACCACCGCCAGGGATAATGATTGTGATTGTAGATGCTCCCGTCGCCTCTACCTTATAAGTAGCAGTCTCAGTGTCTCCTGAACCCATCACGGTAATTGTCTCATCACCAGTGTACTCTCCTTCAATTGTCTTGGCAATCCCAGACACCTCTTCGCCACCGTTGTTGCTACCATTGTTGCTGTTGTCATCATCGTCATCTCCACAAGAAACGAACGAAACTACACACGCCATGGCCATCATGATAGCCAACATTGATTTGAATTTTTTCATTTTGTAACTTTTTTGTAAAACTGTTTATTATGAAATTATTTAACTCTCTTATTTATTTTATTTTACTTTTATTCCTGTCTATGCTTTAGACTCCTCATGGGATTTTTCTTGAGGGAAAGAAACTGCCGCCTTCCTTCCTTTCTTCTTTTTTTGTTGTCTATGATAGACGATATATCCAGAAACAATCACTAACACACTGAGCGTTCCCCAAATAAAGACAAACAGAGAACTCAATGGGCCAAGGAACGGACTATAACATCTTCCAACATGCAGCTCTAAACCAAGATGCCACAAACTCATCGGCACATTAGCAATGACCTCCGGTTGTGCAGGCAATTCCTCCGCTCCCATTGAGTACTCAAAAACGAGTCCATCACCTGACGTCTTCACACCGAAATCCTCTGAATAACCTGTTACCGCATGACCTGATAACATCGCGGAGAAACCGCTCTGAGGCTTTTCGCCGAAGTAGTCTGTAATTGTTCCATTCTGACGATTCCATATAAACAAACCGCTAAACGAACCAATCAACCATGTACTATCTGCTTGCTGACGAAAAACATTCACACCCATCGGACTAACCATTGGCGTTTTTCCCATTATCTTGACAGGTTGTTTCTCAAAATTCCTGTCTACGCTCAAAAAGCCATCCGACGTACTGATCAACCAATCATTTTGCACCGCATCCCATCGGAAAGCTCTTAAACGATCATGCCATACATTGTCCGAAAAATTCACTGGAGACGTTTTCCCTAAAATCAAAGGAATCATCAATGGTGGACGAAGACAAGTTCCCGTGATTGTTATGAACAATGTGAAAATCAGCGCGTAAAAACCGAAACGATTGTGCCATTTCTGATTCCACACCATCCTTTTTGCACCGTTTCTACAACTATCTTTCTTTTCCCTCTTACGATTCCATTTGATTTGATAAGGAAGAATAAAAAGGACGATTCCCGTAACACACAAGACAATCAATACAATAGCGATGGCATCTACGACCAAACGACCAACGATACCGAAGATTTCACCACTATGCAACTTCCATACCGTACGGAAAAGGAAATCTTTAGGTTCAAAATTGCTGGACTTTTTCAACTCCTTGCGTACGTTTCCACTGGACTTCATCTCGTAGACAGCATCTCTCGAAAGTGCCACGATGTATGTGCTATCCGGAGAAAGAGCCAAGTCGGTCAATCGTTCGTCGTTATGGCTCAAGTTCTGATCTATCCACTGAGTGCCATTATGACGATAGACTGCAAAATTGGTTGCGCACCACAACGCACCGTCTTTCGTACGAACCATATTTCGTACACTCCTGTTATCAACCCCCTTGGGGAATCCTAAGCTCCAATCTTGCCAATTCGTCCCCGTTTTCTCCGTCAACCAAACCCCATTGCCATACACAACAATTCGACCATCCTCAAGCGCTATCGTACCTCTCACAATACCATTGTTATAGCTTTTCACCCGATAGTCGGACGGTAATATACAACGAGGCACATCAAAACGGCTAAAAAAGGCACGATGATTCAAGATGATTCCCGAAACACAGAATACAATCAAGAAGAGAGCCATAACGACTCCTATCCATTTATGGAAATTACGCCAAGAGAAAATCCTACCCTTCATCTTAATCCACTGCTTTACTGAACACTATCACAATGCAACTCTTTTCTAATTTTCCGGCACATAAATAATCTCGCCATTCTCCAGTTCGTAGGCAATACCGACTTTCTTGCCTTTCTTACCAGACTTGCTGTTTTGATCTTCCGATGGCGTATATTTATTAATCTTCTCACCCTCTTTGGTGATGATTTCCATATTCTCTTTCCCTGGATTCTTCACCATTGTGAAATCTTCCTGACTAAACATTTCCGTCATACTATACCGCGTTACAAGAGCCACCATCAAAGCAACCGCAAACACCATCGCCACATCAAAAAGATTACTCACCACACTCATCGGATCGTCTTCCTCCTCTGATGCCAATCTACTTCTTCTGTTTCTTCTCATGACTATTTGTTTTCATCAATTAAATCCGCAATAAACTCCAAGTGTCCCATATCCTCTTTGCTCCAACGCCCTTTGGTCTGTTTCACAACGAAACCGACTGCGGCCGCAAAAATCCCGACTACCGTAGTAGCAAACGCCACCTGCATATTATATGCCATTGAGGAAATATCTCCTGTTGACAATCCTACCAATGCGGGACCCATAGGAATCAACGTTCCCATCAGTCCTAACATAGGTCCCATCTTCATCAGAGTGGTTGGCAACGACATCTCTTTCTCCATATATTGAGCAAAAAGATCAAGTGTACGATTTACTTGCGCGGCACTCTTTCTATTCTCTACTACCTTATTGATATAAGAAACAATCACCGCCTGCTTGCTTTTCGGCAAACGTTCTGGTAAAGTATCTAAATTCTCAATCGTCAATGTGTTCATTTGCTCTCTAATTTCGGCTCCAGTCTTGCGTTTCACCAAATATTGCCCGAAAAATCCTCCCAAAAGAAGCAGCGCACGAACAAAAAACCATATCAACAACACGATTACGGGAACTAACAACCCTGTTGATATCCAAAACAATACGTCAGAAATGTAATTCATCTCTCCTTTATATTAGATTATTTTTATATTCTCATTCTTTTCATTCTCACTCTATAATAGACATAGCCTACTGCCATTCCAAGCAAAACCATTCCGATGACCGCCAACAAGGCTTTCACATCCACATCACTGATTCCTTCAACCGCAGTTCCTCCATTGACTGTTCCGACGACTCCCATCAACGCCAACAACACATCAACCAAAAACAACATCTCTAAACGTATCGCTCGCTCAGGCAACAACCATCGCAGCCCGTATGTCATCAACGGCATCATGAAGAACACGGCAACCGCCAGTCCCCACGCAATCAACTGAAAAGATGCTCCAGGAAAAAAGAAGATTAAGGAAACTAAAACGGCAAAAAGCACAGGGAAAATCAACAATCCTGGGAAATACTTTAAAAAGATATAGGTATAGTACTTGAGTTTACTAACCTTTTCAGCAGTTTTAATATCTACATGCACGACACAGAAAAAAATCGTCAAAGAAATGTCCACACTCATCAACACTGCCATATCCAACATCAACTTTGCGTCTGACATCCATGCAGCTATCTGTGTCTTTGACTGCTCTATGGCGAACGTCCACGCCATCCCGACAAAAAAAGCCAGAACAACCGCCATCACCATCACCTCCTTGACTCCATGGAACGTCTGCTTCAACACAAAGCTGAAGCAAACTATAACCATCATCACAACAAACAACGTCTCCATTCCTCTACTCCTCGCTTATATTCTGACGACGACGGCGTACCAACAAGAAGATTCCTACCAACGAAGCGACCACAATCACAGCAACCACAACTCCACTAATAACTGTCGTTGCATTTTGAGCCTCACCACTGAGAGACTCTTTCTTCATCACCACCCCTTTGTCATCATTGTTATTTTGTGTCTGTGCCTCGCGTACCTGTTTCACATTTTGCTGGTATACCTTAGACGACGTTTCATTGACATTGGACGCAATGAAATCTCGAAGTTTGGAATTATCACAAACGAATCCGGAACATGACGGTTTGAACTCGTTGACAGTTGAAGTATGCAACTCCGCTATGTCTCTAAGCTGTTGGTCGGTTGCCTTCCAAAGTCCTTTTCTTGCACTCTCCATCATCACCGCTGTCATCTCCATCAAGGCAGCAGGGTTTTGTTTGTCAAAGAACTTCTTCATGCCAAGATTGTACTTGTCTTTCACATAGACATTGTAAATCTCATTCCACATTTCATTGTCAATAGCCGTTGGTTTCATCACATTCCAACCATAAGTATTCGTGATTATCTCTGCGAAACCGCCCGCGCTGCTTGCTCCACCCTTCATCTTCTCTTTGATATAAGCAGGATTGAAGATGGTCGTGCGACTCTCAACTCCGATGGCTTCCTTCACTTCTTGCATCCTCATATTGCTGTGGTTGCGATAGTCTGCCAAATAGGCATCTGGGTCTTTACCCGTAACGTTGCGTACTGCTAAGTTCATTCCGCCCATAAACTCATAGACGTGATCTAGACTTAACGCCCCCCAAGTATTGCTTTGGCGTGGCTGAACCACCACATCCGTACGTGTGAGAGCAGCCTCGAAAGCATCCTGACGAACTGCTTCCCAATTCTCCTCATCTCCATAGTACGCACCCATATTGTTAAGGTAAACCTCAGCAATCTCACTCTCTTTCTCCCAACGGTCGCCCGCTGTTACCATTCCTTGAATCCCTGTTCCATAGTTGCCGTTTACTCCTCCGAAGACACGATACATACTCACCTCGCGCGCCTCCTTTGGCGACATTCCCTTCTCAACTAACACTCGCTCCGACTCTACGACACCTGCTTTCACCAAATTCTCATAATCAGTATCTTCTGCATTAGCAGCCATCTCTATCGCCTTGTTAATCAAATATAATCGAGATGCAGCTAAATCGCGCAATTGACCTGAAGTCTGCACAACCACGTCTATACGCGGTCTTCCCAACTGTTTAGAAGGAATAACCCTCAAGTCAGATACTCGTCCGAAAGCATCTCTGACAGGCTCAACTCCCAACATATAGAGTACCTGCGCAATCGTTGCCCCTTCCGTTTCAATAAACTCACTGCTCCATAATGTGTAGCTGACCTTTCGCGGATATTCGCCATTATGCCGCTGCTGGTACATTCGAATAGTATTATCACATAACTCTTTGGCTTTCTCCCAAGCATTCTCAGTCGGCGTGTTTTCAACATTGACAGAAAACAGATTGCGACCTGTCGGCAATGTATTAGGATTGACGATTGGATCTCCTCCTGGTGATGGCTTCGTATACCCTCCAGAAAGTGCGTTCATTAATGAAGCAAACTCAACATTCGGACAATCGCGCAACGCCTGCGAATATTTGTCAATATTCAGTAATGCACGCTCAACTGTCGTAATCGCCTGCGCCAGATTGATTTCCTCTCGAGTATATTTAGGAGAACCGCTCATCATTCCTGACATTCCCTCTTTTCTCTTTTCTTTCTTCACAATTTCCGTAGAAGAACTATCTTTCACAACCTCTGCAGAATCAACTTTCGCTATTTTAGCACTCTCTGCTTTCTTTACAGAATCCTCCTTTTGCTCCTCAATGTACCATTTCTGACCTTTTTTTATGGCTTCCATCATCTTCTCGGGGAAACGTCCGCTTTGTTCCATCTTCTCAAACGACTCCTTGCTCATCTGCGGAACTTCTCGTTCGTGAACCACATTTGCCGCACGAAGTTCACTCACTGTGCGAGTATCTTTTTTCTCCTCTTTCTTTTTCTCCGCCATTGGCATATTCCCAACCATCTGCATCATCATTGACAACGCATCAGGAGCAGATTGCATCTTCTCAATCTTACGAGCCATCTCCAACTCCCCAGATGTGACTCCCACAAACTTACATATAAAATCATCCGACACAATCAAACTGCCATTGAGCAATTGCGTTACCACAGCACTAGCCTTGTTCAAGTAAAGTTTCGCAAATCGTTGTTTATGTTTTTCAACATCTACCTCGGCACGACCCTTCATCTTATCCACGCTCAACATTCCGTATGCAATTGGGTCCGTACCCATCGCATACACGCTACTCTTTATGTCATCATCGTCGTATGGAACTCCCATCGTATAGAGCCGACCCGTTATCTTTTCATTCACAATCTCCTCCGAGAATGTCTCTATGCGACCAATTTCTTCCTCACTATATGGAGTATTCAAATCTACCGTGTCTAAACTCAACTCTCGAGCAATCCCCATCTCAACCGTAATTGTCTTAACCTTAAGAGATAAATCATCAGATGGCTTCTTGTTATAGGCTTCTATAGCATCACTCAATTTGCGGTAGGTGTCGCGTAACTTGCTCTCTTTAAAAGGAGGTGTCAAATAAGAAAGCAGCTGAGCGTAGGTCCTTCGTTTCGCAATCATACCCTCACCAACATTACCGATAGTATAGACATAGAAATGTGGCGTTGAACCTACCAAACGATCTGACCAGTCATTGTCACACAAGGCGACTTGCTTGCGAGGCGTATATTCCAACGAACCATGTGTTCCGAAGTGGATCAACGCATCCGCTCCGAATCCGTATTTTGCCCACAAATAGGAGGCGATGTAAACATGTGGAGGCGCTTGGTTGGTTCCGTGCACGATCTTGAACGAATCATCACCCTCTCCCGCCATCACCTGCGGCATCAAAACGACATTCCCAAACTGAAGTCGAGCCACAGCCAACCGCCCATCGTCAGTCGACATATACTTGCCAGGAAATGGTCCGTTAACAAGGTTCATATCTTCCATCTGCTTTTTGGACAACGCCTTGCCCGTCCACTCTGCATATTGTTCTGGCGTTATCAACGCAGGATTCCCGTTTGCCAGGAAATTTGTGTAAGCACCTTCCGCATACGTTCCAAACACAGCTCCCTGACTCTGAATCATCCTCGCCAACTCTGACTCCGAGGTTGGCAGCCCCTCAACATTGAACCCTTCTTTTTTCAGATACACTAAAAGATTATATAGAGATGGAACAACCTCCATTCCCGAAGCGACCAACGCATTCTGCCCAGGTCCTTTCAGATAGAAAATCGCCACTTTCTTTTCTCTGTTGGCTTTCTTCTTCAAATCAACGTAGTTTTGGATGTTCTCAATGAAACTCTCCACACGATCGGGGATACCATACACCTCTTGTAATCCTTCTTCGTTTATTCGATGCGCAAAAACAACATACGGACGAATAGCGCCATCAATCTCCGGCGTCACTATGCTCTGCGACATAAATCCACCAAACATTCCCTGCTTATCATCCTCCCAATCCTCCGTCAGCTTATTGACATTCAACGGTGAAAACAACGGAATGTTCTTTTCTGAAATATATTTCACAAAATAATCGCCCAAACGTCCATGCGCCAAATTGATAACTGCTGAAACATTGACACTATCCGCATGGCGTTTTTCAACAAAATCCTTTAACTGATTGACACGATAGACGACAAAACCTTTGTCCTCCAAGGGCTTTTCCAACTCATCCGCAGAACCCATGAAGCCAGTAATCAAAACTATCGGCGCATCTTCTTTATAAAGTCCGTTCTCCTCTAAAAATTGATTGTATTCGGACACGCTGTTGAAACATTTCCTATCACCATCCTTATCCTTAGGATCATAGTGAGTCAACATATAATCAGGATGTTCCTCCACGACCTCAGGCTCAGGTGCCATGAATTTCTTTCCATCGATAAACTTGCGGACATATTGCAGCATATTCCGATAGTTCTTCTTTCCACCATTAGAAACATATTTTGTGATATATTCCGCATCAAATCCTGTTACAGAGGAAATATTATTGTCTGGATTGGTCGCCGCACGTGTTAAAACAGGAACTTTGTCGGCAGCATCTTTCAATTTCTGCCGCTGCGCTTCGTCAATTCGAAGTCCCATTCCATTCACGAAAATCATACCATAATCGTCAAGATTGTCAAAATCATCTGTCGTAATCTCGCTGAGTTTGATCATTCCGCTTTCATTGGCTTTTGAAATCAAACCCAACTCCGTTGCTTGATAATTAAGGAAAGCAATTCGGGTCGGACTGATCCACGCTCTCCAAACGCCCACTACAGACAACAACATAGCAATGGCACATAATGCCACTAACACCTTTTTCTTCACTGTCGTAACTTATAAACTTTGTAACTTGTTTCTTATGTAACATTGCAAATGTAAAACAAATATTTTTAACTTTATATTACAAAATAGTGTTAACCAACATAAAAGGGCTGTTTTAAGATGAATTTTCGTAAATTCTCCACAAATTGCGCCAAAATCCTCATATTTTCCACATCACAGGATTACGATTTTTCAAAATTATCCACATAGTTTTCTTTTTAATGAACACACCTCAAGGCCTGCTTCTATACCTTTGTAGCAAACGATAAGGTTATATCGTTTACGAATTTGACCCTATTATATAAATATACTATATCTGAGTCTGACCTTTACCATTGGGAAATGTTTTGAATGTCATACAAAAAAATCCGAAGCCTTTTGAGTCTCGGATTTTTTGTTTTTCGCACATTCGGCAAGAAATTCCTGCTTTTACTTTACAATGCAAACCTCTGGATGTAAGTCAATTTTAAACTTCTCTTCAACCGATTTTTGCAATAGTCTCATCAAATCCAAGACCTCCTCGCCCGTTGCTCCTCCTCGATTCACTAATATCAAAGGTTGCTTCTCGTACACACCTACATGCCCAACGTTTTTCCCTTTCCAACCACACTGACTGATTAGCCACGCTGCAGGTATCTTATATCCATTTTCTACTTTAAAAAATGGCAATCCTTCATACGACTCACTTATTTCTCGATACTTTTCTTCTGAAACCACAGGGTTCTTAAAAAAACTTCCTGCACTGCCAATCTCCGATGGAATCGGCAATTTTTCTTTCCGTATCTTCACAATCACCTCACGAATATTCTTCAACGTAACCTCTTTTTCCCCTAAAACAGCCTTAATATTTCCATAGTCAATTCTGAATGTATGCGCTGCCAACTTTTCTAATTTGAATACCACAGACACAACGACCCACTGCACATTCCCTTTGAAAATGCTTCCCCGATATTCAAAGGCACACTGAGCATTATTCAATACAAAGAAACGATCTTCTCTTGCATCATATACCTCCACCTCTGCTATCACATCCTTTGCCTCCACACCATACGCCCCGATATTCTGGACAGGTGACGCACCCACCATTCCAGGTATGAACGATAGATTCTCCACTCCTCCTAACTGATGTTCAATAGTCCACTCTACAAACTCATCCCATACATAGCCGGAACCTACTCTCACCCAAACATTTTTATCGGTTTCATCGGCAATTTCTATCTTTTTCATAGCAGAATGTAACACCGAATAATCTATGTCATTTAAGAGTAAAAGATTGCTACCCTCTCCTATACATAGGAATTTCTGCAATGCGCCTTTTGCGTGGAGTTGACGCAATTCATCTTTGGTTTCGTATTCATAATAATCCGCACACCGAACATCAATACCAAATGTATTATGCTTCAACAGGGGATATGACCGATAATGTTTCATTCTTTTGTTTCTTTTTTACAAAGATAGATATAAAGATTTGTAAATTTGCGCTCCGCATTACAACATTGACTTTTCAGCATGTCAGACAAAAAAATCATTTTCACGGTTACCAACAATTTAGAAGCAGACCAACGTGTACACAAGGTGGCCAGTTTCTTCTTTGAAAAGGGTTGGGATGTCCTTGTCGTTGGTTCTACTCACCGCCCATGCCATAAATACAAACAACCCTATGCCACTAAGCGTCTGCCTGTCTGGTTCAAAAAAGGTCCTCTATTCTACGCAGAATTCAATATAAAGCTGTTCTTCTTCCTTCTCTTCAAAAAAACGGATAGGATTTGGGGAAATGACACAGACACCGCTTTGGCGACCTTTCTCGCCGCAAAAATAAAACATGTGCATTACTCGCTCGACCTTCACGAACTTTTCCCTGAAGTGCCAGAAGTGACTCACCGGAAAATAGTCAAATGGATATGGACGAAAGTGGAAGATTTCGTGCTTCCTCATGTCTCAGATGGCTACACCGTTTGCCAGTCTATCGCCAACTACTACAAAGACCGCTACAATATCTCCTTGAAAGTATTACGCAATGTTCCGCTATCTCGACCTTACGTCCACTCAGGCCAACTTGATTATCCAAACAAAAAAGTGATTCTCTACCAAGGAGCTGTCAACGAAGGCCGTGGCATAGAATGGATAATCCGTGCCATGCAATTCATAGACAACGCCGTCTTCGTCGTCATCGGCAAAGGAGACAAAGACCAAGAGGTGAGAAATTTAGCAAATGAGCTAAACGTCAACGACAGGGTTAAATTTTTAGGATTCAAAATTTTCTCCGAGCTATCTGAATACACCAACAGTGCCGACCTCGGTGTCTGCCTTTTAGAGAACAAAGGATTAAGTTACTACTTCTCTCTGCCCAACCGAATATTCGACTTTATGCAGGCGCATGTTCCTACGTTGGCTACTGGTTTCCCAGAAATCAAACGTGTTTTGGAAACGGAACACACTGGCATCTGCATCAACCATTACGAACCTGAATATTTAGCAGAGGTCATCAATGGAATGTTAAAACAACCTATCGACCACAACCGTTTTTCTGAAGCCTCACGCAACAATTGCTGGGAAAAAGAAAGGGAAATCATCCTCATTGAATAATTCCCCATTCTTCGATTTTTTTATGTCTTCACTATTTCTTCTTCGTCTCTCCTGATATCTGCAGAACTGGACGTTTTCCTCCTGCATTAGAGTAAACCTTCATGGTTTTATGGAAGGCTCCACTCACCCTACTTTGATAGTACACATGCACCGACCCAGTATCGCCTGGCGCAACAGGGCTCTTCGTCCATGTAGGTGTCACACACCCGCACGACGGCACTACATTGGCAACCACTAACGGAGCATCTCCTACATTTTTATAGACAAACACATGGTCCGAGGTCTCTCCCAAAACATTATCCGTAATCACATATTCTGTCTCCTGAAACTCAATCTTCGGTTTCCCCGCAGCCGCAATACATTGCAAACCTGCAATAGCGACCATTAATAAAATCATCTTCTTCATACGCTTTTCTTTTAATTCAATGAACTTCAATGAAATACTCCCAAATGAACAGGACTCCAGATATAATGAACATCAACGCCAAAATCTTTCTGAACCAATACTCAAATTTTTGGAAGCCCTCCCACTCTTTTATTCTCTTTTCTATTCCATTTTGGAAAATCCATGCCACAAAGATAATCGGTATCGCCGCTCCTACGGAAAACAACAAGGGTATCACCCACCCATACTCCACATTGCATGCCATCGGTATCATCGCTCCGAAGTAGATGGCCGCACTATAAGGGCAAAAAGCGAAAGCCAAAAGCAATCCTAACAGAAAGGAACTCCTTTTGGAATAATTTTCTCTGAATATCTTGTTCATCCATATCACACAACGATTCTCCAACCCATGGACATGAAATATATCCAACAAAAATAAACCTATCAGAACAAATAACGGTCCTGCAATCTTTCCTATCCACTGTATCAACGTGTCTGAGAAACGAATATGCTCCACAAACGCAATCAACAACCAGCCTACAACAATGTAAGCCACCGAACGCGCTAAAACATACGACCCAACTACCGACAAATATCTGTTTTTACTCTGCCTCAACACACATGTCAGCACAGACACATTCGCTGCCACAGAACACGGACATACCGACACGACAAGCCCTAATATAATCACCGTCAGATACGGAATTCCACTTTGCATTAACGTCTCTATCATCTTTCTACTTTAATTTCATCCTCAGAAATTTCTCCAACTCTCTACTCGTAGGATTTATCAACACCACCTTGCGCTCTGGACTTATCAAAACTCCATGCGGCAAGGCCTGAACCCTGTAATATTTTGATATTGGACTTGACCAATACTTAAAATCGCACGCCAAACGCCAAGGCAAAACCCCTAAAGTGGTGACATACGAACGCCACTCTTTCTTATCTTCATCCAAAAAAACTGACAACACCTCAAAACCTTTTTCTTCATATTGATCATACAGTTTCTTCAACCACTCTATTCGCTGTTCAGTTGCGTTACACCACGACGCACCAAAGTCTAAAAACAAATATCTCCCCTCGTAATTGCTCAACCTTATAGTGTCTCCTAAGAAAGTAGGCAACTCAAAATCGGGAGCATTCATCCCTGCTGTAAATTTCTGATGTAATACCAATTCCTCATGCAGATACCGCACATAAGGAGACTGTTGTATGGACGCATCAAAAAGCGAAATAATCTCCTCTAATTTCGTTATGTCCTGCGACTGGGACAGCACGCAAACAAAATAAGCCGCTCCCATAGACGATGGATTGTTCAGGACAAACTGTTTTGTCATCCATAGCAACGAATCCGGGTAAGTATTGTATACTTTCGTCAAACGAGACACCTCTCTATAATTTCGCTGAGTTCGCGCATTGGAAAGATGAACCAACAAGGAACCCTGCCTGTCTTTCAAACGCTTATACTCCTTTGAAAGCGAATTAAAATCATCTTGCGAAAAAGAACCCGACACGTTTATCTCTTCGGGCAAAGACATTGACCCTGAAATCTTGATGTCGCTATTCTCCACAAAAACATCAAATGGCGGACGTGTTCCTATCCGAATGAACCGCATTGTCGGATAGTCTACATGACCACGAAATCGGAATTCCCCCGCATGTATCACCGCACTATCCACCACAACAGGCAATCCTTGCTCCGTCAGTTCCATCAAATACGCTTTTCTTTCACGTACACAACGTAGATTGCCGTGTATGGTGTACGTCTCACCCCTTCCGCAAGAAAGAACCGACAATATCACCAGAAAAAGAAAAAAGACTTGACGAATACGCTTCATCCTATGATTTTAATTGTGCATATACATGTTAAAAAAGCGACCGACGAACTCGAACGAGTCGTCTGTCGCCTTTATAATTTTTCTTAGTCCTTAAACAGTTGTTGATTACTCTGCCACCTCACCATTCAAGTTTACGACAAACGTACTTCTGTTAGGATCGTTTGATACAATCGTCAATCGTTGAGAGAACTTACCAACTTTCATACCCGTGGTGTTAACCTTGATGCGAATAACACCAGATTTGCCTGCCTTAACTCCTTTCGTAGGGAATGAAACGACTGTGCTACTTGCAGGATCAATGTTTACAGAACGTAAAATCAAAGCAGACTCTCCTTCATTCTTCAAAGAAATCTCAAACGTCTTGGAAGCATTAGATTTCAAAGTACCCAAACTCAATGAGTTTGAAATAGAGATAACCGGAGCCTTCGCTTTTTCCTCTGCCGTCATCTTTGAGAAATCCTCGGCTACATTTCCAAACAAATTGATAACTTGATCTGAATATTCCTTACCATCTACTGTCAAGACAAGGCTCTTCTTGAAAGCACCCCAGACTCCGGAATCCTCCGTTTTTGCAACAACTATAATCTGCGCCTTCTCGCCTGCTGCCAATGACGCTGGAACAGTCACATTGAATAACTTATTATCTGCTTTCGCACTAATTGAAACTGCCTTGCTTCCGTTATTTATGATCTCAATCTTCTCAGTCTTAGACTGTGGATAGAGAACCGTGTTGAAATACACGTTCTTCTTCATCAAACGAAGATTGCCATATTCATGAGGATACTTATCTTCAACTTTCTGAGCTTTTGGTACAACCTCGCCCTTGATAGAAAGTCTCTTTTCTCCAACGTTCGTTGTCACAGTGATTGTCTTGTTGAACGCGCCTGGACGACCGCTTGGGTTGTACGTTGCCTTTACTACACCTTTCTCGCCTGGCTTTACAGGTGCCTTTGTCCAATCTGGAGTTGTACATCCACAAGACGCGCGCACTTTCTGCAAAACCAAATCCGCCTTACCTGTGTTTGTGAACTGAAACTCACAAGATACCTTTCCGTTTTCTTCTGGAAATGTGCCGAAATCATGTGTAATAGTCTCAAAAGTGATCTCTGCAACATCTTCTGCGTATGTTGCTATGAACCCACTCAGCAACACCACCAATGACATTAACAATTTCTTCATATCGTTTAAAACTTTAAATTTCGTTTTTCAACAGTCGAAACCTCCTTTCGTTTCGGCGGTTGCAAATTTATAAAAAAATCGTAGAAAGGTATTTTTTATTGTGCCGTTTTCCTTAATATTTCTTAAAATCATTTTTTTCAGTATGTCCAATGTCCTTCCATACTATTCTGAATCTCGCTTTTTTGATAAATTTGAAATCTATATGAACTATAATGTTTTTTAGCATCCATTCAAGATGAAAATTCGTGTTTTCGCCCTCTCCGGGCTTCTCTTTTGTTGTCATTTTTTCCATATAAAAAATGTTTCCAATAACATCGTATCAGCTCAGGAACTGAAAGATTGGGAGATTGTCTCTCCTCTTGATTTCGAGACTACCCTGAGCGGTAGTTTCGCTGAAATGCGCAAAAACCACTTTCATGGCGGATTAGATCTCCGCACGAATGGAGAAGAAAACAAACCTGTCCGCGCTATCGACGATGGGTATGTCGCAAAAATTACAATTTCCAGGACCAGCTACGGAAAGTGCGCTTTCATCAACCACTCCAACGGCTACACCTCCGTTTATGGACACCTCAACGGATTCATTCCCGCCTTAGACTCTCTTCTGAAATCAAAACAATACGCCGAGCATCAATTCGAGACAACTTTAGAATTGGACTCCACCCAGTTTCCTGTGAAAAAAGGACAGGTTTTTGCCAAATCTGGTAACACTGGGGCTTCTGGCGGACCTCATGTTCATTTTGAAATCCGAAAAACAAGCGACGGAACAATGCACAACCCTTTGGAACTCAAAAACCGTCCTTATGGATTTTCAGACGATAAAGCTCCTCGTATCTTTGCCATCAAACTATATGGTCTCAACAATCAAGGGATTGTAAATGGCACCAATCAGAAGACGTTCAATGTCATCATTGGCAAAGATAAGTCTCGTAAAATACAAGCTGTCAATGGAATATCGGCATGGGGGGAAATAGGGTTCGCAGTTAAAGCAAACGACTATATGTCCGCCACAGCATTCAAATATTCACCCAGACACCTTCGCGTTTTTGCGGATGGAAAACTGATTTCCGACATTAAGATCGACAGCTTCCTTTACAAGGACATTCGCGCCTGCAATAGTTTCGTAGACTACGCTCAATGGTCGAAAACCAAGGATTTTTTCATGAAATCGTTCAAAGATGAAAATTCTCCGCTCATCTTCTTGAAAGGGCAACCCTACGGAACACTGACCATCAACGAAGAACGCGATTACAGGATCACCTATTTGGTGGAAGACGATTTTTGCAATAAAGACAGTGTCTCTTTCACTATCTTGGGTAAAAAGACAGAGATTTTGCCTGAGACAAAGGATTCTACTCTCTTTGTAAAATGCGGGGAAAACGTCTTCTTTGACAAGGAAACTTTCGCCATGAAATTTGAAAGGAAATCACTTTACGAAGACTTATGCCACAACTTCAGCAAAGACACCTCCGAAAACAATTTTTTCTCCGCAGTCTACTCAATGGGAGATGCCACTGTTCCTCTTCATAATCTTTGCTCCATCTCCATAAAGGTAGACAAAGACACAATAGAAGATAAAAGCAAATACTACATTGCGAAATTGAACAACCACAACATCGCCTCAGGATCAGCAGGCGGAGAATATGTAGACGGATTCATCGTCGGAAAGACAAACACATTCGGCAAATTCGCCGTCGACAAAGATGTCACGCCTCCTGTCATCGCCCCTGTTCACACGAACCAACTGCGCAACCTTCCCTACATCAGACTGAAAATCTATGACACGCAATCTGGCATCGACACATACGACGGATATATCGATGATGTATGGGTGATGTTCGAGTATGACGCAAAGACACAGCAAATCACCTACTGGCTCGACAAAAAACAAATAAAAGAGTTTAAAAACCACACCTTCAAACTCATCGTGAAAGACCATTGCGGCAACGTAAAAGAGTATACGAAACAAATTTATTGGTAAACAAAAATAGACAATAATCTGTAAAAAAAGATTTTGAAAGATGAAGCATATATTTTGCACAATTTTACTCGTCGCCTACTCACTCTTGGTTTTCTGTGGAACTAACATCATCGTTGGCAAAAACGCCTCCACCGACGGCTCTACTTTCTGCACCTACTCTGCAGATTCATACTACCTTTATGGCGACCTTTCCTTCTTTCCTTCAACCGATTATGCAAAATATACGCAGACAAAGATTTACGGTTGGGACACCCACCGGTATCAAGGACTCATTGACCAAACAGGGTCTACTTTCGCCGTTTTGGGTAATATCAACGAGCATCAAGTCTGCATCACAGAATCCACTTTCGGCGGACGAAAGGAACTAATAGACACCACAGGGGTCCTCGACTACGGAAATCTCATCTATGTAACGTTGCAACGTTCAAGGACAGCCCAAGAAGCCATTCAAGTGATGACCGACTTAGTTGACAAATACGGCTACTGCAGTTCTGGGGAGACTTTTTCCATAGCCGACCCTAACGAAATATGGATTATGGAGATGATTGGCAAGGGACCCGACATCAAAGGAGCAGTCTGGGTGGCGATGCGCATGCCTGACGACTGCATTAGCGTCCATTCCAACCACTCCCGAATCACCACTTTCCCACTCAATGACAAAACCACTTGCCGCTACTCTAAAGATGTAATCTCATTCGCCAAAGAAATGGGATTCTATGATGGGAAAAATAAAGACTTCAGTTTTTCCGACGCCTACGACCCTATGTCTTTCAACGCCCGCCGCTTCTGCGACGCCCGCGTATGGAGCATATACAAGAATGTAAATCAGTCCACATCTAAATATATCGACTACATATTAGGGAAATCAAACGAACGACTGCCTTTATGGGTAAAACCCGACCAAAAAGTTTCTCTTTTACAACTGAAAAACCTATTGCGCGACCATTTCGAAGATTCCCCTCTCTCATTAGCCAACGACCCAGGAGCTGAACCTTTCGGAGCTGAATATCGCTACGAGCCAAGGATTTGGGAATACAACGGGAAAAAATATTTTAATGAGGAGCCTATCGCAAGTCCGAAAAACGCCTTTTCTTTCGTCGCACAAATGAGAAATTGGTTGCCCGACAAGATTGGTGGCGTGCTTTGGTTTGGTGTCGACGACGCTACATTCACCGTCTACGTGCCGATTTACTGCGGTACTACCCAAGTTCCCAACTGCTTCCGAAAAGGCAACGGCAGTCTGCTTAATTTTTCATGGGACGCTGCCTACTGGGTATTCAACTGGGTTTCTAATATGGCGTATGCGAAATACAAATACATTGCGCCGGACATTAAAAAGGTGCAATCTGAATTTGAACAGAAATTAGAAGACAACCTTCAGGTTGTGGAAGAAGCCGCTCAATCACTCTTCAAGAAATCACCCGACTATGCCAACCGTTTCCTCACTGAATATTCTGAAAACCAAGCCAATCTAATGATGGAGCAATGGAAGTCGTTAGGACAGTTTCTGATGGTCAAATACACAGACGGAAACATCAAGCGAGAACGCAAAGGCAGGTTTATTGACAATGGTTGGGGGGTGCCAGATGGCATTCAAACGCCTGGTTACTCCGAAGAATACTACAAAAGCATAGTAGACAGCACAGGTTCGCGTTTTGAAATGATCGAGAGCAGCCCTATCACTCTTCCTTAATTTTAACATTCAAGATAGTTGAAGGAGTATCACCTGTTGATCTTCCTCAAGAAAAAGAAGACAGCGGACCCGTTTGAGTCCGCTGTCTTCTTTTTCTTATCGCAATCTTATCGCATTATCTTACTTAATGATTTTCTCCAATTTTGAGACATTATTTTGGATTACCTCATCTGGCAATTCGTAATTCGTCAAATCTCCAGCCAGATACTGATCGTATGCTGTCATATCAATCAATCCGTGACCAGAAAGGTTGAATAAGATTGTCTTCTGAACACCTTCTTCTTTCGCCTTCTGAACCTGACGAATCGTAGCCGCAATGGCATGCGCAGACTCAGGTGCAGGAATTATTCCTTCTGTCTGAGCAAAGATTGTTGCCGCATTAAATGACTCCAACTGTGGAATATCAATACCCGACATCATTCCGTCCTTGATCAACTGACTTACGATTGTTCCCGCTCCATGATAACGAAGTCCCCCCGCATGAATATGCGCCGGTTGAAACTCATGTCCCAAAGTAAACATTGGCAACAACGGTGTGTAACCGGCTTCATCTCCAAAGTCATATTGGAAAATTCCACGTGTCAACTTAGGACAGGAAGATGGCTCTGCTGCATAGAAAACAGTCTTTTTGCCATCAAGCAAGTTATGACGCATGAATGGAAACGCAACACCACCGAAGTTTGAACCACCGCCGAAACAGCCAATCACAACATCAGGATATTCTCCTGCCATCTCCATCTGCTTCTCCGCCTCCAAACCAATAATCGTTTGGTGCAACGTAACGTGATTCAAAACACTTCCTAAAACATACTTACAATTTGTAGTCTCCATTGCCAATTCGACAGCCTCAGAAATGGCGGTTCCCAAACTTCCTTGATAGTTAGGAGTCTCAGTCAATATCTTGCGCCCAGCTTTCGTACTCATACTTGGAGAGGCAATGACCTGCGCGCCGAAAGTCTGCATGATAGAACGGCGATATGGTTTCTGATGGTAACTTACCTTCACCATGAAGACAGCCAATTCCAAACCGAACGCTTTTGCTGCGTACGACAAAGCAGCACCCCATTGTCCTGCACCCGTCTCTGTAGTAATATTAGTGACACCCTCTTTCTTACAATAGTAAGCCTGCGCCAAAGCAGAGTTCAACTTGTGGGAGCCAACAGGACTGACACTCTCATTTTTGAAATAAATATGGCAGTTGGTGTCCAACGCCTTCTCCAAACCGTAGGCACGAACCAACGGCGTTGAACGGTAACTCTTGTAAAGCTCCCGAACCTCATCTGGAATCTCTATCCACGCATCCGTTGTATTCAACTCCTGTTCCGAACATGCTCTGTTGAAAATGCCCGTCATCTCATCTACCGTCATCGGTTTCTTCGTTTGAGGGTTCAACATTGGCAACGGCTTATTAGGCATATCCGCCGCTATGTTGTACCACTCATACGGTATCTCGCTTTCCTGAAGAAAATATCTTTTCTGTTTTTCCATTTTTATTAATATATTTCTCCAAAGATAGGGAAAAAACGCAATATTGTTCGGCTGTGAGTTTCATTTTTTCATAGTCGCACCACATACAACGAAAAAAGGTTCGCCTTATACAACAAGCGAACCTTTTCTTTTATTTTTGAAACAAGAACCTTCCTACTTCTTACCCTTCTTGAGTTTTTCGTTTTCTGTCTGCAATTCTGCAATCACCTTGCCCTGAGCTTCAATAGTCTGCATCAACGAGTTCAACTCCTCATTGTCAACACCTTCTGGGAACATTGAATTAACACGATCAATGAAATCACTCAACACATTCATATAGTTCATAAACGCATCGTATGGAGAATCATACCAGCAATTCTGACGGTGAGCTCCACTCTTGGTTGACATGTAATACAAGTGGTCGCTCGACTGTAAATAGTACCAATCCTGCAACAACGATTTATTATAAGACAAACGTACACGTTCACCTATTGAGTACAACTTGTCGAACGCAGAATGTTGCAAATCATTTCCCAACCATGCGGAAAGGTCTTTCTCCTCGTCCGCCCAAGACATTGGATACGGAACACTCACCTGATCTACAGGCTTACGCTCAAAAATCTGAGACGGAGTTTCAAAATCTATTCCCAACTGCTCTGCAAACTGAGGTAACGCTTTCAAGAAATCAAAGACACCCGTATCCTTTTTCTGAATTTCGCCAAACGTCTCATATCCCATAAAAAGATTGATGACATCCTCTGTCTCTGGCTGATTCTTAATCCACCCCATAAACTTGTCGGCTGTCAAAGGGAACTCATTCCAACTCCAATCGGAAAAACGGAAAGTTATATCGTCACTCAACGTCGAATTTTTCAACAAAAGTTTCAAGTTCGGGCGACTGGCACTGCAATAAACATAGTTCGGACTCTTCCAACCCAAGACATGCTTCGCACCCTCCGTCAACATTCCTTTGAATCCCATGTCTGCCACACGATCGCCAATCTCGTCAGAATAAATCATTTCCGTATTGCGGAACACCGACGGCTTCACGCCAAAAAGATTCTCGATTTTCTTGACATGCTCCTTCACCTGAATCTCAAACTCATCCGTCTCTCCCTTCAGACAAGCAAGCGAGTGAGCGTAAGTCTCAGCAAGAAACTCAACGCATCCTGTCTTTGCCAACTCTTTAAATGAGTTAATCACTTCCGGACAATACAGCTCCAACTGCTCTAAAGCAACACCAGAAATAGAAAACGAACACTTAAAAGCACCTTTCGTATCTCTAATCATCTGAAGAAGCGTCTCATTGGCAGGCAAATAACAATTATGAGCTACACGAGAAAGTGTGTCCTGATTCGTATAATCATCATAATAATAGTGGTCGGATCCTATGTCAAAAAATCTATATCTTTTCAACCTGAATGGCTGATGAATCTCAAAGAAGAAACAAATTGATTTCATATATTATTGCTTTTTATTCAAAAATAAACTATTTCCAACCCAACACCTTGTTGTAGACGGTTCTCACTTTCTGAGCAGCATATTCCCACTTTATTCCATCAACTTCTTTCTTTCCTTCTGCACGAAGCGTCTCATACATAGAAGGATAGGAAATAATACCATAGATGGCATCTGCCATTGCATCTATATCCCAATAGTCGATTTTAATGACATGCGAGAGAATCTCCGCACAACCTGATTGTTTTGAAACGATGGTAGGAACCTCCATCTGCATAGCCTCCAACGGAGAGATTCCGAACGGCTCAGAAACTGACGGCATAATGTAGACATCACTTGATTTCAACATCCTATACACTTCCTTACCTCTCAAGAATCCCGTGAAATGGAAGCGATCCGAAATATTGCGACTTGCCACCAAATGTATCATTTTTTCCATCATATCGCCACTGCCTGCCATCACGAAGCGTACATTCTTCGTTCTCTGCAACACACGATAAGCCGCCTCAACAAAATATTCAGGACCTTTCTGCATTGTAATACGACCTAAGAACGTTACGACCTTGTCTTTCATTCCTTGGTTGCGTTCAATAGACAAAATATCAGGACTTAACGGCTCTACGGCGTTGTGGACGGTGGTAACCTTTGCCGGGTTGATTCCATAACGATTGATAACCGTGTCGCGAGTTAAATTGCTCACCGTGATAATATGGTCGGCATGATCCATACCCGCTTTTTCAATATTGTAGACAACAGGATTCACATTGCCACGACTTCGGTCAAAATCAGTCGCATGAACGTGGATTACCAATGGCTTGCCCGAAACATACTTCGCGTGGATTCCCGCAGGATAGGTCAACCAATCATGCGAGTGGATGACATCAAAATCCAAAGCACGACTCACAACGCCTGCCACTGCATCGTAGTTTCGAATCTCTTCTTGTAGATTGTCTGGATAACGCCCTGAAAACTCTACAGAACCGATGCCATTCACACCTATGCGATTGTTGTCTTCTCGGATACAATCTCTATAGCGATAGTATTCTTCCTTAGACATTTGTCCATTTAGAATCTCACTTAGGTAGTTCTGATCTGGATCTCTCCAGCATACCGGCACTTTATTAGCCGCAATTATCTTCAGAAAGCTCTGATCCTCGTCTCCCCAGGGTTTAGGCAACATAAAAGTAATTTCCATATCCTTCTGCATCGACATGCCACGGGTCAGTCCGTAGCTCGCCGTTCCTAAGCCACCAAGGATATGAGGCGGAAACTCCCAACCAAACATTAAAGCTTTCATATCTCTTATTTGTTGTAATTTTTCAAAATCTTTAATGCTCTCAACAACTCAGCCACATTCATCGCATACGAGATTCCCCCACGTCCTCTGAACGGAGGATTTCCGTCATACATCTCCGAAAGCGTTCCTATACATCCAACGTGCATCTCCTCCTCGAAGCCTTCTATCCTCCTCTCAACAAAAGACAAACCGCTGTTTTTATAGACATTGAGGTAACCTTCAACATACACGCCCATCAACCACGGCCACACACAGCCTTGGAAGGAGGCATACACTCTGTCTCTCTCTCCTCCATCTGCATTTCCATGGTAATTTTGGCTCTTCGGACTCAAAGATCTTAGTCCGCGCGGTGTCAGCAACTCTTTCGTTGAAATATCAACTATAGACTTCTTCTGACTGTTCTCCAATGGAGAATACTTTAAAGCGACTGCCCATAGCATGTTCGGACGAACAGACTGCTCGCGATAGTCGTTGATAACATAATCGTACAAATAAAAACCTGTCCAAAAAACCTCCGAAAAACTCTTTCTTGCTCTACTTGCGACCTCCTTCAATTGTTCGGCGTAATATTCGTTTCCTGTTTCTACCGACAACTCTGCCACAAAGCATAAAGCATTGTACCACAATGCATTAAATTCAACCACATAGCCTCGTCTTGGTGTAAGCACATTGCCTCCCCACTCCGAGTACATCCAAGAATGTGAGTTCTCCTCTCCATCTGAATAGATCAAGCCATTCTCTTTGAGCGTCAAGTCAGGATGCTTCCCCTTTAAGATAAATTCTATAATCTCTTTTAGGAAGTCTCCATAGCGTTGCCAAGCCTTCCCATTCGAAGTCGCCTTCGCATACTCTTGAATGTCCCAAATAAGCCAAAGCAACACATCGGGATCTTTCACGCCAAACACATCTCCTTCAACCGACTTCCCTTCCATAAATGAACGAAGCTTCGGTATCATCGTATCCAGGACTCTCTCAAAACTAATAATATCGTCAACGGCAAGAGATACTCCCGGCAAGGAGATGAACATATCCCGAGCAACACACTTAAACCAAGGATAACCAGACAAAAGATAAAGCTCAGAATCACTCTTCTTGTTAAAGAATTGTTGCGCCGAGTTTTTCAAACAATTGAAAAAGCTCGTGCGTGTAGTACGTTTCGTAACCTCCTCATAATAAACGATATGCAAACATCCTGTGTCTGTTTCGCTGATTCCGGCAGAAAAGATTACAGACTCTCCTTGTTTGATAGAAACCTCAAACGTACCTGGTACAAACAGATCTTCTTTGTTATAATATCCTCGCTCAGCCTCCCTAGGATATTCAATGCCCTTGTTCCAATGAGGATTTGGAGAGAACGTAACCGGCTTGTTAAACTGCATGTAGAGCGTCGGATAGCCTTGATACAAACATGTGGAAATCCCGTTCCTTATTTCCCTATAGGAAGAGTCTATCTGGTAGTTTTCCACACACAGATCATTCACACTTCTGAAGGCAAGGAACGGACTAAAGCGGAGAGTCGTAGGCGAATTAGCCTGCAAAAGCGTATATTTGATGAGTATTCTATTCTCATACGACACAAAGACCTTCTCCTTAGAAAGGATAACGCCACCTACACGATAGATTCCACAGGGCAAAACATCACAATTGAACTCCCGCATATACTTATGTCCATTGGGAGCGTAATTATTGCCCCAATACTTATGCAAGCCCAAATTAAACTCCGCTCCATGTTGAATCACCGTCTCATCCAACGATGAAAGAAGCACATGGTTTTCGTTGTCCAAACTTGGCACAGGAATCACCAACAAACCATGATATTTCCTTGTGTTACAACCAACTAACGTTGTGCAATGATAGGCTCCCGACTTATTGGTTCGCAGCATCTCTAATGAAAGCGACTGCTCCAAATTGGTCAATATCGTTTTGTCATATCTTAGGTAACTCATAATACTCTTTTACTTTCGTTATGTTCTCTCTTTTTCCATTCATAATCGACTTCACTACAAATGTACTTTAACGCCTAAATTTAAGCATTTTCAACGAAACGAGTGTCGTTTTATTTTTATATTTTTTAACAAATTGTTGTCGTTATCTTCTCTCCCAACAAAGATATTTCTCAATCTTTTTCTTCTATTTTAGTAAATTCGCACGCTTATTAGTAAACTGACAAACATCAAAACAATATAGATCAATGAAACTAATCATAGATAGTGGTTCTACCAAAAGCGACCTTGTTTGGATCAACGAACGAAATATTGCTATTCAGAAACAAATTGAAGGCATCAACCCCTTTTATCAAGAGGTAGAGGATATCCAGTCTTTATTGCTCAATAATTGCCCTCCATCGTTAATAGATTCCACCACCGAGGTGTATTTCTATGGGGCGGGGTGTGTGCCTGCTAAGTGCGACATTGTCAAAACCGCAATTAAGAAGGTTTTTGACAATGCAAAAGTGGAGGTAGAAAGTGATTTGTTAGGGGCCGCAAGGGCGTTACTGCAACATAGCAGTGGCATTGCATGCATATTAGGGACTGGCTCGAATTCCTGTTTTTTCAATGGTGAGAAAATCATCAAGAATATGCCGTCGCTCGGCTTTATTTTAGGAGACGAAGGTAGCGGAGCCACTTTGGGGAAACGCCTCGTATCCGACATTCTGAAAGAGTATGCGCCTCAAGAAATCAGAGACAGATTCTTCAAGGAAGAGAACGTCACCTCAGCAGAAATCATGGACCATGTCTACAAACAACCTTTCCCCAACCGTTATTTGGCGCAATTCACAAAACATATTTTTCGCCATAAAGAAGAGGTGTTTTTCCGTAATATGTTGCATGGCTGCTTCACTCAATTTTTTGAACGGAACATTCTCCCTTACGAGCCCTACATAAACGGGCAGAACACGCTCCATTGTACGGGTTCAATTTCCTGGTTTTTCCAAGACGAACTCCAAACTGTCGCCCAAAACTACAAGTACAGCCTCAAAGTGTTGAAAGCTCCGATGCCTGGATTGATTCAATATCACAGTGAAGACTAATCTCAATTCCCGATTTTCATTTTATTCTCAAGGTAACTATAGGCACGAACATCTCTTCTAATGAGATGCCTCCATGCTGAAACGTATCCTTATAATATTGAACATAGTAGTTATAATTGTTTGGATATGCCATAAAATCATCATTCCCTGCGAAAATATAGGTTGAACTGACATTCAAGGCCGGCAACCCCACTTTCTCAGGTTGCTTTATCTCCAAAACATCTTTAGTATTGTAGTCTAAGTTTTTCCCCACTTTATAACGCAAATTCACGCTGGTATTCCTATCGCCCACCACCTTGATAGCATGATTCACTCGTATTGAACCGTGATCGGTGGTGATGACCACCTTCACACCTTTCTCAGACAGCAATTTGAAAAAATCACCAATCTGCGAATACTTGAACCACGATTTCGTCAACGAACGATAGGCTGCTTCTGTTGACGCCAACTCACGAATCATCTTAGAATCTGTCCGTGCATGCGACAACATATCCACAAAATTGAAGACTATCACATTCAACTGATTTTTCGCATACTTTGAATAGTCAGAAATCAATTTTTCGCACGCCAATGAGTCGTTGATTTTATGATACGAGAAAGTATATTTTTTTCTGAAACGTTCTATCTGCGTCTGAATCAGATTCTCTTCAAAGTTATTCTTTCCATCCTCTTCATTCTCATCTACCCAATACTGCGGATACATTTTCCTTATTTGATTAGGCAACAGTCCAGAGAAGATGGCGTTGCGCGCATATTGCGTAGAAGTCGGCAAAATCGCGCAATAAAGGTCTTCCGACTCAACCACAAAGTCATTTCCCAACTCCTCTCTCACAATGCGCCATTGGTCGAACCGAAAATTATCAAAGACAATGAAAAACACTTTCTCACCCTCATCCAACAATGGGAAAAGACGCTTTTTAAAGAGATCATGACTCATCAACGGACGTTCCGCCCCTTCCTTAAACCAATTTTCATAGTTCTTCTTAATAAATTTCACGAACGTCGAATTGGCCTCATCCTTCTGCATCTGAAACATCTCCGTCAGTTGATGCTCCGTATGTTCTAACTCCAGCTCCCAGTAAACCAATTTCTTATAAACCTCCATCCAATCGTTGAAAGTCAAGGAATCGTTTATTTGCATTCCTATCCTTCCGAACTCCGACCGATATTCATCCGTCGTCATTGAGGAAATTATCTCTTTTTTATTAAGATTCTTCTTTATAGACAGCAATATTTGGTTAGGGTTAACGGGTTTGATCAAGTAATCCGCTATCTTTTTTCCAATAGCTTGTGTCATCAGATCCTCTTCTTCACTTTTCGTAATCATCACGACAGGCACAAGCGCATCTTTCTCCTTTATCTGAGTCAGAGTCTCCAAGCCACTCAAACCTGGCATATTCTCATCTAAGAAGATAATATCGAAATGTTCTTCCATTGTGGCTTGCACGGCATCCTCCCCGTTGTTGACACAGACAACTTCGTAACCTTTATTTTCTAAAAACAGTACGTGGGCTTTCAACAAATCTATCTCATCGTCTGCCCAAAGTATTTTCGCATTTCCCATACTATCTTTTTTTAAGTTCAACCGTCTAATTTTCCTTGGCTATCGGTTCAGATACAACCGCTTATATAACTCCATATAAACCGCTATATTGCCAGATGACTTCAGCACTTCGTAATTATCCTTCGAAATCACAATGTTCCGGTATGGAATATTGTTGAAAGATGCTTTCACATCCTGGTTCTTCACAATCTGCTTCAGATAGGAGACTCCCAACTGTGCATCGGCAAATGTGCCAACGATGTAGATTTGAGGGAACTGCGAAGTCTGCTCCGTTACGACATTGAGGTTCAACAATGGATGGTTAGTCGAATTATACTTATTGAACGCGTTCGCGACATTCTGTCCATCCGATTTTCCTGAAGGTACAATCACGACAAAGTAGTGTGCCGACCGAGGATCGTAAGTGTACAAACCCTTATATTTCTTCTTCTCTTTCTGCGGCTGAGCTGTCTTCTTTGCTGTGTCCTCAGAATCCTTAGGTTGATCGTTGGGTGCGACAGTTGACTTCACCTTATCTTCTTCTTTTTTAACATTCTCGGGTTGCGGCAAAGATCCACTCTTCAGTTCTTCAATAGGCTTTGTAGGCGGTTCTGACAGACTTGCCTGCTCATCCTCCTTCTTTTTCACTGATTCGTCTGCCTGTTCCTTTTGAGTTTTATCTTCACTTGAAGAAGTCTTGTTTTCTATTGCCTCTTTATTGACAAAAGAAGCACCATTCAAATTATCTCCCTCTTTCACGTTCAACTTTTGCTCAGACTTTATCTCTTCAATTTCTTTCTCCTCGCCAACCAGCTGCACACTCACATTATTGTTTCTCTTGCGTGTCATGATGCTGTCCTTATAGAACTTTTCATACTGCTCTAACGTGTAGCCATGTCCTATCAATTCTAAGTTGTCTGGCGTAATCAAGAGATATTTGTATGTGCTGCCATAAAGTGTTTTTTGAATACCCTCATCGGTTATGACTCCGTTGATATACCAAAGAGCCTCATCGTAATTGTCTAATCCGGAAACGGTCAGCACACCATCTTTCACATTGATTTCAAAATCCTTAATTAAGAACTTGGTGAAATTATACATTGCCGTCTCATACAGCAATTTATTCTGATCTACTTTCAAAGTATCAGTCATCAACTTGAACAAATAAGGAGTTTGATAGTTGACCGAGAATCCGTGACTCGCCGTAACGCCACTCTCTTTCTCTTCTTCTAAGCGCGTTTCTTCACGCAGAGCCATAAGACCTCCCACTGAAGTTCCTTCTGTAGGTATTTTCCCTTGATTAATCAACGCAAGTATATCTTTTGCCATAGAAACCACATCTGCATTCGGATAACGTTCTATCAAGTGATTTAAAGAAGCAGCAAAAGTATCCTGACTCATGGTTTTTCCTATGCCTAACGTATTGAGCAACATAAACTTAGGCAATAAAGAAGAGACAGGGTAATTCTGCTCCATATAATGCGTATTTCTCGAGACAGCGAGGAAATCGCCCTTCAAGAACGCAGCGTAAGTGTTCTCATAGATAGAGTCTTGTTCTTCTTGCATTTTTTCCAATCGTTGTCGGAAATCCGGATTGGACAGAATCTTCGCATATTTGCTATCCGGATATCGTGCTATAAGGCTATCACGATATTTTCCACTCATAGTCTCGCCATAGTTTTTGCCTGCAATACGATAGCAACAGTAGTAGGCATCCGCCGCACGAGGATCATTTGGATAACGCCGTACAAACTCATTGAAAGCCTCGAGTGCCTTCGGATAATCTTGCAATTTCTCCTCGTATATAACAGCCATATTGAAGATAGCAGTGGACAGCTGCTCATGAGCGACAACCTTCTGGTCGTCTGCGAATGGTATCTGTCTCAAATAATACTCCGGGCGTTTAGGATTCTGCTCGTTGGAAAGGGTTTCTTCCGCCATCTCATTTTTCATTGTATCCGTAGCAAATTCTCCCATATCAAACTTGTCCGCCAAATTCTCCTCGGCAAACACCATAATGTTCTTATTGCGACGATTCCAATTGTCCTCCAATCGGCGAGTTCCAAACTTACGACGGAACTCTACCTTTCCTTTCTCCACCGTACTCTTTGTGTAGAAATACCAGGTAGACTGCTGCGTATTCCCCAACGCTCGATTGTCCATCACCGCCATGTTGTCAATCTCCAAGTCCAACTTTCGTTGTTCTTCTCGTTCTTTAATCAGCCGCTCCTGTTCTTTTCGTTCCTCTTCTTTCACCTTCTCAATCTCACGATTCACCGCAGCCGTCAACTCCGACTTTGGTGCTGTCGAAAGTGCCAATAAACTATCCTGTAGTTTGAAAGTCGTATAGTTGCCCACCAACTCATCCAACACCTGAGACAGATCAGAGACCCGTTCGTAATCATCATGTTTCTGATCAATCAGCGAATAGGCGTCTGAATAGCAAGGCTGCGCTTTAACATAGTCTTGCCTACCATAATAAATATCTGCCATGGTGATAAGTGTCTGCGCTTTTTCCAAACCATTTCTCGTACTTGTATCAGCCGACGTACGATAGAGACGTAGCGCCTCCGCCGTGTCTTTACGAGCCAAATAGATATTTCCCATCGCATAAAATATCTGATCTAAATAGTCGGCATTATTACGGTTCTTTGCCAGTTTATTGAGACGCTTAATCAAATCTGCATCCGATGAGTTTTCCACAACCTCCGTCTGCAAAATATTTGCATTGAACGTCATCTGATAAGTTGGATTGGCTTTTATCACTTTGCCATAGTAAAGGTAAGCCTCCTCCTTTTGGCCTAAATATTGATAAATTTGTGCAATGACAAAGTTGAACCTCGTCCGTTGTATTCTGTCTTTTTCAATCTCAACAGCCTTTAACAAATGGGGCAACGCCTCTTTGTACTCGTTGTTCTCACAAAGCAAATCCGCCTTCGCTCCGTGATAAAGTCCAATAATACTCTCAGGCAATTCTTCGGCATCTATATTGTTCAAAATCTCTTCCGCCTCATAATTCCACCCCAACTCCTTCAATGCTCGCGCTTTCCAAATCAACGCTTTTAGCACTAAAGTCTTGTCGTTTGAAAAGTGCTTCGTAACGTATGTAAACGTAGCCGATGCTGCAAGATAGTCATTTGAATAATACTTCGCCTGCCCCATCAACATCCAAACCTCATCCATAAAAGAGTTGAATTCCTCCTGATTATAAAATGCCACATACACAGGGTCGCGCATTTTCTCATATTTCTTCTTAGGCTTTTTCTGCATTGAATGCTTCGAAATCGCCAACTCGCACTTCTCAATTGCACGAGCCATATCACCCTTCGCCACCCCTTCGGTCGACTTATCGCTTACCGCAAACACAGGTATGATATGTGAATAGTCGGGAGAATAACTCTCATCAATCTTTTTATAACCTTTCTTAAACGACTCATTGGCATTATAATAGACATTATAACGTGTGTTCAGAGCCTGGTACTTACGATTGAACGCAGTGTTCTTCTTCATATCGCAACCCACCAACGTAAAAAGCAGAACCGCGACAAATGATACATATATAGTGTATATAGAAACGACTTTTGCCGTTTTTCTCTTAAAAATCATCTTCTTTTAATTCTCTATCGATAAGAATTCAATGTCTTTTGTCTTAATAACCTTCAAAAGGCGCAAAAATTGCACCTCCGATACAAAGTTAACCAATTAAACGCAAAAAAACTATAACTTTGCTCCATTGTAAACAACCTAAATTAACCTATACCTAAGTAAAATTATGAATTTTGTTTTTATTTCACCTAACTTCCCTCATACATACTGGGAGTTCTGCTTGAGACTGAAACAAAACGGAGTTCGTGTTTTGGGAATCGCAGAAGACCCTTACGAATCCTTGAGTAAGGAACTGAAAGAATCGCTCACGGAGTATTACCGTGTCAACTCTTTGGAGGACTACGACCAAGTGTACCGCGCCGTTGCCTTCTTCGCTTT
This sequence comes from Bacteroidaceae bacterium, assembly GCA_963619325.1. GTDB lineage: Bacteria > Bacteroidota > Bacteroidia > Bacteroidales > Paludibacteraceae > UBA1181. Next base: position 2,372 of record CAVEVQ010000026.1, on the reverse strand, counting down.
CAAATATGGGAAAATAGACTGGGTGGAGTCCAACAACGAATATTGGCTTCAACAAGACGCTCGTATTCGCACTGACTTCAATATCACGACGGGCATCAACGCAGAGCATATAGAGAGCATCAAGGAGAAATCACTGATGAAGGCTTTCTACGCAAAAGGTGGTATTCCGACTGCCCGACAATACAAAGCCTGCGATGGCCTCGAAAAGGCTTTGACATTCGCCACTCAGACTGGCTTCCCTCTCATCGCAAAACCTAACGTAGGTGTCGGAGCAAGCGATACGCACAAGATTCACAATGAGGAGGAGCTTCGTAATTTCTTCTCTACCAAGCCTAACTTTTCCAACTATGTGATCGAAGAGTTCATCACAGGAGAAATCTGCTCTTATGATGCCATCATCAGCAGAGACTCTCAACCCTTATTCGAGTCGATGACCGTTTGGCCTCCATCAATCATGGACATTGTCAACAAGAAATTAGACCTTTCTTACTATGTCGACAAAACAATTCCAAAGAGTCTTTGTGAATTAGGACGCAGAACCGTCAGGACTTTCGGTGTTAGCAATCGTTTCGTACACCTTGAGTTCTTCCGTTTAGACAGAGACCGCAAGGGATTAGGCAAGAAAGGGGATTTCGTTGCATTGGAGGTCAATATGCGTCCCGCCGGCGGCTATACCCCCGACATGATCAATTTCGCGCACTCCACAGATGTTTACAAAATATGGGCAGACATGATTACCTACGGCGAAAGCCACACCGACATCGGAGACCAATTTTACTGCGCTTTTGCAAGTCGCCGTGACATGTACAAATACGTCCATACCCACGAAGAGATTCTTGATAAATACAACAACCAGATAGTAATATGCGAACGTATGCCTGAACTCTTCCACAATGCGATGGGACAACAAATGTACACCGTCAAACTCAACACCTACAAGGAGGTGGAAGAATTTGTCGCATTCGTACACGACAAACAATAAACGAAAATCAACATTTATCCAAGTCTAATTATCTAATTAAGCACGAACTAAACATCCTCATAAACAACCAAAACCTAAAAGAATAATCAGATGGAGACAAAATATGTAAAAAAATACAGCCCTATTTTGGGACGCGACATGGAGTATAAAATCTATGGAGACAAGGGGAAAGGTGTATTGGTTTTCCCATCACAAGACGGTAGGTTCTACGACTACCAAGATTTTGACATGGTGGCATCTCTTTCCAATTTCATCGACCAAGGTAAAATCCATTTAATCTGTGTCGACAGCATTGATCGCGAGACTTGGTCTGACATAGGAGGCAACGAGCACTACCGCATCTCGTTACACGAGCGTTGGTTTCACTATATCGTGGACGAGTTGATTCCAGAGGTGAAAGCTCCCCATGCCACTCTAATCGTAACTGGATGCAGCATGGGCGGATTTCACGCTGCAAACTTTTTCTTCCGCCGCCCTGACCTGTTCGACACTCTAATATCGCTCAGCGGTCTTTACCACGCAGACTATTTCTTTCCTAACTACCATGATCCATTAGTGTACGACAATTCACCATACGATTTTTTGCAGAACATGCAGTGGAATCATCCATATCTCAATATGTATCGTAATAGGAAAATCATCCTCTGTGTCGGACAAGGTGCTTGGGAAGACGCCCTTCTCGAAAGCACTCGAAAAATGGACGCTCTGCTAAAAGAAAAACAGATACCTGCATGGATTGACTACTGGGGAAACGACGTAGCTCACGATTGGTCATGGTGGCGTCGACAAATCGTCTACTTTATGGACAATTTATTGAACTACAGCGACTATGTGATTTAAAGAGTACGCCAGATTGGCATTTCATATTCCCCTTTTGGTTTTACCATAAACATAAAGAGGAACTGTGCCTTCCTTATCCGTAATGGTGACACAGTTCTCAAAAAACTTTCTTTTTGAAGGTTTGTAAAAGCAGGTCGCTTGCTGCTGTTAAAGATCCTGGACCAATCGGACCGACCTACCGTAGTGCCGAGTGTAGTCGTAATCTGAAATCACGTTCGCAGCGTAGAAGCAAAATAAGTAGGATTTTAACGAGCCGTACGCGGAAGAAGACCAATAGTTGCCGTACAAGCCAACACCTCTCATCGCCGTACCGTCACGGTAACCACCACCAGGCAACGCCACGACGCCCAGCTCCTCAAGGGAAGCGAACTGCTCCGTGGTGTAGGTGTTGGTTGATGGAACGGTCACATCCATTGCATTTGATGTCGTGCTTGTGCTCAACACCGTCACGGTCGTTCCCTCAGGCGCCACAAAATCCTCCGGAATCAGCATGTAGCACAGGCGCGAGTCGTCCCCAACCTTGACGTATCCCAACGTCCACTTGTTGTTC
>CAVEVQ010000025.1:0-38357 GCA_963619325.1 Bacteroidaceae bacterium | reverse complement strand
TAACACGAATGTCGTTAAAAATACAATATGTAGCTTCTTCTGCGGACATAGACATCTCCTTTGAGCTATCCTGTTCGCTAAGAAGGGTATTTCCTGCAAGCAGAACTTGAATAATAGTACGTGCAGGTTTGAATCTTATGTTATTGTATATAATGTCTTTGACATCAACTGCCTTCATGTGTCCACCAGGGATTTGGAATGAATACAAGAAAAGGCGCAAGAACTGTGTTAAGTCTTGATTCTCGTGCAGGAAAACTGCCATTTGTGACGTTTCAGTAATGTCGGCATCTTTATCTTCTTTGTAGAAGCCGAAAAGAGCAGGTATCTCAGTACGCCAGTTGTCAAGAGTCTTCTTTGTCATGCCAATGTTCCCAGGGAACATCTTTATTGCATTGAGATACTTCTGATTGTACTCGGAGCATGAACATTGAGGTATTCGACAACACTCATTGGCCATATACAACAACACATTTTCAATGTTGCTTTTGAAACGAGGTCTAACGAAATGAATCCTAAACCAATATTTATCAGGTATCTGATAGTAATTTATTTTGTCTGACATAATTGTTTCTTTAAATGTTCTGCAATAGCCTGTGCCATAATTGGTGGTACGGCATTACCAACTTGCTTGTATTGGCTTGTCTTGCTACACAAGAAAACGAAATCATCTGGAAACGATTGGATTCTTGCACTTTCACGAACCGTTGGAACTCTATTCCATTTATAATGGAAATGATGCCTATGTCCCGTGTCAATGGTGATACTTGGCTTTTGACTGTTCAAGCGCGTCCACGCTATATGAACCTTTCTGGTTTCTTGCAAGTCCTTAGGCAAATCTTTGTAATTTCCCCCATCAGGAACCATTGCAATAATGCGCTTGGTTTGTTCATTATGTAGCGTAATATCGTGATTCCATATCACATTGCTGCTTGCTCGCATCAGTCGTTGATAGTCACAACTTGGGGCGATGGGATATGGCGTTTCGTCTGCAATGGAGTCTTCCGTCAAATCGCCAAGTGCTTCCTCAGTTGTAACCCGATGCTCTACTGTCGGAATATTGAAGTCGAAAACACCGTTGCGCAAACCTACAAAAACTGCTCGCCGACGATTTTGCGGAACGCCATAATCAGAGGCAAGAAGTACTTTTGTTTCTACCTGATAGCCCAATTCTTGGAAATCGTCAAGTATAGATTGCTTAACCACTCCCTCGCCAATAGACAGTATGTTCGGCACATTTTCCATCACAAATGCACTTGGCTTGAAGTATGCTACCATGCGCACAAAGCCCTTATATAACTTGTTCCTTTCGTCATCCACGATGCGCTTACCAGCGACAGAAAATCCTTGACATGGCGGTCCTCCTATTATCACATCAACGGTTTTTGACCCAAGGTGAGTGCTTACGTCGTCGCCTGTCAAAGTCAACATATCTGCGCACAAAACATTGCTATTATGGTGATTGAACTTATATGTCTCAAGTGCATCTTTCCAAATGTCAATACCAAGCAGCACATCATAGCCAGCTTTTTCAAAGCCGAGCGACATGCCTCCACATCCACAAAACAAGTCCAATACAGTATATTGTTTCTTTGCCATTATTTCTTCGTTGCTTCTTCTATATTAGCCTTGACGATAGCCAAGTGATTCAACTCGTCCTCGAAATCATCGCCAAACTGGTTGGCAATAACATCAATTACCTCTTGTATTTTGTTTGACTGCTCAATAAGCAAGTCTTTTTTATTCTGCTCCATTGTTATCTTCCGTTTTGTTCAAATTCCCTTTCTCTTCACCAAACGCCTTTATCTCCTCGGCAAGGACTTTTTGCAATTTCTCTTTCTGCACTATCAGCTGATAGTCCGCCACTCCGATAGGCTTCCCCATATCTTCGAGGGCATAGACTGCAACATCAATACATACCTCCCAGCCTTCGATTGGATGGAAATGGCGTTTGTCTTTGCCACAAAATCCTTCACGCTAATTTTGAAACTGTTCAGACCTGCTTGGCTTTTAATTGTGGCGAATTCGCCATAATTAAAAGATGGGTTGTATACCTTTTCCCAAATACCGATAAACTCATGTGTATTTCGGTTGTGTAACCAATCTGTCACAAAGAAATCTCCGTCTTTGGCTCTGATCATATCTGTGAGACAGAAATAGTCTTCTCCATTTACATTGGCGATGGAAACTTCGGTGTTCTTAACAGTTGTTTTTGCCATGTTGCTTCTTATTTTGTCCCTCGAAATCGATGGGTCTTACTCGTATTGTTTTTTAGCTCCAGAAACTGGTATATCCCGAATAGAGTCGGTTCTTCATCTCATCCAACATATTTTACAACATCAGAATATGTAATCAAATGCCATAACAGTTTCTACCGTAAGGTTTTTTCCTCTGCAAATAGGTGATGCTTCTGCCATATCTTATTTCTTTACTGAAAAATCCAAATAATATATACCCTCTCCGATAAGAGAAATATCAATACTACTACGCCCATAACGTTTTAGGTCAGCCTTTGTTATGGTATGTTTAATATCCACTCCTAACCGCTTTCTGATATATTTACCTAATATAGATTTACTAGGACTACTGCTGAGTTGTTTGGGATATATAAGACCATTTATAGGACTCGATTGCCCTTCTAATAATCCCATCATTTTTTCGCCATCATCCCAAATCAATTCGATTTCATCATTTTCCCTATTCCTTTTTCCTTTTGAATCTACATTTTTTATGCCTATGTATTTCTTAGGAGGAAATAAAGTCGGGAATTGTTTAATATAATTTGCTGTAATTCGTATGTAGGCATCTCCTTCTGATACATGTCCACTACTAAGCCCCCAGTTCAAACCAGACTTTTTGCTTACCAATCCATCCTTATCCGTAAGTGATATGCGACAAATATTTTTTGCAAGTAAAGGTTGCTCTTGTTTACATCTTCTTGGAGCTTTTGATACTTGATTTACCTCCACTTTTGAACTATTGCAGTTTATTGAACTTGCCTTGATATATTCGCAATATTCTTTTAAGCTAAAGAGGGTCGAATTCTCGACATCGGACAAAATCTCCTTGTAATCATTCATTAGTCCATTGACCGAGAAATTTGCAGAACCGACTAAGGCGCGTTTTATATAATCGTCACAATTCCAAGTATAGATTTTGGAATGCACAGGTATAGTAGAGTAAAGTATAGTTACATTTGAATACGTCTCCTGAATCTCTACAAGAGCATTGTGTAATGGCTGTTTTATTCTTTCACACCCATACATTCCGTAAATGATAGTTATCTTGATATCCTTACATAGCTCACACAATTCCTTTATCGGCTGATAACCAACATACCCTGAGACAATGACAATGTTGTTTGAGAACGCAAGATTTTCTTGCATTCCCATTATAGTTTCTCTAAGATTTTTATAGTACAACATATCAACAATATTTTTCTGTTAACTTATATAATGCTGATGCTACGATTTTTGCAAAATCGACGGGGACGGCATTGCCTATCATTTTGTACTGAGCCATATTCGGTCCAAGAAATTCGAAATCATCAGGAAAAGTCTGAAGTCTTGCAGCTTCCCGTACAGTGATACTCCTCGCTTGCTCAGGGTCAGGATGAATATGTCTCATGCCATCCTTGTATAGATGAGCAGGTATAGTATTACTTGGCTCATCTTTTCTCAGAACATAGTACTTGTGTATATTGCTCTTCTTTCCCGTAACTTCAGTGTATAATTCTTTTAATTTCTCAATGCTAACATATTCTTTTCTGCCAGACTGAATATCCTCCGCTAAAAGCCGGAAAACGTCAATGTCTCTTTTGCTGTGAAAGCGTGGAACATGATTTGAAACAATCTTTGACATTATTGGTGCATGTGAATACTTTTTGCCATTTTCACGAATAGGTTCTGCGATTGGGTATATTTTTGGCAAATCGCCAATTGCATCAAATACAGTTCTTTGTTTTCTCTTCAAAGATGGCATAATTTCTTTATAGAAATCTGTAATCATCTTATCGCTAATACTATCTGCACATTTTCCTTTGTCAAAAGCATCCATTCTGACACCAATTATAATAACTCTGCGCCTATGTTGTGGTATGCCAAAATCAGCTACTTCAAATAGCGTATCCTTGAAATCTTCAGCAACTTTATATCCTGCTTCCATAAAGGCATTACGGATGCGTTTTACAATAGGAGTCCCATCTGGTGCCGCACTCAAAATCCCAATAACATTTTCAAAGACAAAGAATTTGGGTTTGAAATAATTTACAATTTTAATGTAACTTTCAAATAAATAGTTGCGATAATCCTCTTTCATGCCATGCGCATCACGGATTCGCCCGGCCAATGAGTATGCTTGACAGGGTGGTCCGCCGACTATTGCATCGACGGTTTTGCCTCCAATCAATGCAGCTAACCCTTGATGTTGGCCATATTCAGCATCATCAAAGCCATTAATAAGCTCTTCGGTTCTTTGTATATCAAACCGAATCACCTCTTTGCTTGCATTTTTATGATTCCATTTCTGTTCAAGTCTGTTAGCTAAAGTCAAGCATGGGTATTGTTCCCATTCTACACAAGCTAAAGTGTCAAAATGTCCTTCCTGCAGAAAGCCTTCTAAAAGCCCTCCACAGCCAGCAAACAATTCTATTGTATGTAAATCCTTTTTCATTTAGTCAAGATAATCTAATATCTGTTTTGCCAAAGCGTAGGCCAGAAGTACAGGCACAGCATTACCTACTTGTTTGTTCTGCTGTGTCTTATTTCCAGTAAACACAAAATCGTCAGGAAAAGATTGAAGTCTTGCGCTTTCCCTTACCGTTGGGCATCTATTCCATTTATAGTGGAAATTATTTCTGTGTCCTGTGTCGATTGTCCTTGAAGGCTTATTACTAGCATAGCGAGTCCAAGCCATATGGAAATTCCTACTTTCGCCAACTCCTTTTGGCAAGTCTTTATAGTTTCCTCCATCAGGAACTTGTGCTATAACTTTTTTGACAAAGTCTTTGTGGTTTACTGCAACATGATTATATAAGACGTTACAATTGCCGCGCATTTGTTTCTGAAACTCTGTTACAGGAACATTCGCATATGAAGCAACTTCTTCACCAAGTTCATCGACAAGGGAAGGTAAGTCAGATATTGCTTGTTTACATGTAATGTAGTCCGTTTCTTCTAATATAGGCTTTGGAAATTCATATTTAACATCACTGTTTCTCAAACCGACAAAAACTAATCTTTTACGGATTTGGGGAACTCCATAATCTGCGGCGCAGACTATTTTGTAATTTACATTATACCCCATTTCAGTAAACCGTTTTACAATTTCATCTTTTACCGCTCCTTTATAAAGATTAGCCATCCCTGGCACGTTCTCTATAAGAAATGCTTGAGGACGATAGCGGCGGACAGTCTCTATCATTGCGAGGTATAATTTATTTCTCTTGTCTTCAAAATTGCGTGGTCCTGTCAAACTAAAACCTTGGCATGGAGGGCCGCCAACAATCACATCTATAGTCCGACCATTGACTACTTTGTCTATTTTGTCAAATGAATCTGAAGCAGACAAGTCTAAATTCATGCCTACCGCTCCATTATGGTTTTTCTCAAAAGTGTTTAGTGCACTTTGTTCAATATCAACACCGAGCAAAGTTTTGTAGCCTGCTTCTTCAAAACCTTTTGACAAGCCGCCACAACCGCAAAATAAATCTATTATGTTATATTGTTTCTTTGCCATTATTTCTTCGCTGCTTCTTCTATATTAGCCTTGACGATAGCCAAGTGATTCAACTCGTCCTGCTCCATAAGCCAGTCTTTTTTATTCTGCTTCATCATTTCTTCTTGTTTTCCAATACTTTTTGCCCAACGTTAACACACGCTTCCTTGGCTTTATCTATTACTTTTGTAAAGTTCTGCCAAAGTTTATACCCCAACAATGAACACAGCTCCCTTGCACTCCAACATTCTATATCATTGAAAACGCAGGATACTTGTTCAAATTGGGCGAACAATGCTTGTATCTCTTCTTTTTTCATTCTGACTATTATAAGTATGCAAAGTAACAAAAAAACTTGCAACCGATGCCCTTTATGTCAATGAGGAGCATACTGGTGAAAAACAGTTACATTAAGTTAAATAATGATAGTTGGGTGGTTTATTTATTTGTTATTCAGCCAAGAATATGTTTCTTTTGTACTATAAAAATGGAATTATGAGAAAAATATTAAGATTATTTCTATTTGTGGCTACAATGTCTCTTGTTTCGTGTGGCTCAAAAAGCGTTGAGAATAGCCAGTCTTCTGAGATTGATAGCACTGAATTGGCTGAAATAGATTCTGTTAAGGCTGTTGTCGTAGAAGAGTCGTCGGAGTCTGTGTCGGGTCTTCTTATAGTCGATTCCGTTCATTTGGTTAACACAGTGCCCGACATGACTAATAAGGGTGATTCAACGAGCTACTCTCTATATTTTGAGTATCCTATATCGAATGATAATTCGGTTTTGGCAGATTCAATTCGTAATTTCGTGGTTAACACTATTTTATGGTCGAATGAAGAAAAGTCCATTCTTGGAGAGAAGGATATAGACAAGGTGTCTGCCTTTGTTGAGAATGTATATGCTTCGTTTTTTAACGATAGAGAGGAATATGGTTTGAGAATAGGGAAGGTGTCTGATAATCATAACTTTGTGTCGTTCCTTTCAAGTGTTGTTGAGTTTCCTCGGGGTGCCGCTCATGGATCGTATGGCTCTGTTGGTACTACTTTCTTAAAGAATCCTTTGCAGAGAATCTCATGGAATTGTTTCAAAGATACTCAGTCAAGGTCATTTAAAAAGTTGATGGTGAAATATTTGAAATTATATTTCTCTGAGGATGGCAAGACTCCCATTTCAGATAAAGAATTAGAAGAGATAATCATCGAGCCTATAGGAGTGCCTTCTAACTGTCCGTATTTCACTGAAGATGGTGTGGTTTTCAATTACGGAATCTATGCTATCGCCCCTTATTGCTACGGCGACCCATCTTTTGTCGTTCCTTTTGACGAAATCAAACCTTATATAAAGGAGGAAGCGTTAGAGTCTCTTGGATTGAATAAATAAGGTGTGATGTTTGTCTCTCAATCAAAAAAAACTATTTTTGTACGAAAACGAATTAAAGAATAATAAATAACGAAAGAAAATGAAGAGTAAATTTTTGTCAGAGTTCAAAGAGTTTGCAGTTCGTGGTAACGTAATTGATATGGCAGTCGGTGTGATCATCGGTGGTGCTTTCGGCAAGATCGTTACTTCGTTGGTTTCAGATATTTTTATGCCTTTGATTTCTTTGGCGACGGGTGGTGTTGATTTTACTAACTGGTTCGTTCAGTTGGGTGGTCGCGACGTGGAAATTTACGATACCTTGGCAAAGGCTCAGGAGGCAGGTGTTGCGGTGTTGAGTTTTGGTAATTTTCTTCAGGTATTGTTTGATTTCATCATCGTCGCTTTCTGCATCTTCTTATTCATCAAGTTGATTAACTCATTGAAGAAGAAAGAAGAGGCCCCTGCTGCTCCCGCACCAGAACCTACGCCTTCTAAAGAAGAGTTGTTGTTAACTGAAATCCGTGATTTGTTGAAGAACAAATAAAAATGAAGTGAGCAATTTCATGAGAGTAAAAATGGACCGTCGCTCCTTATGCTAATGAGGTGCTGCGGTCTTTCTCTTTATATACTATATATACTATCATAATAGAATCTAAAAATGGAAAAATTGACTTTAATAAAGGTTGGCGGTAAGATTGTCGAAGAACAGAATACTTTGGCTGCTCTTCTTGAACGTTTCTCAAAGATAGAAGGGTATAAGGTGTTGGTGCATGGGGGAGGTCGCTCTGCCACGGCATTGGCCACGCAATTGGGGATAGAAAGTAAAATGGTGAATGGTCGACGTATTACTGATTCCGATATGCTTCGCGTGGTTACTATGGTCTATGGTGGTTTAGTCAACAAGACGATTGTAGCTAAACTTCAAGCACTGAACATTAACGCTTTAGGACTGACAGGGGCTGACATGAACTATATGCAGTCGGATAAAAGACCTGTTAAGGATGTTGACTATGGCTTTGTGGGTGACGTGAAGAAAGTGGATGCTGATTTGCTTTCCGATTTGATTAAAAAAGGGGTTGTCCCTGTTTTGGCTCCGCTCACACACGACAAGAAGGGTAACTTGTTGAACACCAATGCCGACACGATTGCAGGTGAGGCGGCTAAAGCATTGGCCAAGCATTTCGATGTTACGCTGGTGTATTGTTTCGAGAAGAAAGGCGTTTTGATGGATGCCAATGATGATGAAAGTGTCATTCCTGAGATTACAAAAGATTTGTTCGTCAAGTATGTTGAGCAGGAGATTATTCAAGGTGGAATGATTCCGAAATTGGAGAACGCGTTTGCTGCTATCGATGCCGGTGTTAAGGAGGTTGTCATCACCGAGGCGGGTCAGATTGGTTGCAATACGGGAACAGTGGTGAAATAATAAATTTATTCTGAAAAATTTGCAGATAAGAGCGAAACGCATTAATTTCGCACTACTAAAAAATAGAGTTAGGGAACTTTGATGTTCGCTAATGGCTGAGAGACTAATATAAAATAATACAGTAGATACATCAAGATGAGTTCGTATCGTTATGGATTACAGAATTTCAAATATTAACATTATTTCCTTGTTGCTTCTCTTGCGGTGCTTGAGGAAGTGAGGAATGTATGCTAAAAAAGATAGAGACAAAGCCTTTCTCACTTCCCTTGTGAGAGAGGTTTTTTTTATATCTCTGTGTCCGATGGCGATAGCTCGAACGATAAATAACGAATAACAAAAAAACATACTATAATGGCAGACAGATTATATATATTCGACACTACCCTGAGAGATGGTGAGCAGGTGCCTGGTTGTCAACTGAGCACAGTGGAAAAGTTAGAGGTTGCACGTGCATTGGAGGCTTTGGGCGTTGATGTGATAGAGGCGGGTTTCCCTATCTCAAGTCCGGGCGACTTCAACTCAGTGGTCGAAATATCAAAGGTCGTTTCTAACCCTGTCGTTTGTGCGCTTACTCGTAGTGTTCAAAAGGACATTGATGTGGCGAGCGAAGCGTTGCAATATGCCAAACGTAAACGAATACACACAGGTATCGGTACGTCCGACCAACATATCCGCTACAAGTTTAACTCCAATAGGGAGGATATTTTGGAACGTGCGGTCGCTGCGACTAAGTATGCCAAGAAATATGTTGAGGATGTGGAGTTTTATTGTGAGGATGCTGGTCGTACCGACAATGAATATTTGGCTCGCGTGGTTGAGGCTGTCATCAAGGCGGGTGCTACTGTTGTCAATATTCCAGACACTACGGGGTATTGTTTGCCTCAAGAGTTCGCCGCAAAGATCCAATATTTGATGGAGCATGTTGACGGTGTGCATAAGGCCACTATTTCAACTCACTGCCACAACGACTTAGGTATGGCAACGGCTAACACTTTGGCGGGTGTTATGGCGGGTGCTCGTCAAGTCGAGGTTACCATCAACGGAGTGGGCGAGCGTGCTGGAAACACCTCTTTGGAGGAGGTCGTGATGGCTCTCCGCTGCCACAAAGGTTTGAATATTGATACGGAAATCGATACAAAGCAGATTTATCATACAAGTCGCATCGTTTCCAATTTGATGAACATGCCAATTCAGATGAACAAGGCTATCGTCGGTCGTAATGCCTTTTCTCACTCGTCTGGAATCCACCAGGATGGTGTGTTGAAAAACCTTTGCACCTATGAAATCATGGATCCAAAGGATGTTGGAATAGACAATAACTTGATTGTATTGACAGCCCGCAGTGGTCGTGCCGCACTTCGTCACCGCCTCAACGTGATGGGTTACAGCGTCAATGATGAGAAATTGGACGAGATATACAAGGAGTTCCTTGTCTTGGCGGATAAAAAGAAGGAGATCCACGACGATGACATCCGTATTCTGATGGGTGCGAGAGGTGATGGCGGAAAGGCTATAGAGATTGATTATCTCCGTGTCAACGCAGGTAAAGATGTTGAACATACGGCAGACTTGGGCTTGACTGTTCATGGCGAGAAGAAAACGGCCGTGGCTACAGGTAATGGTCCGGTAGACGCCACTATCAATGCACTAAAGAAAATCTTAGGCAAGAAGATGACACTCAGCGAATTCACAATCCAGTCAATCAATAAGGGAAGCAATGATGTGGCGAAGATACACATGCAGGTGGAGTGTGATGGACATGTCTACTTTGGATTCGGAGCAAGCACAGACATTGTCGAAGGTTCTCTTCAGGCTTACGTTGATGCTCTCAACAAATTTATGTAAGAAAATATTGTCCTAATATAATAAGAGTTTATACTGTATAATTTCTAACCAATATGAACACGTTATTCGATAAAATCTGGGATTCACATGTGGTTTCTCAAGTAGTCGACGGTCCTACGCAACTCTATATCGACCGCCTTTACTGTCATGAGGTTACCTCTCCACAGGCTTTTACGGGCATGCGCGAAAGAGGACTGAAATGTTTCCGTCCTAAGCAGATTTTCTGTATGCCAGATCACAACACCCCTACGCATGATCAGGATAAGCCTATTGAGGATCCTGTATCAAGAAAGCAGGTTGACACACTTGCCAAGAATGCAGCAGACTTTGGTTTGACGCATTTCGGAATGTTGAACGATCATAATGGCGTGATTCATGTGGTTGGCCCAGAACGTGGTCTTTCTCTGCCAGGTATGACCATCGTATGTGGAGACTCTCATACTTCAACTCATGGTGCTATGGGTGCTGTCGCATTCGGTATAGGTACTTCTGAGGTTGAGATGGTAATGGCGAGCCAGTGTATTCTTCAGTCAAAGCCTAAGTCGATGAGAATCAACATCAACGGCGAATTGAAGAAGGGTGTAACTGCGAAAGACGTTGCGCTCTACATCATGAGTAAAATGACGACTTCTGGTGCTACAGGCTATTTTGTAGAATACTCGGGATCTGTTGTGAAGAACCTTACGATGGAGGGTCGTTTGACGCTCAGTAACTTAACTATCGAGATGGGTGCTCGTGGCGGATTCATCGCTCCTGACGAGACAACATTCGAGTATTTGAAGGGACGTGAATACGCTCCTAAGGGTGCAGATTGGGATAAAGCCGTTGCGTTCTGGAGAACTTTGAAGAGTGGAGATGATGCAGTATTCGACAAGGAGATTAACTTTGATGCCGCTGATATTGAACCAATGGTTACCTATGGAACAAACCCAGGTATGGGTATGGGTATCTCTCAACATATTCCTACCTTGGACACTATCGACGCTGCAGGTCAAATCTCTTTCAAAAAAAGCTTGGACTATATGGGATTCGCTCCTGGTGATAGCCTTATAGGTAAGAAGGTCGACTATGTGTTCTGTGGCTCGTGTACAAACGGTCGTATCGAAGACTTCCGTGCTTTCGCTTCTATCGTGAAGGGAAAGAAGAAGGCAGAGAATATCACTTGTTGGTTAGTGCCAGGATCCTGGATGGTTGATAAGCAGATCAGAGAGGAAGGTTTGGACAAAATCTTCGAGGAAGCGGGATTTGAACTTCGTCAACCAGGCTGTTCAGCATGTTTGGCTATGAATGACGATAAGATCCCTGCTGGAAAGCTGAGCGTTTCTACTTCAAACCGTAATTTTGAAGGTCGTCAAGGTCCAGGCGCTCGCACCGTATTGGCAAGTCCATTGGTAGCAGCCGCAGCCGCAGTCACAGGTGTTATCACAGACCCTCGTACATTGATTTAAGTCAAAAACCACAAAAGAGAAGAATCATGAAACAAAAATTTGATATAATCACGAGTAGTTGCATTCCTTTACCATTAGAGAATGTGGATACTGACCAGATCATCCCTGCTCGTTTTTTGAAAGCAACAGATAAGGCTGGGTTTGGTGAAAACCTCTTCCGCGACTGGAGATATGACAAAGACGGAAATCCGATCAAAAGTTTTGTCTTGAACGACCCCACTTATAGTGGTTGCATCCTTGTCGCCGGTAAAAACTTCGGTAGTGGAAGTAGCCGTGAACATGCGGCTTGGGCTATCGCAGGTTATGGATTCCGTGTCGTAATCTCTAGCTTTTTCGCCGATATTCACAAGAACAACGAGTTGAACAACTTTGTGTTGCCAGTTGTTGTTTCTGAGCAGTTCCTCGCAGAACTCTTCGCAAGCATAAAGGCTGATCCTAAGATGGAGGTGAAGGTAGACTTGCCTAATCAGACGGTTACCAATTTGGCTACTGGCAAGAGTGAGAAATTTGAGATTAATGCTTACAAGAAGGAATGTTTGATGAATGGTTACGACGACATTGACTACTTGTTGAGCAAGAAGTCTTTGATTGAAGAGTACGAGAAGAAACATAAATAAAAAGCAGAGAGGAGTCGCAATGGAGATAATGGACACAACCCTCCGTGATGGGGAACAGACCTCCGGTGTCTCTTTCGCTCCGCATGAAAAGCTTGGCATAGCCCAAATGTTATTAGAAACATTGGGTGTAGACCGGGTGGAGGTTGCCTCCGCCCGGGTTTCTGCGGGCGAGTTTGATGCGGTGAAACGCATAGCTGATTGGGCGAAGGTGGCAGGTTATCTCGATCGTGTAGAGGTGTTGGCTTTTGTGGACAAAGGCACATCCCTTGAATGGATTGAAAAGGTGGGCTGTAAAGTGATGAACCTCCTTACGAAAGGGTCGAAGAAACACGTAGAGGGTCAGTTGCGCAAAACTACTGCACAGCACATTGCCGATGTGCGAGACGCTGTTTTGGATGCGCAGAGACATGGCGTTGACGTCAATCTTTATATGGAAGATTGGAGTAATGGTATGATTCACTCTCGTGATTATGTTTATGAATATCTTGATGCGATTGCCGATTTACCTGTTAAAAGGGTGATGTTGCCCGACACTTTAGGCATTCTGAATCCTCGCCAAACGTATGAGTTTTGCAAGGACATGGTAGATCGTTATCCGAATTATCATTTTGATTTTCATGCACATAACGACTACGACCTCGCATTAGGCAACGTCTATATGGCAGCTTCGGCAGGCATTCAGGGGTTGCACACCACTGTGAATGGATTGGGTGAGAGAGCAGGAAATGCTCCGATGACGAGTGTTGTTGCTGTTTTACACGACCAACTCAATATCAAGACTCATATCAGAGAAGATAAAATATATCAGATCAGCAAACTGGTCGAGACTTACTCCAGTGTCCGTATTCCGAATAACAAACCGATAATCGGAGACAATGTCTTCACGCAGTGTGCTGGAGTTCACGCCGATGGTGATTCCAAAGGCGACCTTTATGTCAACGCACTTCTTCCAGAACGATTTGGCAGACAACGTGAGTACGCGCTTGGTAAAGTGTCTGGAAGAGCCAATATCCGAAAGAATATTGAGGAATTGGGCATTGTGTTAGACGAAGAGGCCATGGATAAGGTGACGAAACGTATCATCGAATTGGGAGACAAGAAGCAAATTGTTACTCAGGACGAGTTGCCATATATCATATCGGATGTGTTGAAGCATCCTGTTGAAAAACAAAAGATTAGGATGATTAACTACTCCCTCTCACTCACTCATGGCTTGCGTCCGGTAGCCACGGTGAAAATCGAAGTGGAAGGTGAGGTTTATCAGACGACAGCCCCAGGAGATGGTCAGTATGATGCGTTCTCGAAGGCATTATGGAAGATTTACAAGCAATTAGGCAAACCGACACCGGAGTTGATAGACTATGCGGTAATCATTCCACCAGGGGGAAAGACGGATGCCCTCGTGCATACGACGATTACTTGGAAATTTAAAGATCGTGTCTTCAAGACACATGGATTGGATGCTGACCAAACAGAGGCCGCTATCCAAGCGACAGAGAAAATGTTAAACTTAATAGAAGAGAAATAATGAAACTAAATCTTGCAGTTTTACCAGGCGATGGTATCGGACCGGAAGTGGTTGGCGTCGCACTTGATGTAGTGAAAGCTATCGCAAAGAAGTTCAACCACGAGTTGACATACGATACCGCCCTTGTTGGTGCGTGTGCAATCGACAAATACGGAGATGCTTACCCTGATTCTACACACGAACTTTGTATGAAGTCAGACGCAGTGCTTTTCGGTGCTGTCGGTGATCCTCGCTACGATAACAATCCAACATCAAAAGTACGTCCAGAGCAAGGGTTGCTCGCTATGCGTAAGAAATTAGGGTTGTACGCCAACCTCCGTCCTGTTGAGACTTACAAATCACTTGTTAAGGCTTCTCCATTGAAAGAGGAGTTGGTAGATGGCGCAGATTTCCTTTGTGTTCGTGAGTTGACAGGTGGTATGTATTTCGGAGAGAAGGGACGCAAGGAGAACGGAACCGTTGCATACGATACTTGTATCTACAGCCAAAAAGAGGTTGACCGTATCTTGAAACTCTCTTTTGAGTATGCTATGAGAAGAAGAAAGCATCTGACTATCGTTGATAAGGCAAACGTGTTGGAGTCTTCAAGACTTTGGAGAGAGAGAGGACAAGAGATGGAGAAGAATTATCCAGAGGTAAAGACAGACTATATGTTTGTCGACAACGCCGCAATGCAGTTGGTTCGTTGCCCTAAGTTCTTCGACGTTATGGTAACAGAGAACACATTCGGTGATATTTTGACGGATGAGGCAAGTGTGATCGCTGGTTCTATGGGACTTTTGGCTTCTGCGTCAGTAGGAGAACACACAAGTTTGTTCGAACCAATTCACGGAAGTTACCCACAAGCAGCAGGAAAAGATATTGCCAACCCATTGGCAGCAGTTCTTTCAGCCGCTATGATGTTCGAGTATGCATTCAATGCGAAGGCAGAGGGTGCGTTGATTCGTGAGGCAGTGGCTGCATCATTGAACGCTGCGGTTGTAACAGAGGATCTTGCCCTTGAAGGAGCAAAGAAATACAAGACGAGTGAAGTCGGCAAATGGTTAGTTGACTATATCTCAAATAAATAAAAACATTAGCAAAAGTTTCTAATTTATTGACAGTGGGCGCATTGATGAGATATCTGATGCGCCCTTTTTTTGTGGTTTCTTTTCCCCTTTCTCCCTATTCTTTGTCAAAATAGGAACAAAAATTTGCCGTTAAAAAATAAAATCATTCTTTTGCATCGTCTTCAAGAAAAGATTGACAAATAGAACTTTGAGTTGAGTTTGTCAGGCGTATTTTGTTGATATACAGAGTGTAATGTCGTGTGTTCTGACAAGTAAAAGTGTTTGGAAATGAAGAAAACGATGAATTGTGAACCTATCTTGACGATTACGGGATCCGACAGTGTCGGAGGCTCCGGAATCCAAGCGGATATCAAGACAATTTCGTCGTTGGGTGGCTATGCTACTTCGGCTATTACATCGGTAACGGTGCAGAACACAGTGGGTATTCATGAGGTGTTCGATCTTCCCGTCGAAATCGTAGAACGACAAGTTCGTGCGGTGATGGAAGACCTCGCTCCTAAAGTGGTAAAAGTGGGTTTGCTCCGTAATGAGGCTTCTATCCTCTCTATCTCGAACCTGCTGAAACATTATCAGCCTCGTTTCGTGGTGTGTGATCCTGGTGTCGTTTCTATCCATGGCGATATTCTGTTAGATCGACGAACGCTCACTGTATTGCAAAAGTATCTATTTCCTCTTTGCACAGTGGTGAATCTGAAGAGTGAGGCGGCGGACTTCCTTCTTAATAGGAAAATTGAGAATGTGGATGCAATGGTTAAAGCCGCTCAACTGCTTGTAGACCAGGGATGTAACGCTGTTCTATTACAGAGTCCGAGTGTGATGAGTGATCAGCATACGGATGTGTTGGTAAAATATGGTGGTGAAGAGCCGACTTTCTTTTCATCTCCAGGTGTTATTGATCGGAATGCTCATGGAGTGAGTGGCGCTTTCTCAGCGGCTATTGCTACGTTCCTCGCAATGGGTGCTGACCTTCAAAACGCCGTTATGAAAGCGAGAGAGTATGTCAATAGACTGATAGTTTATTCGTTGGATATGAAATTGGGTCATGGTGGCAGATTGCTGAATCATGGTGGCAAACGAACAGTCTCCACTCATTTGATGGAACTTTACAATAAACTGATGAGCGAGATTATGCTCCACGGTAAAGAGAACAGCGATGTTGCTTATTATGCCGACAAGCTCAATGTCAGCACGCGCTATTTGGCTGAGGTGACCAAGAAGGTGGTGGGGCGTTCTCCAAAAGATCTGATTCGCGACCACCTGATTCATGAGATAGAGGTGGAACTCAAAAGCGACAATAAGAACATTCAAGAGGTGGCATATAAATTCGGTTTCTCCTCGCAGGCGCAGTTCACCAAATTCTTCAAACAGATGAAAGGGTGTGCGCCAAGTGAGTTTAGAAATTCTAATCAATAGCATTTAATTTTAGATAATAAGGTTGGAGATATATCATCTGAGAACCAATCATATAATTTATAAAAAAATAAAGAAAATAAAAATAGATTGATTATGGCAAACGACAGACAAAAATTAAATCGTGATTTAGCAGAACAGTTGAAAGGTGGCGTTATAATGGATGTTACGACACCCGAACAAGCGAGAATAGCAGAGGAAGCAGGAGCATGTGCTGTAATGGCATTGGAGAGAATTCCAGCGGATATTCGTGCCGCGGGTGGTGTTTCTCGTATGAGCGACCCTAAGATGATTAAGGGAATTCAGGCAGCGGTTTCTATTCCGGTGATGGCGAAGGTACGTATCGGTCATATTGCGGAAGCGCAGATTTTGCAGGCTATCGAGATCGACTACATTGATGAGAGTGAGGTTTTGTCTCCGGCGGACAATGTCTTCCATATTGATAAAACAAAGTTTGATGTTCCTTTCGTTTGTGGTGCGAAGAACTTAGGCGAGGCGCTTCGTCGTATTGCTGAGGGTGCAACAATGATTCGTACGAAGGGAGAGCCTGGTACGGGTGATGTTGTTCAAGCGGTTACTCACATGCGTTTGATTCAGAGCGAGATGAGACGATTGGTTTCTTTGAGCGAGGATGAGCTTTTTGAGGCTGCTAAGCAATTGCAAGCACCATACGAGTTGGTAAAATATGTTCACGAAAATGGGAAATTACCTGTGGTGAACTTCGCTGCGGGTGGTGTCGCAACTCCTGCTGATGCCGCTTTGATGATGCAACTCGGTGCAGAAGGTGTCTTTGTCGGTAGTGGCATCTTCAAGAGTGGAAATCCAGCTAAACGTGCGGCTGCCATCGTGAAGGCTGTAACCAACTACAACGACCCTAAAGTGTTGGCTGAGTTGAGTGAAGACTTAGGTGAGGCAATGGTCGGCATCAATGAGCATGAAATAGAACTCTTAATGGCAGAAAGAGGAAAATAGGAAAATTTCTCAATGACGTTATAATTTCCGTGTGGGCGGAGAACTGTAGTAGGTTCTCCGTTCTTTTAAAACAAAATCAATAATTATTGTTTGAGATAAAATATATTAGAATATGAAGATAGCGGTTTTGGCTTTGCAAGGAGATTTTCGGGAACATCGTCAGATGTTAGATAAGATTGGTGTGGAGTCGTTCGAGGTTCGGCAGGCGGCGGATTGGGAAAAGACGAAGGATGGTTTGATTTTGCCTGGAGGTGAGAGTACGACTATGTTGAAATTGCTTAACGAGTTGGGTTTGCGTGAGCAAATCAAGGCGGATATAGAGAAAGGTTTGCCCGTGTATGGAACGTGTGCGGGTCTTATCTTGCTTTCTGCTCATGTGGTTGGAGAGGAAAAAGAGCGGTTTAACACGATGAACATTACGACTCGCAGAAATGCGTATGGTCGGCAGTTAGGTAGCTTTTTCACCGAGGCTGAGGTTAAGGGAATTAACCATAAAGTGCCGATGACTTTCATACGTGCTCCGTACATTGAGTCGGTAGGCGAGGGTGTTGAGGTATTGTCAATGGTGGAGGATCGTATCGTCGCAGCTCGTCAAGGCAATCAAATAGTAACTTCATTCCATCCGGAATTGAACGAGGACGTCGCCGTACATCAATTGTTTATTGATATTGTAAAGAGAAG
The DNA here is from genome assembly GCA_963619325.1 of Bacteroidaceae bacterium. Lineage (GTDB taxonomy): Bacteria > Bacteroidota > Bacteroidia > Bacteroidales > Paludibacteraceae > UBA1181. The sequence goes on along the minus strand of CAVEVQ010000025.1, from coordinate 20,289 downwards.
AGGTGCTTAACCGCCTATTTTTGCTTGTTTACTTATGTTTATTCCGTCATTACGGAGGTAATCTGTTTTCTGCTCTCTAAATAGCGATTGGTCAACTTTGAGACAGCGTAGTTCTCAATTTCATTCTGGCTCACTCGTATGTATTTCCCATCGTTATGAGTCAGTTTAGCAGATCCTGTGATAAACCAAACGTGCAGGGTTTGGTGCGTCAGAATGTGCTTCATTTCTGCAGAAATTGATTCTATTGTGATATCGGCAAATTCTTTACTGAAGAATGTCGTTATTAAGAACAAATCTTCATTTTCATCAAAAGTTGAGGCTAATTCCATTAGAGGGAATTCATAAAGTCCTGCCCATATATCTTTATTTTCTCTTCGGTGTAGAAAGTATGTGTTTTTTTCTGTGACGGCAAAATAAACAAAGAAACGGTCCTTTGTTTGGATTTTCTTTGATTTCACGGGGTAGTCTGTCTGGCATTTCTGGTCAGCAGCTAAACAGCTTTCTGAGAGGGGACACTCCATACAATGTGGATTTTGAGGGAGGCAAACAGTTGCACCAATATCCATTAAACCTTGGTTGTAGAGTTCGGGACGTTTTTTGTCTATCAGTTCTTGTGCTAACGTCTGAAATTCTTTTACTCCGGCTGTCGTGTCGATCGGTGTGTCAATTTTAAAGAAACGAGAAAGGACACGAAACACATTGCCGTCCAACACAGCGTAGGGCAGATGGAAGGCAAAAGAGGCTACAGCGGCCGCAGTGTAATTGCCAACACCCTTCAACGACCGTATTTCGTTGTATGTGCTTGGAAATGAACCGTTAAACTTTTCCATTATTTGCTTTGCGGCGGAGTGCATGTTCCGTGCGCGGGAATAGTAGCCTAATCCTTGCCAAACAAGCAGCACCTCGTCTTCCGATGCGTTAGCGAGAGAGGCTATCGTCGGAAATTTATCCAGAAAACGAAGATAGTAGTCGTATCCTTGAGCAATGCGAGTTTGTTGGAGTATCACCTCTGAGACCCATATTTTGTAGGGATCGGAGATGTCTCTCCAGGGGAGATCTCGTTTGTTGAGTTGGTACCAGCGAATGACGTTAGCACTAAAAGGGGTGTCCATAGGAATTGGTTTATCAGATGATAAAACGAGAAATTCGTAATGAAGTTGGTTGTCAAAAGTAAGAAAAATTTTGCTATAGTCTATTTTTAATCCTTAAAAAAGGATTATATTTGCACATTGTTGAAACTAAGTATAAAAACATAAAAATTAACAGTTTAGCAAGATGACTAAAGCGGAAATTGTAAATGAAATCGCGAAATCGACTGGCATCGACAAAATTGAAGTATTGACGGTTGTAGAGTCGTTTATGGAAGAGGTCAAGAAGGCGATGATAGGAGGTGAAGAGGTCTTTTTAAGAGGCTTTGGGTCGTTTATTATCAAGGAAAGGGCTGAGAAAACAGCTCGTAACATTTCAAAAGGCACCTCAATTCGGATTCCTGCACATAAGATTCCCGCATTTAAACCAGCTAAAACTTTTATGTCGAAAGTGAGCGATATAGACGCGAGTCAGAAGTAAATATTGAAAGAGAACCGCGTTTGTGGAACGGCGATCGCAGAAATAACTTTTCATAATTATAAACCTAAAATTTTTATAACCATGCCAAGCGGAAAAAAGAGAAAGAGACATAAAATGTCTACTCACAAACGCAAGAAGAGATTAAAGAAGAACCGTCATAAGAAGAAGTAATTCTTAAGGTTTTTTGCAGTCTATATGCGCAAGAGACAAAGAACAAGCTTAAGAATATTCTTGAGTTTGTTCTTTTTTTGGATTTAAAAGAAGAATGCAGAGGCATTCTCTGTGTAAAATTTTATTGTAAATGAATAGCGAATTAGTAATTGATGTCAATGCATCCAAGATGTCAATCGCCTTGTTGGAAGATAAGCGTTTAGTTGAATTTAACGAGGAAAGTAGGGTGTCTCAATTCTCTGTGGGCGATGTCTACCTTGCAAGGGTCAAGAAGATAATGCCAGGACTCAATGCTGCATTCGTTGACGTGGGCTTCGATAAAGGTGCTTTCCTACATTATCAGGATATTGGGCCGAAATTTCAGTCTTTCGCGAAGTTATCCAAGGCTTTGCGCTCAGGGCATAAGGGGCTTTCCTTGGCAGAGTATGTAGTGGATTCCGAAATCTCAAAACGTGGATCAATCTCCGACGTGTTAGTTCAGGGGCAAGAGATATTGGTGCAGATAGCCAAAGAACCTATCTCTACGAAAGGTCCGAGACTGACGGCCGAGATTTCTTTCGCAGGGCGTTTTCTCGTCTTAATCCCTTTTTCGGGTCGTGTTTTTGTTTCCCAGAAAATAAAGTCTGCCGCAGAGCGTAGGCGTATCACAAATATTATGGAGGGGATTCTTCCCCCTAGTTTTGGCGCTATCATTAGAACCGTGGCTGAGGGGGTAGAGAAAAAGGAGTTCGTGGCTGAGATTGACTATTTGATGTCTCGCTGGAATAATGCCATTTCGCAGATTAAACAAGACCAAAAACTGCCTAAGCTGCTTTTTGAAGAGATGGATCGCTCGGTGAGTCTTTTGAGGGATATTTTCAACCCTTCGTTTGAAAGTATTTATATGAACGATGAGAATGTTTATCGTGAGATATCAGACTATGTCGGGTTGATTGCTCCTGATCGTAAAAATATTGTGAAGCTTTATAAAGGAGATTTACCTATTTTCGACCATTTCGCAGTAACCAAGCAGTTGAAATCATCGTTTGGACGTACTGTTTCATTCAAAAGTGGTGCTTACCTGATTATTGAAAAGACGGAAGCCATGCATGTGGTGGATGTCAATAGTGGAAATAAATCTCGGGCGGGAAACGACCAGGAGTCGAATGCCATTGAGGTGAATCTCGCTGCCGCAGATGAACTGGCAAGGCAATTGAGACTTAGAGACTTAGGTGGCATTATTGTAGTCGATTTCATCGATATGGCGAAGGTGGAAAATCGTAATGCGCTTTACGCTCGTATGAAGGAGAATATGGCGCATGACCGCGCTAAACACAATATTCTGCCATTGAGCAAATTTGGTCTCATGCAGATAACACGTCAACGTGTGCGTCCTGAGATGCATGTCGACACCGAAGAGGTGTGTCCCACGTGCTATGGAAAAGGCGTAGCACAACCATCAATTCTGTTTGTCGATGCACTCGAAAATAAGATTGATTATTTAGTTAATACATTGAATACGAAAGAGTTCAAACTCTTTGTTCATCCGTATGTTTATGCCTATCTGACCCAAGGCGTGCCATTTTTCACATTGAAGTGGAAATGGAAGCGTACATACAAGGCCTCTTTTGATATTTTCCCATCTGAGGCACTGCCTTTTCTACAATATAGGTTTGTAGATGGGAAAGGCAATGAGATAGACTTAAAGGAAGAAATTGAAACTGTCAACAGCAAAGACATTTCAAAGAAGTAGGAAAAAGAAAAGGCAGTCTGCCGGGTGTTAACTTGGTGGACTGCTTTTTTTATGCTCCAAAGTGTTGTAGGTGATGGAGTAAAAAAAAGCGTAGTCAATTTGACTACGCTTTTCTCTATCTCGTTCTTATGTAAGAATTCGATGTGAAAGGATTAGAGGTTAGAGTTGTACTTCTTCCAATCAGCAACTGCTGGAAGAACACCCATTGAGATAACCTCGTCACGCATCTTGCAAAGGTGCTCGTATGACTCGTCCAAAGACTTCTTCTCTTCAGCCGAGAGATTAGCCTCTGTGTAAGAAACACCGTTCTCGTCAATAGTAGACTTCATTGCCATACATACGTCCTTGTAGCCGTACATGCCATCTTTTACGAAGCAACCTGCAGGCAAAGTGAATTTCTTTCCACCCATTGCAGCCTCAATCATTTCGATAGCAACGTATGCAGGAGAAAGGTTAGAAGAACGACCGCGAAGAGCGATGATGTTAGAACCTCCTTGGATAGTCTTCTTCTTGATCTCCTCAAAGTCGTTTGCAGGGATGTTGTACTTAGCAAGAGGTTTACCCATAACCAAAACGTCAGAAGTTACAGGAACCATCTTTTCTCCGTGTCCACCCAATGTTGCGCAACCGCTAACTGCGTATTGAGGAACATTGAAATATTTAGCCAATTCACTCTGCAAACGAGTAGAGTCCAAACCAGCCAAAGTAGTTACTCTTTCAGGAGCCAAACCAGATTTAACCAAAACTACCAATCCTGTTACGTCAGCAGGGTTGAAGATAACAACGATGTGCTCACATTTAGGACAGTATTTCTTTACATTGTCTCCAAAATCTGCAGCAATCTGAGCGTTACCCTTCAAGAGGTCTTCGCGGGTCATACCCTCTTTACGAGGAGCTCCACCTGAAGAAATGATGAATGATGCACCAGTCAAGGCTTCTTCTACGTTGTCAGTGAAAGTGAAGTTTACGCCTTCGAATCCACAGTGGCGCATCTCTTCGTAAACACCTTCAAGACCCTTCAAGTATGGGTCGTAAAGAGTGATATTGTTTGTTAAACCCTTAACGGCTGCCAACTGAGCCATAGTCGAACCGATAGCACCTGCGGCACCAACGATAACCAATTTTTTGTTTGATAAGAAACTCATATTAATATATAGTTTATAGAAATTTCAGTCCTTCTAAAATCCTCTGTCCATTGGGATTTCTGCACCTTTTGTGCTAAACGCTTTTCCTCGCTTACTATACGCAAAAATACAAAAAATTATTCTATATGCGCTCTTCTTTAAACACCTTTATTTTTTATAATTAGTACCCTATAAAATTCATTTAACTTTTTCTTTCATAGGTGATTATTTGTTAACTTTGTACATAAAAACATAAGAAATTTAAAAAACAAAGCATAAATGGCTGATTATAAGAAAATTAAGACTGCTTTGGTATCTGTTTACCACAAAGATAATTTGGACGAGATTGTTCGTAAATTACATGCAGAGGGAGTGAAATTGATTTCTACTGGTGGAACTCAATCTTTTATAGAATCTTTAGGTGTGCCTTGCCAGGCTGTTGAGTCTCTTACGACTTACCCTTCTATTTTGGGTGGACGTGTTAAGACTTTGCACCCAAAAATCTTTGGTGGTATCTTGAGTCGTCGAGACGTTCCGGAAGATAACGCGCAAATGGCTAAATACGAAATTCCTGAGATTGACCTCGTGATCGTGGATCTTTATCCGTTCGAGGATACAGTGGCTTCGGGAGCCGACGAGCAGTCGATCATCGAGAAGATCGATATAGGTGGTATCTCTTTGATTCGCGCCGCAGCGAAGAATTTCAAGGACGTTGTAATCGTGGCTTCCAAGGCTCAATATAAGCCGTTGCTCGACCAGTTGAACGCAAATGGAGCGCAGACGACACTTGACACTCGTAAGTGGTTCGCCAAGGAGGCTTTCGGTGTTTCTTCACACTATGACACTGCTATTCATGCTTACTTTGAGGGTGCAACGAAATAATTTGTTCTTAACGTTATAATATTTAAAGAATTATATTATGGGTCTTTTTTCGTTCACACAAGAGATAGCGATGGACCTTGGAACGGCCAACACGATTATCATACACAATGATAAAATCGTAGTTGACGAGCCTTCTGTGGTTGCGTTGGATCGTAAGACGGACAAGTTGATAGCTATTGGAGAGAAAGCGCAGCAGATGCATGGAAAGGCACACGAGGGAATACGCACGGTTCGTCCGTTGCGCGACGGCGTGATCGCTGATTTCTACGCTGCGGAGCAGATGATGAGGGGTATGATCAAGACGGCGACTTCTCACAATCGTTGGTTTTCGTCTCCCTCTTTGAAGATTGTCGTATGTATTCCTTCGGGTAGTACCGAAGTTGAGATTCGTGCTGTGCGTGACTCATCTGAGCATGCGGGTGGTCGCGAGGTTTATATGATTTATGAGCCAATGGCTGCGGCGATTGGTATTGGTATCGACGTTGAGGCTCCAGAGGGCAATATGATTGTTGATATAGGTGGTGGAACTACTGAAATTGCGGTTATCTCTTTGGGGGGTATCGTTTCAAACAAGTCTATTCGTACAGCAGGTGATGATCTCACGGAGGACATCATTGAGTATGTTCGTCGCCAACATAATATAAAGGTGGGGGAGCGAACTGCCGAGCAGATTAAGATTAACGTTGGTTCTGCGTTGACGGATTTAGGACCTGAGGAGGCTCCTGAACCATACATTGTTCGCGGACCGAACCAGATGACTGCCTTGCCAATGGAGGTGCCTATCTCGTACCAGGAGGTGGCTCATTGTTTGGAGAAGTCAATCTCGAAGATGGAGGCTGCGATTATGAGTGCCTTGGAACAAACACCGCCAGAGTTGTATGTCGACATTGTCCGCAATGGTATCTACTTGGCAGGAGGTGGAGCTTTGTTGAGAGGATTGGCAAAACGTTTCTCTGATAAGATTGGTATCCCGTTCAACATTGCGAATGACCCTCTTCACGCGGTTGCGAGAGGTACGGGAGTTGCCTTAAAGAACACGGACAAATTTTCTTTCTTGAAGAGATAGAAAAAGAAAAGGAACAAAACCACAAAGATGAATAGGAAAGTCTTTGTGGTTTGATTTTATGTCTCATGTAGTGTATTTATAGAAAAATAGTCGGGAAGTATGCGTGCGCTCATACGGTTTTTGATGCAGTTTAAGACACTTTTCCTTTTCTTTTTGATGGAGATAGTGTCTTTGGCTATGATTGTGAATCATAGTCTGTTTCAGCGTGTCCATTTCCTCAATTCAAGTAATGTGGTTGTTGGTGTATTGTATGAGTATGCCGATGCTGTGAAAGACTATTTTTCGTTAGGAGAGGTGAATCAACGGTTGACGAGTGAGAATTCATCTTTGAAGCGCCAGATAACGGAGTTGCGTTCGCAGTTGAGTGCGATGCGCTATGACACGACGTATGTGCGGCGAAAGGATTTGTCTGTAAAGAAAGACTATATTTTTCGTACAGCTCATGTGGTGGCGGCGACGACCAATCTTAGCAATAATTATTTGACGATAGATAAAGGTCGGAAGGATGGCATTAAGGATGGTATGGGAGTGATTAATGATCAGGGAGTCGTCGGAATCGTCAGTAGCGTGTCAAGTCATTTTTCTGTTGTGTTGCCGATTATCAACTCGTATGCTCGTATGAATGCGAAGTTGGCAGGCAAGAGCGAAGAGGGGACTCTGTTTTGGAATGGAGGCGACATTCGTTATGCCTATTTGGAGGAAGTGCCTCATTACATAGAAGTGAGCGAAGGTGATAGTGTTCGTACGAGTGTCTATTCATCGGTGTTTCCAGAGGGGATGTTGGTTGGAAAGGTTGTTTCGTGGCGAAGTAGGAAGGATAATTTTTACTCTATCGAAGTGGCTTTATCCGTAGATTTTGGAAATCTTTCGTATGTAGATGTGATTGAGTTCAAGAATGCAGACGAAAAGAAGAAATTAGAGGAAGGTGAGGTGATGGAATGATCAACGGAACTTTCAAACAGATATTGACATTTATAGGATTGGTGCTTTTGCAGGTGCTGATTCTCAATAATATATGCTTTTTAGGATATATTAATCCATATTTTTACATCTATTTCATATTAGTTGCGCCATCGTCTATCAATAAGGATTTGCTTTTGTTGTTAGGTTTTGTATTGGGCTTGTGTGTGGATGTTTTCTGTGGGACGTTGGGATGTCACGCCTTTGCAACGACATTGATAGCCTATTTGAAACCTTACTTTCATAAGTTGTTCGGGCCTCGCGAAGTGTACGAGGAGTCTGAACCATCGGTGAAGGTTTTTGGCGTTGGTGCGTTTATGAAATATGTTTCGTTGTTGGTGTTGGTTCATCATCTTGCGTTTTTCTTTGTTGAGACAATGTCGTTGGCGCATTTTCTTCGTACTTTCATTGTTGCCGTCGGATGTTCAGTTTTTACGATATTACTAATCTATATGGTGCAAAAGCTGAAACGGGTGTGAAAAGTGGAAAGAAAAGAAATAAGATAAAGGAAATAGACAAGTTTTTGTGTTATGCTGAATGATGCGTATGGAAATAGAAGGTATGTGATTGGCGGGATGGTTACGTTGGTTGTCTTGATCTATCTCATACGCCTTTTTGATTTGCAGATTTTAGACGACACATATAGAGACAAGGCAGATAGCAATGCCTATCTGAGGAGGATTGAGTTTCCCGCTCGTGGTTTGATAATGGATCGCAATGGAGATGTTTTGGTCTTCAACAAGCCGTCGTATGATGTGATGATGGTGGTCAGGGAGATGCAAGACTTTGATACGCTTGCGTTCTGTAAATTGATGGATGTTACGAAATTGGAGTTTGTGAAGCGTATGCGGGATATGCGTAAGCGAAGTGGGTATTCGCCGTTCACCCCTCAGCCGTTTATGACTTCTTTGTCGTCGGAAGATTATGGAGTGTTGCAGGAGCAGTTGTTCCGTTTTAAAGGTGTCTCATTGCAGAAACGAACGTTGCGCGACTATAAATATCCATACGCGGCGCTTTTGTTAGGTTCTATCGGTGAGGTAAATCGTAAGATGATTGATGCCGATCCGTTCTATGTGATGGGTGATTATGCGGGTCAGAATGGTATCGAGTTGACATACGAGAAGTATTTGCGAGGGGAGAAGGGCGTTGAGATTTTTCTGAGAGATGCTCATGGACGAGTGAAAGGGCGTTTGGAAGAAGGCGCATTAGATGTCGAGTCAAAGCCAGGGCAAGATTTGACGCTTTCCATTGATATTGCCTTACAAGGATATGGGGAGGAGTTGATGCGTAATAAGGTTGGAAGCGTTGTGGCAATAGATCCCTTGACGGGAGAAATTTTAGCATTAGTATCCAGTCCGACCTACGACCCATCGTTACTGGTGGGGCGAAAACGTTCGCGCAACTATAGCAAGTTGTTGAACGATCCCTATAAACCGTTGTTCGACCGTCCTGTGATGGCGTGTTATCCTCCAGGGTCGACATTCAAAACGGCGGATGCCTTGGCTTTAGAGCAAGAGAAAATCATTAACACGAACACGGCTTATCCTTGTCGGAAAGGTTATCATGTCGGTAGTTTCACAGTGGGGTGTCATGCTCATTTTTCGCCGTTGAATTTGATACAATCTGTGCAACACTCGTGCAACGCCTATTATTGCGCAGGATTTCGTGCGATGATGGATAGCAAGAAATACAAGAATATTTCAGAGGCGTTTGAGACGTGGAAGAACCATATTGTGTCGTTAGGATTCGGGTACAAGTTAGGAGCAGATGTGCCGAATGAAAAACGAGGGTATCTTCCCAATTCCAAGGTGTATGACAAAATCTATGGAGAAGGGCGATGGAAGTCGTTGATGATTGTATCCAACTCTATAGGGCAAGGAGAAATCTTGGCAACGCCATTGCAGATTGCCAATCTTTCGGCAACGATTGCCAATCGAGGTTTTTATTATGTACCTCATTTGGTGAAGCATATTGACGGATATCAGTTAGATTCCGCGTTCACTACAAAACATGTTGCGACGATAGATAGCCAGTATTTCAGTCCGATAGTAGATGGTATGGAGTTGGTGATGAAAGCCGGAACGGGGTGGGCGTCGCGAATTGACAGTGTTGCTGTTTGTGGAAAGACGGGAACGGCGCAGAACCCACATGGGAAAGACCACTCTATTTTTATGGCGTTTGCTCCGAAAGACAATCCGAAGATTGCCATTTGTGTGGTAGTTGAGAATAGTGGATTCGGTGCTACCTGGGCGGCTCCGATCGCATCATTGATGATGGAGAAATATCTGAAAGGATATATCCCGCATCGAAAGAAGTGGATGGAAGATCGGATTTTACAAGCTAATCTGATGCCGACGCTCACGGAGCAGGAAAAACCGGAAGAGACTAAGGAAAAAGAAAAAAAGGTAGAACATAAAGAAACAACAAAGGAAGAGAATGCCATCAAGACAGAATAACGTATTCAGAAATGTAGATTGGATAACCATTGTCCTGTATTTTTTATTAGTAGTAGCAGGGTGGTTCTGTATCTATGGCGCCTCATACAATTTTGAGGATGCCGCTTTTTACGATGTTTCGTACCGTTATGGCAAACAGTTGATGTGGATAGGGTGTTCGATAGCGTTGGCTTTTGTTTTGTTGTTGTTGGACAGTCAGGTGTATAATATGTTCGCCTATTTTGTCTATGGTGGAATGTTGTTATTATTGTTGATAACAATCTTTATAGCCCCAGATGTGAAGGGGTCGCACTCGTGGATTGTTTTAGGTCCTATAAGTCTGCAGCCTGCGGAGTTTGCCAAAACTGCCACTTGTTTGGCATTGGCGAAGTGTATGAGTTCGTACGAATTCCAGATGAAGCGGATTAGTGATGCTATGATCGCTTTTGCCATTATGTTGATTCCTATGGTGTTGATTATCTTACAGAATGAGACGGGGTCGGCATTGGTTTACAGCACATTTTTGTTGGTGTTCTATCGAGAGGGTATGTCAGGGATTATCCTTTTCGTATGTATATTGTTAGCGGTCGTTTTTGTCGTCTCAATACGTTTTGGAGAAGTGGCGATATTGTCGGAGATTCCCAATGAGTCGTTGGGGTTGTTTCTTGTCATGTTGCTTTTAGTAGTTGTTGCGGCAGTGTTGGTGAAAGTCTATACGAAGCGAGATAATAGGACTCCGTTGATTGTTTTGGGTGGAAACGTAGCCATTTTTGCGATAGCATATTTAATACATAAAATCTTTCATTTAGCGTTTCATTTCACCTACGTTGGCTATTTTGCCATAGGAGCAACGGTTCTCTATCTGTTGTATGTTTCTATTACACAACGTACGAAGACGTACTTTTTGATTGGTTTATTGACGCTTGCTTTTGTCGCATTTTCCAATATCTCGGATCTTGCCTTTGACAAGTTGAAGCCCCATCAGCAGACAAGAATAAGGGTAACCTTGGGAATGGAGCAAGATCCGCAAAAGGCAGGGTATAATGTCAACCAGTCTATGATTGCGATTGGGTCGGGAGGTTTTTCAGGAAAAGGATTCTTGAATGGGACGCAGACGAAACTGAAGTATGTCCCTGAGCAAGATACGGATTTCATTTTCTGCACAGTAGGCGAAGAGCATGGGTTTGTGGGGACAACCGTTGTGATAGGTGTTTTTTTAACACTTATTTTGCGGTTGATTTATTTGGCGGAGAGACAGCGGTCGTTATTCAGTAGAATCTACGGCTATTGTGTCGCCTCTATCATTTTTTTCCATTTGGCCATCAATGTTGGCATGGTGATTGGACTGACACCTGTGATCGGAATCCCGTTGCCGTTTTTTAGTTATGGAGGCTCATCCTTGTGGGGCTTCACTATTCTGTTGTTCATCTTCTTGCGGTTAGATGCGAGCAGAACGGAGTTGTTCGGGGAGTAGAGTTTTCCTTCTCTTCCTTTCTGCACGTTCATTTTTGAATTTTAAATTCTACCTTTGCACCGCTGATTTATCAAATCTGAAACTATCTCAATTTAATATAATATGAAGCAATATATCGACCTTATCAATAGGGTGTTGAACGAGGGTACGTTCAAAGAGGATCGGACAGGAACGGGTACGTTGAGTGTTTTCGGACATCAGATGAGATTTAATTTAGAAGAGGGTTTCCCTTTGCTGACCACCAAGAAACTGCATTTGAAGTCTATTATATATGAATTGCTTTGGTTCTTGCAGGGTAGCACGAATGTGAAATATCTGCAAGAACATGGCGTGCGGATTTGGAATGAATGGGCAGACGAGAACGGTGAATTGGGTCCGGTGTATGGTCATCAGTGGCGTTCATGGCCCGACTACAACGGTGGGACGATAGACCAGATTGCTAATGTGGTGGAGATGATTAAGAAGACTCCCGATTCGCGTCGTTTGATTGTATCTGCATGGAATGTCGCCGAGGTGGATCAGATGGCACTGCCTCCATGCCACACGCTTTTTCAGTTTTATGTGGCGGATGGCCGACTGAGTTTGCAACTTTATCAGAGAAGTGCTGATATTTTCTTGGGTGTACCTTTCAACATTGCCTCCTATGCTTTGTTGTTGATGATGGTAGCTCAGGTGGCAGGTCTGAAAGCAGGTGATTTTGTCCACACATTAGGAGATGCACATATTTATAAGAATCATTTGGAGCAGGTGAAGATACAGATTCAACGCAACCCAAGGCCTTTGCCAACGATGAAGATCAATCCAGAAGTAAAAGATTTGTTCTCATTTCAATATGATGATTTCTCGTTAGAGAACTACGACCCACACCCACACATAGCGGGGGTTGTGGCGGTATAGATGAAAATCCACACGATTTTAGAGTGTCAAACAAAAATGTAAGAATTTGAAGGGGCGCGTTTGAAAAACGCGCCCCTTCAAATTTTTCGTTTCAGGCAAACACTTAAGCGTTCGTCTCAAGGTAATTGTAAAGATCCGAGAATGTCTGAATCTTCTTCATTTCGTCTCCCTTAATCTTAACGCTGAATTCGTCTTCGATGAGTGCCACCAAGTCAACGAGACTCAGGCTGTCTAAGTTCAAAGTGTCTTTGATACTCTTGTCTGCTGCGATTTCGTTAGCTTCAACCTCAAACTCGTCAGCGAGCACTGTATTCACCTTTTCAATTAATTCCTCTCTATTCATATCTATATCCAATTTATTTCTTGTTGCAAAGTTCAGTTAATTTTTTTTAACTACCAAGAAAATTGCACATATATGATGTGCTATTTTTTCTCTTTTGTATGATTTATCATAGAAAAGTTCCTATTTTTGTGGGTAAAATCGGATATATCGAACTATAACGAAGAAAATATGAACATGGACATCATCAGCTTGGCTGATTTTAAGAAGATACCCAGTGTATCGATATATGAAAATGACGTGTTGGTGATTAGGGCGAAAGACATCCCTTTTATCCCTAAACCGAAATATCCCGTTCGCATTAAATATTTCTTGTTCGTCTGTTGCACGGAGGGGGCGGCTCGCTTCTCTATCAATACGAAAGTGTTTAAGATCAGCAAAGACCAATTTTTGCTCACCTCGTCGGATTGCGTGATGGAGTTCTATGAGATCAATGATTTCAAAGGAACGTTTTTAGTTGTCTCTCATGACTATATGAAATCGCTTACTTCACCATTGGCTGCGGTGTGGAAGCGTTTGGCCGCCATTTCCAACTCGGCTGTGTTTGATATAACGGAAAAAGAGAAGGCAAGTGCCGCGGAATATATCGACAAGATGGCCCATACATGTCGCGACGAGAGTGTGCTTTTTAAGAACGAGGTGCTGCAACATCAAATCATCGCCTTTCTTTACGAAATGTGCGGATTTGAGTCGGTGGTCAACATTGAGACCAGTTTGCACGAATTAGATCGTAACGAAGAAATTTATGGCGAGTTCATGTCGCTTGTTATTAGAAACATAAAAAAGGAACATTCTGTGCAGTTTTATGCCGACAAGATGAATGTAACACCTAAGTATCTTTCTATAGCGGTGAAAAAAGCGTCGGGAAAAACGCCAAGCGAATGTATACAGAAAGTGCTGATACAGGAGGTGATGGTGTTGCTGAAGAACACGACTCTTCCACTCAAAGAAATTGTCAACATTCTCAACTTCCCGACTGCTACGTTCTTTTGCAGATATTTCAAGCATCATACAGGAATGTCGCCTAACGAGTATCGTAGCAAATCGCTCTAAGGCGGAAAGTTGCTAATTAAGATTATATTTGTATAATTCAATATAAATGAAATGAAAAGATTTTTGTTGTTTGTAATTATTCTGTTTTCGCTGATGGGTTTGCATGCTCAGGCGTTGATAGACGAGGTGAAATATAATGACCCTCAAGAACCAAAGAGTATCGGTATAGTGTTGTATTCCAATGACGTGGAGACGGTGTTCAATGCTTTTCGTCTCGCTAACTATTCGCAAGAGTGGGATAACAAAGTGCAGATCTACTTGTTGGGTAAAGGCGTTGATTTGGAAGGAATGATGGTAGAGAACAAGGATATCAAAGAGCAGGTGGATAAATTTATCGATTTAGGTGGCGTCCTGATGGGGTGTCAGACTTGTTTCAACGCACGACAAAAAGGGTCTAAGATCTGCAAAATCGGTTGTATTCAAGACCTTTATGATTTGGTGAAGAAAAATCAGATCGTGCTCACCTTTTAACGAGTATACTCAGAAAAAGTCGTTAATTTTGTGAATCAAGAAAAATTGCACAATACGAAAGAATACAATAAAGATAAAACAATGATAAAAGTAGGAATTATTGGTGGTGCAGGGTATACAGCGGGGGAGCTGCTTCGTATTTTGTTGAACCATCCACAAGTAGAGATTACGTTTGTGAACAGCAGCAGTAATGCTGGTAATAAACTCTACGACGTGCATGAGGGTTTGTTTGGTGAGACTGAAATGACTTTCACGGGAGAGTTGCCATTAGATAAGATTGATGCAATGTTCATTTGCTCTGGTCATGGCGACAGCAAGAAATTTCTGGAAGCTCACGAGGTGCCTGCCAATGTGAAGATTATTGACCTTTCACAAGATTACAGAAATGAGAGTGAAGGATTCGTTTATGGTTTGCCAGAGGTGAATCGTGAGAGAATCAAAAAGGCAAGCAAGTTGGCAAATCCAGGTTGTTTCGCTACTGCTATACAAATCGGTTTGTTGCCACTTGCCGCTAACGGACTTTTGAAAGGTGAGGTTCACACTAACGGAATCACTGGCTCAACCGGAGCAGGTGTCAAGCCAGGTGCAACTTCACACTTCAGTTGGAGAAATAATAACATCTCTATCTATAAAGCGTTTACACATCAACATTTGTTAGAGATTAATCAGACACTCCACCATCTGCAGCCATCTTTTGATAAAGAAATCAATTTCTTGCCAGTAAGGGGTGATTTTGCAAGAGGTATTTTTGTTTCATCTTACACAGAGTGTGATTTGAATATTGAAGAGATTCAGAGCCTATATAAGGATTTCTATAAGGATGCGGCGTTCACACACGTAATGGATGCCAACCCAGATTTGAAACAGGTAGTGAACACCAACAAGGGCATTGTACACGTTGAGAAGCATGGCAATAAAGTGTTGGTCATCTCCATGATAGACAATTTGTTGAAGGGTGCGTCGGGACAGGCTGTACAGAACTTCAATCTTATGTTCGGCTTAGAAGAGACGATGGGGTTGAAGTTGAAGCCAAGCGCATTCTAAGGTCTATTTTTGTATAGAAAAATATTGAGAAAACTTAACGAGGGTGTCTATTGATGGCATCCTCGTTTTTTATTATAAACGTTATAATTAAAAATAAATTCAATATCATTTGCAGATGATGAGGGTTTCCGAACATTAGGGGGGCGGAAGAATAAATTAATAGGGGGGAAGCACAACGAATGGGACTCCATAATTATAGATGTATTGTTTAACAAAAATTTTATAGATGAAGAAAAGATTACTAACAATGGTTGCGCTATTGGCGTCGGTTGTCTCGGTTTTAGGGGCGGTGGGCGATACGATAGACATTAAGACGAGTCAGTTGCCGTATAAGACGGAAAACATCTTCGGATGCAACAAAGTGTATAGGCTGATTGTGGATGAAATTGTGAACATAGCGGTTAGTGTAGACTACAAAGAGTTCTCTGGTAGTAAAACAAGCGGTTTCGTTGCTCATAGAGGAACTAATTTTTCAGTGAAGGGATTCACCGCATATTGTGGAACAGGTTATATTGAAGAACATTGTAGTGGAGGCGACGTATACCTAATTAGACCATTCTTTGAAGATCAGGTGGGTATTCCTTACGTTTTGAAGATTGACAAGCTACAAAACATTAAGTACAATTCTGATTATGATCCGTGGAGTGGGGTCGAGGACACGATTAAGAGTTTCCCGTTTGTTGAGACTGGGAACGCTGAATATTACATTGACAAAACGACCGCAGGGGTGACTGTGCGGGGGACTAAAGGGTATATTTTAAAGGGGACCGGGGCTCATACGGTTTTTCATATCAAGTCGAAGCATGGTTTGCTGATTAATTCAAATGTAGTATGGGATAGAGATTACACATTATCCGAAGGCGAAGAAATATCTTTACAAGCTATTACCACGGACGATGAGTATGATATTGTTGTAGACATAGAAGATGCTTGTCCGTTGATAGCAGAAAAAGTTGTCTCTTTGCCGTTTGAGGGTACGATGAAGCCTAATATTGTTTGTAATCAGGAAGATAATTATGGTTATTTCTACCAGGCTTACACGTTCAATCTTGAAGAGGAGTCGTTTATAAAAGCCTCAACTACGAGTGGCGATTTTGAAATACAAATTTTGAACACGGAGGGAGAGAAGATAAGTCTTGCAGGAAACAATGTCTCAGGGCAGAAATTGAGTGTTGGCAAATATTATTTGGTGCAGTACGGAAAGTATAATTCTTCTGCAAAGGTGGAACTCAAGACAATTGGTGAAGATGAGTTTACCGATCGTAACGAGGAATTTGAGGTGACAGACCTTCCATTTGACTCCGAATTGATTATAGGGAAGACAACGTATGGGGAGATTAACGTAGCGAAAGACACTTTTGTCTCGAATTATGCATCTTATGCGAAGAGTTTCTTTGTGCATTTAGAAGCTGGAAAAGCATATAATATGGTGGCGAACGTTCAAACGAAAGCAACGTCAAAGAATTCCTATTACCAAATTATGGTTGCGAAAGATCTCACAAGTGAGGTTGATGCAAGTGGGGTTGCGTATATGGGCTTAGGAGGTTCGAAAGCGGAGAGTGGTCAATTTGGTGTTACTGAAACGGGCGACTATATAGTATTGTTGGTATACGAAACAAAACAAGATGGTCATTATTCGATTTTGGTAGAAGAGGAAGAGGCGAATGCTCGTTATTTGGTATTTGGAGAAGAAGAGCAAGAAACGGTAGGCGTAGAAAGCGAGGTTAAATGGAGTTTCTATGTGCCGCAAGATACGGTTATTGAAATAAGTTTGAAGAGTGAACCTAATAATGTTTATGTTAGTGCAATCGATAAAGATGATAACTTTTCATTTCGCATAGAATCAACTGGTGACTATAAAGTGAGGTTGAGTCGTGGTATGTATGATTTACATATTGAAAATTCATCATCTATAAAACCTCTTACTTATCAATTGAGTTTGAACATCTGTGGAGAAAAGGTTAAAAATGACACATGCACCTTTGAACAACTACTGGCAGATGCTGAGCTCACTGATGGATTTGCCTTGAAAGCACTATCGCGCGATTGTGCTCCAGTGAAGTATATAGCTTCGTCTGACGCTTATATGGTAGCGTATAAAATGGAGTTGAAGGAGGGAGAGAAGGTGTCAGTGTACTATTCTTGTGATTTGTACACCCTTGAAGATGAGGCTGCTCAAACATACAAGAAGGTGAAGACCCTTTCAAGTAGTAATTATAAAGTTGAAAAGGATGAAGTCTATTATTTCGTGTTTGAGGTTTCTTATAGAGATGCCACAGCGAGCATCTCGCTCAGAAAAGAGACGAATGTAATGTCCTTAGAAGATTATTTGGCAACTCTTTCTGATGTAAGTTTAGCTTATACAGACACCTTTAACTTTGATTTTAGCAAGAAACCATTGGTTGACTTTGGAAGTTACAAAGAGGGCTATGCGTATTATTGTGTAGGGTACAAACTGAATTTGAATTCTGACGATGTTTTCTTGGCAGAAACAAGTATATGGAATCATTACTTCTTCATAAAAGAGACGGAGTCAGGCCTTGAGATAATAGATGATGATGAATATCGTACATTTAGCAAAAAAATTGAATCTACTGGAGTTTACTATTTAGTCTTCGCAGCATTATACGATGTTTGGGATATAAGTGATGTTGTGTCTATGTCTGTAACTACAAAAGATATAATATCGCTTGAAACGTTGCTCAGTCAGGCGGAAACCTTGGAAGGTGATAGTTCTTTCACTTTGAATTATGGTTCTGAAGAAACTTCCCTCGTGCTTGGAGATGGAATTTTTGGAGAAGCGGGTGAAACTTACTATTCGAAGGCGTTTAAGATTGATTTGAAGGGAGGGCAAACGTTGATGGTAAAACACGAAAATGTTGAACCTGATGATTATACGTATTTCTTTGATATCTCATCGTCCGGAATTACAATGTTGGGGGACTTTGATGACTACGAACACGCTTATGCTTCTTATACGGCAGAGTATGCAGGTACTGTCTATCTTGTCTTGTCAACTTATAGTCCACTTGAGCAAGGAACGTCGGATTATCAAATTGATATCGTGGAAGAAAATATCTCAAGTATTGAAGATGCTGTTGCTGGTGCGGAGGTTTTGAATGATAGAGGTAAGAATATAAAAGTTGTACCAGATGTGGTGTTCCCTTCTTCGGATGGGTATATCTATTATCCGTCTAAAATCTATAAAAAGGAAATGTTAAGTGGACAAACTGTTATCTTCTACGCTGAACAACCTTGTCATATTAATCTCTTTAATATCGTAGATGGTGAAGAAAAGGTCATAGATTATTGGAATATTAGAAGTTTTAACATTGAACACAAGTATTATGTAAGATTTACTGCTGCCGAAGCGGGTATGTACTATTTTAAAGTTACTCCTACGAATAGTTCATCTATTCAGATGAGTTATGATTTTGTTATTGACTATGCAGACTATGTCGCATCTTCTGAAATCTCAACATCTTCGTTCCATGACGTAGATAGTTTAATTCCGTTCCAGTCGCCGTTGGTGGATGCTGGTACGGAGGAAGTACGTTTGAGCAAAATGCATACATTCACCTTTGAGAATCAGACTGCCATACTCTATGTGCAGAAAGGAGATGTTTCTTCATACACCATTTTGCCAGAGTCTGAGGAAGGGTATGATCTTGTTGATTCAGACACGATGGTTGTCTCATACAAGCTCTTGGACGCTGGAACTTATAACTTCGCCGCAAAAACTATAGCTGCAACCAACGCCATTGATGATCGTGAGGTTAAGGTGGACTATAAAGTCTATCCTATACAAACCATGGATACGTTTCCTTACTGCGATGCTAAGGAGATTGACTTGACCTATATTTACGATAGGAAGTCTCTTTTAGACGATGATGACGTGGTGTTATTTTCGATGCCGTCAGGTTATTTCTCTGCGGTGAAGGCAATGAAAGTGCGTCTTGAAGAGGGTGAGCAAATTGTTTTTGCTGATAACATTGATTATCCCTATGGTTTAGTGTGTGTTGAAATCTTTGGTGTTGATAATGGCGAGTACAAAGATTTTGCTTCGTTCACGTATTCTGAAAGCAAAACATTTAGTTATGTGGCACAAGAGGGTGGCTACTACTACATCTCTTATTCGATACCGATGGAGATGATTGTGAGAAGTGTTACAAGTTTCACTATCAAGAAAGCAGATGCGGAGGTTGTTCCTATTGTCAAGATGACTCCTTCTGTGGACTATGTTAGTTCGGGAGAGGTAGATGTTAAAGCAGCGGTATTGATGGCTTTGGCGGATGTTAACGCAGTTGCAGAGACGGAAGAGGGAAAAACTTTCCTTATCGACAATACGAACATCACATGGACGCTTAATGAGGATCTTACCATGGCAACTGGAGTTGTCGCTTGTCCTGAAGATTACAGTATCGAGAATGAGGAAATCGCTATCCTCAGTGTTGATCTGAATCCATCGTTCGTAACGATAACAACTGATGGAAATGGTACTGTTGATAATGAGACAATAAAAGCACATAGAGGAAGCACTGCCGCGGTTAATGTCAAGGCAAAAGAAGGCTTTAATGTTGCTGAAATCACAGTTGACGGAGAGGTCGTAGGCAACAATCTTGTAGGAATGTCGGGTGGAACGTTTGAATTTACAGCCTACGAAACTTACTTGAATATATACGTAAAATTACAGCCGGTAAAAACTTCCGTAGAAGAAGTTCTATCTCAAAATGTTAATGTGTACGGTAGCGAGCAGGTAATCAACATTGTCAATGCTAGGGTTGGTTCTCCTGTTGTTGTCTACAACTTGACTGGTGCGGTTGTAAAACAAACAATGGTTCACTCTGATGTTGAAACTATCTCTGTAGCAAAGGCTGGTTTGTACATTGTAAAAGTTGACTATAAAGTTGTTAAGGTGATTGTCCGATAGCATTAGAATGTTTTCATTCGGAAAGAGTCCTATAACATATAACAAAAAAGAGGTACGCTTTATGAGCGTACCTCCTTTTTTATTTTTATTGCTGTCCGCTAAAAACTTTTTGAACCCGCAAAAGATAGGGCTGGATTCCTC
>CAVEVQ010000024.1:27457-39849 GCA_963619325.1 Bacteroidaceae bacterium | reverse complement strand
GAACTGTTGTTTAAGCAACTGAAGCAAAATTTTCCGCTTAGATATTTTTACGGAGAGAGTGCCAACGCCATCAAGATACAAATTTGGGTTACCCTAATAGCCAACCTTCTTCTGATGGTCATACAAAAACGCATCAAACGCCCCTGGAGCTTCTCCGGATTGGCTACAATGGTAAGGTTAATGCTCATGTATTACGTGAACTGCTATACTTTTCTTGAAGAACCCGAAAAAGACTGGGCAAAAATGGTTCAAGAGGCAAAGGAATCGCCTCCAGAACCAAGTCTGTTTGATTAGAGGGGGCTTACTTTTTGAAAAGGCAAGCCCGAAGTCCCATTTTACAAGGCTTCGGGCAGGATAATTATGCTCTTTTGAGTTTTAGCGGACAGCAATAATTTTTTATGGATTCCGTTGTTCAAAACTTCACTATTTCATGCTTTTCAAAAAGTCTCTCCCCTATGACTCATACCAACGACAATACGCCGTCGTCTCTATTGGATACAACCTTGCGTCAGTAGAAAGAATACATTCCAAAAAAACTATGCTGTTTTTTGCGGCTTGGGGTTATTATTGAACATTTCAGACATTGAATTTTTTTTGAATAATAAGAATAATAGTCCTTATGGTGTTAAAGACTCTGACATAAAAAACCATTCCAGATGATCAATAGAATCGTTTTTGACAATCAGTGGACAAACCCTCTCACTACAGAAAATCGATACAACATTGATTCAGACTACAACTACAAACTGTTCTTTAGTTCTCACGAGCTAAGGTCTTTTCGCTATGTCATCTCCGACAATGACCAATGCTGATATAGTTCCAATGACAAAATCGCTTACAACGATGTTATTCCAAGTTTAGTTTCTCTCAATAGCCATCCTATTCCATTTGGGTGGCTATTGTACAAATTGCAACTCTACAACTACTTCACCAAATTCAATCATCGCATTAAATATCGCTATCTTTTGGTATTTATTTAAATCTTCAGCCAATATTTCACCCTCCGCTATCACCCCTTCTTCAATCAGCCTCTGCCGTTTTGTCCCCCTCAACAATGGATTTGAAGGGGTTACCCATCGCTTCCCATCATACATTGCAACATTGGCATAGGTTGTTTCCGTAATATATCCGTTCTTCACAATCAAAGTCTCATCGGCTATTCCTCGTAGGGCATGTAGTTCATTCAGCCGACTTCTATCTTCTTCCTTTAGCGCATACGTTACTTCATCGTCTCTCACCAACTTCAATGAGTTTATCGGATGTATACCGTATTTTGAGAGTGATATTTCTTCTATTCCACCTGCGCTATACACAACTCTCAGTTTGTAAACTCCTGTATATGGAAGCAGCTTACCAATTATCTTTTGCAAATCTTCTATTTTATCCTTTACTCCCAAATACATCATTGTTTCCTCATATCTCGCTTGATGATATTTCAAGTTTTCCGGAACCCCATCCTCTACTTTTATCGTCTCTATATACCGAGAAAATTTTTGTTTCATTTTCTCATTTCGATCTCCTTGTGTTAAGGGAAGATATATCTTCTGTTTCACCTCTCTATATTCATCTTCTACCCGGCTTTTTGCTGTGATTCCTCCTCCTGCTTTATAATACTTTTTCCCTTCTCTCTCTTCCACATAACGAATCATCACCGCACTGTCTACCATTCCATTTTGATAAATACCCATTACACCCGTATAGAATCCTCTGTCATAATTCTCTGCCTCTGCAATTATTTCGACCGTCTTCTTTTTAGGCGCACCCGTAATCGAACCCGCAGGCAACTGACCGAACAGAATCTCTCCTAACCGACTTTGCCAACCATTTTTTAACCATCCCACTATCTTCGAACTGGTTTGCAAAATTTTCCCTTTATTTGTCGTTATTTCATCAATATAACGATATTTCTCCACACGAACATTCGTTGCTTCTATACTCAAATCATTTCTAATCAAATCAACAATCGTAGCATGTTCTGCACTTTCTTTCTCATTGTCTATCAATCGTTTATCTGCATTTTCCTCTTCTGCATCAATCGTTCCCTTCATCGGAAAAGAACTAATCTCTCCATCTTTTATCTGGATGAAAGTCTCAGGCGAGAAACAGACGAAAGTATCCTTTATCCAAATTTTATATTTCGCATGAGTTCGAAGGAATATTGAATGCAACGAGAGATTCGTCTCCACTGGCACCTGGCATGTCAAATTCACCAAATATGAATCTCCCAACTGCAAATGCTCCTTTACGATATCAAAACCTTTACGATACGTTGACATAGACAATTCACCTACCCTCCATTTCACACTATCTGTCTCATTCTCAACACATTTCCAAATATTTTGGTAGTGTCCAATCTGATAAAGACATTCGGTAGGATCAATCTCAGAAAGAGGAACGACAAAACAGTTCCTCCTTGAATAATCTACCACAAACAAAAACGGCTCATCCATCAACGCAAGACGATCCATCTCGCTAATAGCTGTTTGCCTATCCAATATTTTCATAGATACAAGTTTAACTACAACAAGAAAGTCTCCATTCCTTCTCAGAACTGGAGACTTTCCTACTATTTCTGTTACAGATTATTTCTTTACCAAATCCAAAGTATCTGATGCAATCATGTACTCCTCATCGGTTGGAATAACGATGACTTTGATTTTTGAAGATGGTGTGCTAATCGTACCTTCCTCTCCACGAATCTTTTTGTTCTGCTCTAAATCCAGATCAACCCCCAAAGCCGAAAGTCCTAAACAAACAGACTCCCGAATAGCCTGGTTATTCTCACCGATTCCTCCTGTGAAAACAATCGCGTCAACACCATTCATCGCAGCTATGTAAGACCCTATATATTTTTTTACACGATAAACAAACATATCAATAGCCAACTTCGCACGATCATTTCCACCATCCGCGGCAGCTCCAACCTCTCGCATATCAGAAGAAACACCAGAGATACCGAGCAAACCACTCTGTTTATTCAATATATCTGACACTTTCTTCGCATTGTATCCTTCACGCTCCATTAAGTAGGTAACCGCACCCGTATCAATGTCGCCCGAGCGTGTTCCCATCATCAAACCTTCCAACGGAGTCATACCCATGGATGTGTCGAATGATTTACCATCTACAACGGCCGTGATTGAACCACCATTACCAATGTGAGCCGTGATAATCTTTGATCCTTCCGCCTTCATACCTAAATATTCAAGCGCACGCTTTGAAACATAGCGATGACTCGTACCATGAAAACCATAACGACGAATCGAGTCTTTTTCATACAACTCAAAAGGAATCGCATAAAGATACGACTCGCGTGGCATAGACTGATGGAAAGCCGTATCAAACACGGCTACCTGAGGAACATTCGGCAAGAGAGACTCTACCGCCATGATGCCCTTGAGATTGGCTGGATTGTGAAGCGGGCCAAGCGGGAAACAAGCCTTAATCTGCTCTTTCACGCCATCCGTAACAAGGCAACTTTCAGTAAACTTATCACCCCCATGGAGAACACGGTGACCTACGGCATCCAACTCAGAGAGTGACTTGAGACAACCCTCTTTCGGGTCGGTCAACATATCAAAAATCCATTGAATACCAACAGAATGATCTGGTACGTCTTTCTCTAAAATAGCTTTCTCCCCATTATTTTTGGTGTATTTTAAGAAAGAACCTGGTATTCCGACTTTCTCAATACCTCCCTGCGCCAACACTGCGCGGCTACTCATATCAAACAATTTATACTTGATAGATGAGCTACCACAATTGATCACTAATATCTTCATATTAACTCTTTAAATTCTTTGTACTTAGAAAGTTGACTGACTTATTTGATTGGATTAAATCAAACCCTTTGCAGCCAATGCCTGATTCGCCGTGATGGCAATCATCTTAACAACATCATCGACAGAGCAACCACGAGACAAATCGTTGATTGGTGCTGCCAATCCCTGCAACAACGGACCAAGAGCCTCGCATCCAGAGAGTCTTTGTACGAGCTTGTAACCGATGTTTCCCGCATCCAAAGAAGGGAAAACCAAAATATTTGCCTTTCCTGCGACCTTACTACCTGGAGCCTTCTTCTCAGCAACGGAAGGGACAAGGGCAGCATCTGCCTGCAACTCACCATCAATAGCCATGCTAGGTTCCAACTCCTGAGCCATCTTTGTAGCCTCAATCACCTTATCAACCATCTCATGTTTAGCACTCCCCTTGGTCGAGAACGACATGATAGCCACTTCAGGAGTGTCAAAACCGTAAATCTCTTTGGCGGTATGTCCACTGCAAACTGCGATATGAGCCAATTCTTCAGCAGATGGATTAGGAGTAGCGGCACAATCGGCAAACAAGAGCATACCATTGTAACCAATGTTCTTATCCTTGAAAATCATCAAGAAGCAACCTGATACAACCCCAACTCCAGGCTTCGTCTTTACAATTTGAAAGGCAGGACGAAGCACATCGCCAGTAAAATTCTTTGCACCCGCCACTTCTCCGTCAATATCGCCGTTCTTGATCATCAAGCAAGCTAAGTAAAGAGGGTCTTTCACCTTCTCAATGGCCTGCTCCTCTGTCATCCCTTTCTTTTGACGAAGTTTGAAGAGCAAATCCGAATATGTTTTGCTATTAGGATTATTTGCAGGGTCAACAATTGTTGCCTTCGCAATATTTTTCAAGCCATATTGATTAGCGAGAGCCTCAATCTCCCCTTTATTACCTAAAAGAGTGATCTGAGCAATTCCTTTTTCCAAAGCGATGTCGGCTGCTTTGAGTGTACGCTCTTCTGTTCCCTCTGGAAGAACAATGCGCTGAGGGTTAGCCTTAGCCCTTTCAATAATACCTTCAATCAATTCCATTTTGGATATATTTTTAATGATTTATTTCCGGAAAATTTTTGTACGGTAGCGAAGCCAGAACGCTCGCTAATTTATCCAACATTGGCTGAAGTTTCGGCTTGAGCATGCCCTCCAAGAACATGTTCATATCCGACTTTACGGTCAATTTGATACGTGTGTCGTTATCACTAACCTCTTTCATCTGAATCCAAAGATTAAAGTCGACAGGAGATCCATCCGCTCCGAATTTGACAGTCTTACACTCCTCTCGCTCCACTATCTTCACACCTACCGTCATAGGAGCTCCCATCGGGCTTATACTAAACTGGCATGTGTCCCTGTCAAATTTAAGGTCTGATATTTTGTCTTGAGGAACCTTATCTTTCAGAAGTTCAAGATTGCGCAAATCCGAAAGAACCCTAAAGACTTCCGGACCGCTGTAGTTTGCTTTAACGACTTCGCTTTCTATTTTTAACATTTTTAATTTTTGGGTTTGAGTTATTCGAAACTATTTTCCCCACACTTCAGGAGCCTCACGCCACTTCTTCAAAGTCTCCATTTCTTTATTTCCAATTTGCTTCGTATCAAGTAGATGTTGCAAAACAGCATTGTAGTTCGAGAGTGTAGTCAACTCGACGTTGGCCTCTCCAAATTTCTCCGTAGCAACCGGGAATCCGTATGTGAAAATGGCTACCATTCCCAAAACCTCGGCACCCGCATTGCGCAACGCACCGACAGCCTTCAAACTACTGCCTCCAGTCGAAATCAAGTCTTCAATGACAACAACCTTCTGACCCGCCTTCAAGTCTCCCTCAATAAGGTTCTCCAAACCATGGTCCTTTGGAGATGAACGAACATAGACAAACGGCTTTCCAAGCACTTCTGCCACCAACGCACCTTGTGCGATAGCTCCTGTAGCAACACCCGCGATAACATCTACATTGGCATATTTCTGACGAACAATCTCGGCCAACTCATTCTTGATTAAAGAACGGATCTCTGGATAAGACAACGTCTTACGATTGTCACAATAAATAGGGGATTTCCAACCCGACGCCCATGTAAAAGGATCCTGAGGCTGAACCTTAACCGCTTTGATGCTGAGCAACTTCTCAGCCACCTTGTTTTCAACTTGGCTCATATCGCTTATTTCTAATATAGTTTACATTTCTTTAATTGTCCCAAAGTTAAAAGATTTTTGCCACTTTGTTTGCCTATCATCACGCTATTTTTCTCTACATTTGCGGTAATTAATGGATTATTCTACTCTACATTGTTTTTTTGCTTATGAACGAGAACCTGCTGCAATTTGTCTGGCAATGCAAACTTTTCAGTTTCAAAAATCTTCACACTACAGAGGGTTTATCCGTCGAAGTTATTGATGTCGGTCAACTCAACCACGATGCAGGACCAGACTTTTTCAACGCCAAGGTCAAAATCGACAACACTTTCTGGGCTGGTAATATTGAGATCCACCGCAACGCATCCGATTGGTTTAAACACCATCACGAAACCGACGACCGATATGACTCTATCATCTTACATGTCGTGGAAAAATCGGACACACGGATTTATAGAAAGAACGGCGAGTTAATTCCTCAAATAGAACTATCTGTGCTTCAATGTGTTAAAGACAGATTTGAAGAAATTAAAAAGGGCGAGGGCTGGATTCGTTGCGAAAAACTTTGGACTACCATGGACCCGATATTTCTGAGATTTCAAATCGCCCACTTAGCCTACGAGCGTATTTTCAGGAAGGCTCTGATGATACATGATCTATACCACGCAAACCAAAACAACTGGGCAACCACGTTTTATCAAGTTCTTTGTAGGGGTTTTGGAATGCATACCAACACACTGCCATTTGAATTGCTTGCAAAATCGTTGCCACTCAACTATATAGCAAAAGAGAAGAGCAACCTCATCAACATAGAGGCACTGCTCTTTGGTCAAGCGGGTCTGTTACCTTCCTCTTCGGACGAACCCTACGAACGGACTTTAATACAGAGTTTCAGACATCTACAAGCAAAATTTTCTCTGACACCCATCAATGCCAATCTTTGGAAATTCTCCAAGATGCGCCCATCCAACTTTCCTCATATTCGCCTGGCGCAGTTGGCTTCTATGATTCACCATTCAGAACACCTATTCTCTAAAATCATTGAGACAGAAGACCTTACTACTATAAGGAACTTACTTCACTGCGCGGCATCGCCTTTCTGGGACACTCACTACCGTTTCGGGAAAGAATCATCAAAGAAGAATAAATCACTAACTTCATCAGCCATTAATAGTCTGATAATCAACGTTGTAATACCTATAAAATTTGCATATTACGGACTAAAAGGTGATGAATTGGCGCAAGACGACACATTGCAATTATTAGAGATGATTCCGCCAGAAAAAAACAACATCGTAGAGGGATGGAAACATCTCGACCTGCTGAGCAACGATGCTTTCACATCTCAAGCCATCATTGAGTTGAAAACACAATACTGCGACCTTGGCAAATGCCTTAGATGCCAGATTGGACACCATCTACTGCAGCGACCACACCATCCAAAGGAACATCCCACGGATCCAAAGGTAAACTTTCAACTATCTGACAATCAAAACAAACCCCTATCTTACGACAACTCAACTGAGGAAGTAAACGATCATAAAAACCCCGTCCACGACCCAGGCGATGACCCTCTATAGTAAACGCCAAACCTGGAATAATAGCAAAATCAATCTCCGACATATCAGAAAGGCTTTCTCCAACAGGTTCTAAAATATTGAAAGCACCTTTACGCATCTGATCAAATCCCTGATACTGACGGAGTTCTAAATCATCACCAACCACCACCGGCAATATGATTTTCTTTTCTTGAAACCAACGCTCGTTGAAAGAATGTGTTGGAATCTCGCCAGACAAAGACCAAAAAGAAAAAACCACTCTTGCCTGTTGAAAAATAGGAGAATCCTCTATCCTCCTGAATACGATAGAAGACTGATAATAACGTTGTTCCTCCGTCAAAAGATTCACCTTTCTCTTGACTTCCTTTCGTAGAATCTGCTTTTCCGTCACGTCTATTTACTGTTTCAAAAGTTTTACTTTTTCTATTCCATTCCTATATCGTACCTCCACAATATAGATACCCTGAGGATAATTTCTTACATCTATATTACAAATTAAATCATTTGCAATAAAAGAATCAAATGAGACTCCTTGCAGATTATAAACACAAACCTTACAAGGCCTTTCAGAGAAGGACAAAGTTATTTCAGACTGTGTTGGATTAGGATAAACCTTCAACTTAGGCTCTGCTTCGACCTCCTTTATGTCGCTAAATTTGTGAGGAAGCAGCTGCGGATCTATCATTAAAGATGAAGCAGACTCCATAATCGGATGCTTTGTAAAAGGTTTCCATTCTCCGTCTTGTTCGAAAAATGCCGTATTTATTGAATTACCTTTTGTCGCATAGATTCCGAAAGCGTTCTTAGGAGATTTTGGAACAGAGACAGAGACGAAGAAAACGGTATCCACAGGGACCGGCGTATCGAAATGCAGGTAAAACTCACGAGAAAGGTAATACGAAGGCTCTTCCGTAAGGAACGAAGACCCAGAATAATGAGTGTCTGTAACTCGCACACGCTGCTGATAGAGTAGTTTTTCTGGCTTATCTTCCCCCGAATAGACATTCATCATCACCTCGTCCTCTTCACTGTATTTTCCATATTCAGGAATGAAGAAGACTCCATAGAGAGTTCCTCCTGTTGTTTTATATCGCTCCGCATACTCACAGATACCTAACGAATTATTGCCTGCTACATATTCGTCCTTGTTAGATTCATATAGTTCTGTTCCAACCTCGTAATTCGTGATTCGACTGCAATGATATTCGTATGGTTCCGCACCATCCATAGATACAACACCTGAGTTATTAGGGTCAAGGAAAGGACTCAACGCCTTTGTTTTTATCCTACTTGTCCACACTGTGTTGATTCGGTAGAATGCATCCCGATTCTCCTCATCACAACCTGACGGTTCGTAACCGCCCGTCAATGAACCAATTATTCGGCCATTACTATCGAAAAGAGGTGCACCCGAAGATCCCCCCTCCGTAACACCATTCTCCCATCCTTTCACAATCCAATGAACATTAGACGAAAGATCGACAGAAGAACTCGTGAAAGTTCCTTTTACAGGCGCCACGGTCGATTTCGTATATTTCTTGACGTCCCCCTGCGGATGATGCACCGTATAGACACCCACTGCAACAGATTCAGAGGTGTTCCACCCTGAATAGTAGGTGTTATATTCTAACGGCGGTTTTTCATCTAACTTCAATAACAACATATCATTACTACTCTGCATCGCCACCAAAGTTGACCCAGAAACGCTCATCTCCAGCGTCCCCTGAATATTACTAAAGCAATGAGGCGACTCATAGTTAAAATACAAAACGCATGTAGTCGCCAACTCCGCATTTGTTTTATTTGCCGATATCAATGAGAAACAGTGGGCTGCACTCAGGAAATAAGGCGTACCATCCCCACTTGAATTGTTTACCAACGAGCCACTACACATATTCGAGCCGTTAATCATCAACATAGCTACACTACGACGAGACTCATCGTTGACACCCTCGACACAACTGACATCCTGCAAACAAGAAGCAGACCTTCCAAACGAAGGCAACGAACGAAAATCTCGAAAGGCATGATTCACATTTCCGACAGACAAAACCCCCGACGAACCCTTCGGCTCAACGTACTCCACAACAATCTCGTCCCCATCAATAGGAGACGTTGCGAAAATGCTGTCTTCCCGATTATTGGCTGCAGTAAACGCACCTAACACATTCTTTCTCTCAGGATCATACAAGAAAACCTTGGATTCTCCCTCCAAGTGAAATTTGTTAAATATCAAATTGACAGACAATGCGTTTAGAGAACGTATCTTCAACCGCCATACCTTCGTACCATCCTCTAAAGTAGAGGTAACTCCCGAATTTTCAGGCGTCAGATCAACTGCAAAAGGATGAGCAAACTGCAAACCTCCTATCCGGAACTGCAACGAATCTCTCTGCACCATCGACATATCAAAAAGAGGCATCTCCACCCACTCGTCTACAATACTCTTCAACACCCCACCCTTGAGAGGCAATTTCTCAGGCATTGGAAAACCTCCTTGGCTTCTCTGCGACATTCCGGACACAGAAACAAGGATTGAAATTAATATGGCCAAATATTTTCTCACTTCATTAATTCTTATTTCTCCCAGCTTCTAAATCCTCTGACGAAACAAAACAAAGTCGCTCTAACTTATACAAATCCAAAAAGAAAATCTTCGGGGAGTTTGACTCTAAATTTCTCAGAATCAATGGTTTTATAAGTCTCAAAGTCCAATAGACAAGTTTCAAAAGGTGATTTTTACGCAACCATTCAAAGCAACGAAGCACCTTCACATCCTTGACAAAATCCATGGGGTCATCCACATTTTTATATATCGTCCAAAGATTCTCTGCCGCATCGTGAAGTTTTCGAAGATAAACATCGGTAGAGTCTAAATCCACCTGACGTGCAGGATTGTCTATATGAATCACTTTGAATCCGTTATGTTTCAACAGCCATCCAAAAAGAGTGTCTTCATGACCATATTTACGGAGCGATTCATCAAAATTCACTTTATCGAAAACACTCTTTTTTGCCATAAAGTTGAAAGAAGAAAATGAGCAGTGAGAACGTTGATTTCTCGTCTCTATGTTTCTCTCCTCTCTTCTTTTCCCATAAAGCCAACGAAGATAAAGCGTTGAATCAGAAGGTTTTTTATCTGAATACCGATAACCACCGATAACTACATCCGCCTTGCTCTCCTCTATCTCCTTGACGTAACGTACCACAAAAGCATCGTCCAACAAGATGGCATCACAATCCAAGAAAAGAAGCCAATCATACTGAGCCTTTTGGGCCAAAAGATTTCTGACAGCAGCGCGACCTAAATTTTTATCTTGCTCGAAATACTTTACGCCCGGTATTCCCGCAGTCTTACGGTTCTCCTCCCTAAAGAGCTGCGAACAATCGTCAATGACTAATATTTCATACTCGATAGACGCAGATGAACACTGCTTCGCCAAAACTCTAACCAAACTTGTAGAATCATGGTTAAAAATCGGTATGCAAATAGATATACACATCTTATTCACTCTTTATGGCATATTCTCGTTTGTAAACCCCATATCATTCCTTGTTCCTTCTATATTCTTCTTCCATCTTGCTAATGATATCCTCATACTCCTTAACAAAATCAAGGATAAGATTAGAGACAATAGTGGTTGCCGTGATTGATTTGTTACACTGAGCCAAACGGCGAATCGGTTCATAGACAGACTCAGGAAGGAGCATTGATTTGAAAGTACCATTGTTCTCCATCATCTCAATCGGACGCATGATAGCGACACGTTTAAACTCACGAACCCTCTTCTCATCAAAATCTGCGCCGCCAATCATCACAGAGCGCCTCGTTTTCTTCTTGCGTTCAATGGGCTTCTTCGCTTCCTTCGGTTGAGACGTCGCTTCTTCCTTTTCTTCAGCTTTCTGCTCTTCCTCTTTTGGAGAAGGTGTTACTTCCTCAGCCATCTCTGCTTTTTCCCCCTCAACCTTTGTCTCGGCATCGACCTCTATGGGCGTTTCAACAGTAGGCACGGCAGGAACATCAACCTCCTCATTTTGGGGAGCGACTTCGTTTTTCTGAGGTGTTTCCTGAGGTTGCGACTTCTCGGACGTATTCTGTTCCAATCTCGTCGTAACGTTAGAAACCATTGAGTCGAGAGCATTTATATTGCCAGCTATTTTTCTCGCCATATCACTCCTTCGTTATAATATTACACATCTCTGTCAAAGTTTCTCCGATATTTCCGTACTTCCATTGCTGGGCGAAAGGAGGCAGAATAGTACTCTTGCATTTTTCATTCTCAAAAGCACTCGTCTCCGCTATTTTGTTGCTTAGCATTTTCATATTAGGCAAATCATTAGCCAGCTTCTCGTTCAATTTCGCATAAAGCTGCTGACGAATAGAGGCGTCATAACGATTCCAAAAACCATACATCTCGTTCAACTGACAGTCAGCAGGAAGCACCTTGTCATGTACCGTCTTAGCGAAACTGTAATTAGAAGAAAAGACAAACTTAGAAACAGTGAATGGAACGAACACCACGTCGCAGAGGGAAACGATTTTAAAATTATCCTCATTTGCGACATGTCCCGGAAGATCAAGGAAAACATATTCCACCCCGTTCGCCTCGCGTTTATCAAGGACATCCATGATGGCGTTGACATCTTCACTGCATTTCACAATCTCATACATCTTTTTCTGCTGCTGAATGAAGGCATTGTACATCGTGTACTGCTCCACCATCATTTCTTTCTCTCCGTTTTCGTTTTCACGTTCGTAAGGCTTAATCATCTCGATATCGTCAACACGACATTGAGACATAGACTGTTGGTAGGTATCACAATCTAAAGCCACAACATCTTTACCGTATTTATATGCCAGAGTGCTTGCTAACATAATCG